>CAZVHO010000027.1:0-49994 GCA_964627515.1 uncultured Thermodesulfobacteriota bacterium | reverse complement strand
CTCAATGCTGATGGTATGTTGTTTCATCGCCGGCAGCGCCCTTTGGGCCTACGGCAACGATGTAAAGGATTTACCGTCCTGCAAGTATTGCGGCATGAACCGCGAGATGTTTGCCCACAGCAGGATGCTTATTGAATATGACGACGGCTCCAGTGTGGGGACGTGCAGTCTTCATTGCACTGCCGTGGATCTGGCCTTGAATCTGGACAAGAAACCGAAGGTGATCCGTGTGGGGGATTACGGGACCAAGGTTTTAATCGACGCCGAAACGGCCTTTTGGGTTATCGGAGGGGACAAACCCGGTGTAATGACCAGAAATGCCAAGTGGGCCTTTGCCAAAAAGGAAGATGCGGAGAAATACCGGCAGGAACACGGAGGCAGCCTGGCAGGATTTGATGAGGCCCTGGAAGCCGCTTATAAGGACTTAAGCGCCGACACCAGGATGATCCGGGAGAGAAGGAAGATGAAGAGAATGCACCAAATGGAGAAGAAATAATGAAGGACATTAGAAACCCGGTATCCGGGTTTACCCGGAAGCTGCTGGTCTTGAGCATCCTCTGTTTTATCTTGTCGGGTTCTCTGTGCGAGGCAGCCGAAAAAGGGATGCCGAAGCCGACGCTCAAAGATAAATGCCCGGTCTGCGGCATGTTTATTACCAAGTATCCGGATTGGACGAGTGCCGTTGTGTTCAAGGACGGCTCTCGTGCCTTTTTCGATGGCCAGAAAGATATGTTCAAATATTTTTTTGACCTGAAGCGGTACAACCCTTTAAAGAAAATAGAAGATATCGAGGCTATCTGGGTACAGGATTACTACGCACTCTCCTCGATAAACGCCAAAACCGCCTGGTACGTGCTGGGCAGTGATGTTTATGGGCCCATGGGGCGGGAATTGATCCCTTTGGAAAAGGAATCGGATGCCCGGGAGTTTTTGAAGGACCACAAAGGAAAGCGGATCCTCAAATTCATTGAGGTGACAGCGGAGGTCATCAAAACCCTTGATTAGCAAAATCTTTCAGAAAAAGGCCGGCGAGGTTCGATCTTCCCCGAGAAAATCGAGCCTCTGCCTGGCCCTTTGGGCGGTAAGTCTATTGTTGGTGGGGCTGATGTTTGTTCAGGCCTATTGGCAGCGACAGACCGATATTCCTTTAATCCGGCACCTGTCCGGTGTGGTCAAAAACCTGGAATTGACCGACCTGTGTCTTTTTACCGAGGCCCGCTACACCCGTCATCTTTCCCAGGCGGATCTCTATTCGGCTTTTCAGGATCACCCCCTTTCCCTTGAACATTTTCCGGCCGGCTCCATCGCCGGCCCGCCGCCAACCCTAAGGAGATTGCATGGCCGTCTGGATTGAAAAGCAGAGGATGATACTTGATTTTACCCTCTCCTCGCTGATGCGCAGGAAAGGCAAAAACATCAGTCTCCTTTTAGTCTATACCCTGGTGGTTTTTATCTTGGGATCGGCCATGTTCTTTACCCACGCCATGAAAAAAGAAGCCGCTCTTATCCTGAAGGATGCCCCTGAAATGGTTGTCCAGCGGTTGTTGCAGGGCAGATATGCCCCCATTCCAATGGACTATCTCGAAAAGATCAGGAAGATCCGTGGGGTCATCTCAGCCGAAGCGAGGCTGTGGGGATATCTCTACGACTCGGCCCTTGGCGCCAATTATACCCTTATGGTTTCCCGAAACACCACCATCCCTCCGGAAAAAATCATTATCGGCCACGGGATCTCCAGGAGCCGCAGGATCTATCCCCAGGACATGATGGCCTTCCGGGCCTATAACGGGGTCATCCACACCTTCACCGTCCAGGATGTCCTTTCATCTGAATCGGAGCTGGTTTCTTCCGATCTGGTTCTCCTTTCCGAGGCCGACTACCGGGTTCTCTTCGGGTTGTCGGCTGAACAGGCGACCGACCTGGTGGTAACCGTGCGCAATCCCAAAGAGCTGATTACCATAGCCAACAAGATTTCAGAACTGCTCCCGGATACGCGCCCTATTATCCGGGACGAGATGGTCCGGACTTATGACTCGGTTTTTGACTGGCGGGGTGGAATCGTAGTGATTTTGCTGATGATGGCTATTCTGGCCTTCGTGATTTTTGCCTGGGAAAAGGCTTCCGGCCTCAGCGCCGAGGAAAGAAGGGAGATCGGCATTCTGAAAGCCATCGGCTGGGAAACAGGTGATGTCATTACAGTCAGAGGATATGAAGGCCTTTTGGTCTCCTTCTTTTCTTTCAGCCTCGGGATCCTCCTGGCCTATACCCATATCTTCTTTTCTTCAGCCTTCTTGTTCGCACCGGCCCTCAAGGGCTGGTCGGTCCTCTACCCGGCTTTCAGGTTGACACCCTTTCTCGATCCCTACCAGATTACGGTCCTTTTCTTTCTGACGGTAGTGCCTTACACGATCACCACCATAGTGCCGTCCTGGAGGGCAGCTATCGTCGATCCTGATTCGGTGATGAGGACCTGATGAATGCGGATTTCGGATTTCGGAATGGGGAATGGGAAAGGAAACCGGAATGACTAATACTGAAGGACTGGTAGCCCCCGTCATTCCGGCGAAAGCCGGAATCCAGGCTCATTGGTCTGGTTCCTGGTTGCCACCGAGACGGTGTCTGGACCCCGGCTTTTACCGGGGTGACGATCAGAGAGGTCATCAATGTTGAACGTGGGGGAATTTAAATGATTCAGCTAATGAACGTGATAAAAGGATTCAACCTGGGTAAAACAAATGAATTTATTGCCGTCAACGGGGTAACCCTTTGGCTGGAAGCAAACCGGATCACGGTATTGAAAGGACCGAGCGGGTCTGGTAAGACCACACTCCTCAGTCTCGTAGGTTGTATGACCAGGCCGACCTCGGGCCGGATCCATTTGCAGGGGTTGCCGGTTGCCAATCTCGGGCTTCCGGAAATGGGGGGAAATGCCCAGGTGGAAGTTACCAGCCTGCCCGAACGGTTTTTAACCGAGATCAGACGACGGACCTTCGGCTTTATCTTCCAGCAGTTCAATCTGATAAAAGGGATCACGGTTTTGGAAAACGTTATGCTGCCTTCATATCCTTTGGGGGAAAAATATGGCCTGGTTAGAAAAAGGGCTTTTGAACTCTTAGGTCTTTTCGGCCTGGCAAAACGGGCTTCCGCCAGGGTGGAATGGCTCTCCGGCGGAGAGGCCCAGCGTGTAGCCATCGCCAGGGCCTTGATGAATGATCCCCCGGTCCTTATTGCCGATGAACCGACCGCCCATCTGGACAGCAAACTATCCCTGGAATTCATGGAGATTATCAAGCGCCTCAAGGACCAGGGTAAAACCGCCGTCATTGCCAGCCACGACCCTCTGGTCTGTGAGGCCTCTATGGTTGACCGGGTGGTAGCGGTCCGCGACGGTCGGATCGATGGTGGCCTTGGATGATCCTCCACCCGGCTATCATCGCTCTTATCCTGGTTTCCTTGTTAATCTCCGGCCTGGTCCTTTATGCTTCCTTCTTCGGGATTCGGATCATCAGGCGCTGGGATATACTAAGCGGCAGTGAGGAACAGCTTGCGCTGGAACGAAGCACCTACCTCATTTCCACAATCCTTTCCTATGTCCTTGTTTTTCAAATCGGCTCGCTCTTTCTTTATATCTACACGGCCGACAACCTGCACCGGCTCTTTGTCGGGGCCATGTGTGCGGCCGGGACCCTGAACGTCAATCCTTACGGCTATCCGACCTTTCTATTAAAGATTCTTAATTTCATTCTGGCGGGTCTGTGGCTTATTATTAATTATACGGACAACCAGGTCTTTGATTATCCTTTGATCAAGAAAAAATATGCTCTTTTGCTCTTCATCGCCCCATTGATGGTCACGGAATCCGTCATTCAGACCCTTTATTTCCTGGGATTAAAAGGGGATGTAATCACTTCCTGCTGTGGGAGCCTGTTCAGTACGGAAAGAAGCAGCGTCAGTTCGGATATAGCCTCAGTGCCGGTGAGGGCCGGTATGGCTGGGTTTTATTTCGGTTTGGCCCTCACCTTCTTTTTGGGCATTGTTTACTGGACCATGGGGAAATTGGGCCGTCTCTTCTCTTTGATCAGCGGAATTTTATTTCTTGTTTCCTGTGTCTCGCTGATTTCGTTCATATCCTTATATTTTTACGAGCTTCCGACCCACCACTGCCCATTTTGCATTTTGCAAAAAGAGTACGGATACATCGGATACCTGCTCTATGGGACACTGCTTGCCGGAGTCGTTTCAGGGCTGGGGGTAGGGGTTTTAATGCCTTTCAAAGGGATCAAGAGCCTTTCCCACAGCCTGCCCATGATCCAGAAGAGACTTGCCCTGATCTGTCTTGTGTCCTACGGGCTCTTCGCCGGTATATCCATTTACCGCATGATGAGTACGGATTTTACTCTGGGGGTATCGTTTTTATTTTGAGATCATGAGGAAATCGACTATGGCTGTGATTTGTTCCTTGGTGAGCTTATTCTCAAAGCCGGGCATCTGGTTCTTTCCTTTTTCGGTGATAGCGATCATCTCCTCTTTGTTCATTTTACTGTTTTTCAGGTAGAGTTTGCTGGGGTCGATTTTCAACAGCTTAGCCCTTCTTAAATTGGTCTTGGCACTTCCTCTGTGACACTTTATGCACTCGGCATGGTAGTCGCTCCTGGCATCGGCCAGGGCCAGGGTTGGTGCGGTAAATACAAAAAGAACCAGCGGGATCAATATTTTTTTCATCGGGTATCTCCTGTTTAACATGAAAATACGGTTTAAGGTTCAAGGTTCAGGGTTCAAGGTCCGGGAAAATCCATTTTCATGAATAAAGTTGCAAGATGCAAGTTCCAAGTATGAAAAAACTCGGATCTTGGATCTATTTTCAGGTTTTTGGGGGTGGGCCACTTTTATGAAGTGGTCCTGATTCGGCAGGTGCCTGTCGATTTACAAATTCCCCGATCCGGCCGTCACGCATTTCGAACAACCGGTTGGCCTGTCGGGCCAGATCCTGGTTGTGCGTGACCATGATGATGGTCAACCCGGCTGTGCGGTTGAGTTCTTTTAAAACCTGGACTATTTCTATGGATCTCTTGGTATCCAGGTTTCCGGTCGGTTCATCGGCCAGGAGTATCTCCGGTTTATTGACCATGGCCCTGGCTATGGCCACCCTCTGCATCTCCCCACCGGAGATCTGACCTGGGAGGTGGTCTTTACGGTGATCCATCCCCAGGAGTTCCAAAAGCCGGACGGCCTCCTTCTCAGTGCCGGGCTTGCGAAAAAAGGTCAGGGGCAGCAGGACATTTTCCAGGACCGTCAAGGTCGGAATCAGGTAGAAATTCTGGAAAATATATCCGAATAATTCCCTCCTGATCCTGGTCAGCGCCCCTTCCGAAAGGCGTTTTCCATTTCCGAAGATCGGCCGACCTGCCAGATTAAGTTCTCCGGAAGTCGGGTTGTCGAGACAGCCCAGGAGATTGATCAGGGTCGTTTTACCGGACCCCGATGGACCGATAATCGAGATAAAGTCCCCTTTGTTGATCTCAAAGGAGACATCATTGATCGAAAGGACCTCCTCGTTTCCGCGGGAATAGACCTTGACCAGGTTTTTTGTTTCTATGGATAACCCATTTTGACTCATCTTCCGACGTCTCCCCGGATCGCCTCTAAAGGTCTGATCCTTCCGGCCTTCCAGGCCGGGTAAATGCCGCTGAAAAGGCCGATAGCCATGATTCCGGCCAGGGTGATAACGATCAGTTTCAGGTCGATGAGGACCAGGCCCCCGCCCGGGGCATAAGGTAATACACTGCGGATCACCACATCGGTTACCCTTGCCAGTATCAGGGCCAGGATGACCCCCAGGATTCCTCCGGTGGTGCAAAGCATCACGGTTTCGATCCAAATCAGTTTAAAGATGTCCCAGGGCATGGCCCCAATGGTCTTTAAAATGCCGATCTCCTGAAACCTTTCCCAGACCGAAGTCAAAATCGTGTTGATTACCCCGACCATGGCGATCAGAATGGCTATGAGGGCTATAGACAGGACCATGACCTTGGCTGTGGAAATCAGATTCATGATGGTTTCTTTCACCTGGGCCAGGCTGACGATCTGGACATCCGGAAGCTGATAGAGCCTGTCCTCCAGCTTGGTGCTGTTCACCCCCTTTTTGACTTTGATTCCTAAGGTGGTGATTTCATCGGGTTTGTTGAATATCTTCTGAAGGGTCTTGAGGGGTACGAAGATGGTTCCGTCATCCTGGGTCCCGGTCCTTTCCAGTATCCCGACCACCTTGAACTGGATGTTCTTCTCAGGCATCAGGATCATGTCTCCAACCTCACGCTGCTCCAGTTCGGCGGCCTCATACCCCATAACCGCCGCATAGGCGTTTTGATCCGAAAACCATTGGCCAAACTTGAATTTGAGAAATGGTTTCATTGCGCTGAAACTTACCGGTTCCACACCGAAGTATCCGGCCACCCCGCCGCTTTCCCCTTTGTTCGGGTCGAGGACCGCCGACATGAGGATCGGCGTGGTCTTCTCCACTTCAGGCTCTCTGGCCACATCCTTCTCGATGGACTCCTTCATATATTTGAGCCCGGTCCCTCCTTTGAGCATCATGGTAGCCGCTTCGTAGGGGCAGCCTTTGGCCATGATCATCAATTGAAACCCCATATTGTCTACATCTTTATTGAGCGCGGTTTCATAACCCTGATTGAACCCCAACAGGCTCACCAGCACCCAGGAAGAAAGGGCGATGCCGATCAGGGTGAGTAAGCTGCGGATCCTTTTTCGCAGCAGATTTTTGTAGGCCACTTGAAAGGTAGTAATCATTTTTGAGATCCCCCCGGAATAGAAGAAGCTGTCTGTGGGTGGTAGATAAACTCGTCCATCAGGATCAGGTTTTTTTTCGTGGCCCGCAGGGCGGCCCGAAAATCGGCCTCGGCTTCAGGGGCCGGATTTTTTATGGCCTCGACCTTGCCGGAGGTCTTTCCTGAGATAACATCATAATAGTCGAAATCCTTGAGGGTCAAACCGGTGAACTGCCGGCCGAACCGGGCATCCCGCAATTTCCCGGCGTACTGGCTGGTCATTTTCTGGATATAAAAGCCTTTGATGCGTCCTTCCAGGTCGAGGACCACAAAGACCTGGATGCCCCCGAATTGGCCTTTCTGGTTTACTCCGTGGATGTAACCGACTTTTTTCTTGTGGGTGAATATTTCGTAGATGGTATATGGCACGTCGATGGTCTCATAAATACCGTGGAATTTATCTCCCAGTTTTGTTTCAATCCTGGCCAGGAGTTTTTCTCCACCCTTTTGGACAATCGAAGTGTAGATGGTTTTATAGCCGGTTGATTCCGGGAAGAGTCTGGCTACATCACGGTCAGGATCGTTCAGATCGCATCCCACCGCCCCCCAGGCCGTTGCGGAGGCGGTCAGAAGAAAAAGAAGGATCAATAGGGTTTGTTTGATCATAAGATGGTCCTTATTTCGAAAATACGGTTCAAGGTTCAAGGTTCAGGGTTCAAGGTCTGGGAAAACCCATTTTCATGCTTGGTGGCGCCCTTGAATCTCACAACAGGGGCATGTAAAAATAGAGCTGCAGAATAAACCGGTTATCATCGGTGTTGCGGTCGTAGGTGTGCATCAAACGGACCGTCAGATCCGAGGTTACCTGGCTTGAAAAACAGAAAGACATCTGAAAATCCGTTTCATTGCCGAACTTCCAGTAGGTGGGCTGGGCCTCTATTTTAAGCCGGTTTTCCGGATCCAGATTCATCCCTATCCGGTAAAACAGGGCGTGGGTGTCATTTCCCAGCCAATCCCCGGCCAGGAGATCGAACCGGTGCTCGAAGTTATTCCAAAGGAGGGTCAGGTCGGCACTGGCCAGCCTCATCAGTCTGGGCTCCGGGTCCCTGACATTATAACCCATGGTATCGAGGGTATTGCCGTACCCCAGGGAAAAACCGCAATTAAAATTGTCCTGGCTCAACACCCCGTAAGAGATTCGGGCCGCAGTCATGTAATTGCCTTTTAAATAGGCCGGCATCCCGGTACCGGTGGTGACGCTGGCCGAGATATCCCCCCAGGAAAAATCCCGATAGAGTCCTGCCCCCCAGTCCCGGTCATAACCGAAACCCTGTATGGCCAGGGTCCTCAAAATCAGGCCGTGGCTGTCGAAATAGGAGGAAAGGCCGAAAGCCGGACGGTTATGTCCGACCCAGACATAAGGTCCGGGGGTTTTCAATTTAAAATAGGCATTGTAGAACTGGGTCTCAAATCTTTTGTCTTCTCCATCGACGGTCAGGGCCAGACGACCCTGAAGGGCAAAGGTGCCCCAATCTCCGGATTCGCCTGAAAATCGTTTCAGATAATCAAAGCCGATACTCGGCTTCTGCATCTCGGCATCGGGGTTCATGGAATAATAGACCGGTTTTTCCAGTTGAGAAGAATAACCGGCGATTCCCTGGGCTTCGAAATAAAGCAGGTGGTCGGCAGCCTGGGCCATTTTCGGGAGGGCTAAAAGCAACAGGCCAAGAAACAGGCGATTAAACATTGAAGGCATGACTCCCCCTGAAAATGACCTTGCCCTCTTTAACGAGGGTCAGCCTTATTTCCCAATCGCCCGGCATAACGATATCAACCGGCAGGAGATAATCCCCTTTTTTGGAAAGGGTAAAAGGCCGGTCTCCTGTTCCATGGGCTCCCCTCATGGAGGGCATATCGGCATCGGCCTTGATCTGAAAGGAGGTATCTTTTTTGCCTTCTCGGGTAAAGACTTCGACCTTCATGATTACGATACCCAGCTTGGGTTTTTTGTCGAAACCGTAAAGGAAATAATGTCCGCTTCCAAGAGGGATTTTTTTGCCCGGCCCGGGCATGGAGGAATAGGCTGTTTGTTTTTCGGTCTCAGAAGCGGCTGAGGCCGATTTAGGACCGATATAGTGGATATGAATCCTGTGGGTCGACTTTCCGGCCTCGGAAGCGGCAGGATCGGATAGGTCCTGGTTGGATTTCTGCTCCTGCCGGTTCTCGGTATAAAAGGACAGAACCAGAAGAGAACCGATTACAAAAAATGAAATAAAGAAAAGCCCCTTTTTTATCCCGGACATGATGTCCTCCTGTTGTTGGCAAGGTAATTTTGGATTTTAAGAATATCTTAATGAAAACAACCGGGGGAGGCGATAAGGTAAAGACTGTATTTTAAGGAGGAAAAACCTCTATTTTAAAATGAGAGGTTGGCAGTCTGCAGGAAATCTGCCTCAGATCAAGTTAACCAATCCTTCGCATTTAAAGCATGGAGAAATTATTAGACAAGTTGCCTGAAAATGAAGGGGCGCAAGGGGCTTTTTGTTCTTGACCCCTTTCAGCCAAATCTCTTATAATTTTATCATAAAATTATAAAAGGAGGGGTTGAACATGTTTACAGAGAAACTGGTCCCCAATATCGACCGCCGGCTGTCAACCTGGATAGCGATCCAAGAGCAATTGAAGAAGGAACCTCGTCACGAACGGAAACCGACGATCACCATTTCCCGGCAGTTCGGCTGTGAAAGTTTTCCGCTGGCTGAAACAGTGCAGAACCTCCTCGAAAAGAAGACAGGGGATGTCTGGACGATCTTCGACAAAACTCTAATTGAAAAGGTCAGCCGTGAAACGGCCCTCTCCGCACGTCTCCTGACTAACCTTGGCGATGCCTCCCAGGCCTTCGATGCCCTGGTCACGATGATCCCCGGTATGCTTACCCATAGTGATGCCTACCAGGTCCTGGCCCGCTATGTCATTCGGATCGCCCTCGGAGGAAACGCCATCATCGTCGGCCGGGGAGGAGCCATTTTAACCCAGCACCTCCCCAATTGTTTCCACTTCCGGCTCGAGGCGCCCATCGAGCACCGTATCCGGTCCATCCAACAACGGTTGGATATCCCCATTGAGGAAGCGAAAACTCTGGTGATTGAGAACCAGAAGCTGCGCGAACGGTTCATAGAGGGTTTTCTAAACAGATCGATCGCCGACACGCGTTTCTACCATGCCGTATTCAACAGCAGCAAGAGCCCTATCCTTAATATTTCCCGGAGTATTTTGTGCCTGCTCTTTGAAGATTAGCCGGGATTAAGGCATCCTGTAAACCATGGAATTAATGTTCATGCCGGCTCCAACGGAAGCAAAAACAGCCAGATCTCCCGAATGGAGAACATGGTTGTTCAGCTTCCCCCTTTGTAATAGATCAAAGAGAGTAGGCAAGGTGGCCACAGAACTGTTCCCCAGCCAGGAAATCGTCATAGGCATAATGTCGACCGGGCTTTTTTCTATCTGGTATAACTTTAACAACCTTTTCAGGATTGCTTCGTCCATTTTTTGATTGGCCTGGTGTATCAAGACCTTCTTGACGTCGGACAAAGAAAACCCGGCCTTATCCAGGCTTCGCTTTACCGCCTCCGCAACGGTCTTGACGGCATATTTGTAGATCTCGTGACCGTTCATCTTGAGAAACAGCCGGTTTCGGTCATAATCGGGATTGTAGGATGGGCCGAGGCGTAACAGATAGGCTTCGTCAAAGGTGTCGGATCGGGTAACATGGGCCAGGATTCCGGCTTCCCGGTCGGTTGCTTCAACCAGGACGGCCCCGGCTCCATCGGAATAGATCATGCTGTCTATGTCATGGGGATCTGAAATCCTGGACAGGGTTTCTGTCCCGATAACCAGGACCTTCTTGGCGTCCCCGGACCTGATATAGTAATCGGCCTGGATCATCCCGTGCAGCCAACCCGGACAGCCAAAGAGAACGTCATAGGCCACAGTGTAAGGATTCTTTATCTTCAGCTTGTGCTTTACCCTGGATGCAATGGTGGGACACGTGTCGGATCTGGGGTTGTCGGCCTTCATGTCTCCGAAATTTTGACCGACAATGATGTAATCAAGCGTTTCCCGGTCCACGCCTTCCAGCGCGCCTTCGGCCGCTAAAAAGGCTATATCCGAGGTGACCAGGTCATCGGTCACATACCGCCTTTCATTGATACAGGTTATTTCCTTGAACTTCTCAATAATAATGGGGTTCGGTCTTTCCAGTTTCTTCCCGTCGGCTCCATAAAATTCATGACCCAGGAAATACTCATTAGCGATCTTTTCGGTTGGAATATAGCTGCCTGTTCCGGTAATAATTGAATTCGGCATAATAAAATCAGGTACCTCCTCAATAAACATTGGGAAAAATTGCTTGCCGGTGGAGGGCCTTATTCAGAGGATTGAGAGGGGATAGACCAGTAAGCCCATTCCGAATTGAAGCAGATTTATATTTTAACCTATCAGGGATTAAGAGTAAAGGAGAAAAGTCGCCTCCTGAGAATTTGATCCGGGCCTGACCCTTTTTGCTTGACAGCACTCGAGAACCGTATTATAGTAATTTCCAATAAAAGGCCATGAAGGCTGAACTCAAGGAGTACCCTTGACACCCTTCATGGCCTTTTTTATTTTGGGCCATTTCATTTAATAGTAATAAAAACTGGGTATTGAAAGAATTCCATGCATATCCCGGATGGTTTTTTAAGTAATACCATCAACCTGACCACGGTGGGCCTTTCGGGGTTGACTATGGCTCTGGCCCTTAAAAAGGCCAGGCAGGAACTTACCGAAAAGGAAATCCCTCTGGTAGGGGTAACGGCGGCCTTTATCTTTGCGGCCCAAATGATCAATTTCCCCGTAGCCGGGGGTACCAGCGGCCATTTCCTGGGAGCGGCCCTGGCTTCGATCCTGTTGGGACCCTGGTTGAGTTTTATCATTATTGCTCTGGTCCTGATCTTGCAATGCCTGGGGTTTGCCGACGGGGGAATAACTTCTTTAGGTTCTAATATCGCCAACATGGGATTGATCGGGGGAATGGGAAGTTATCTGATTTTTCGTTTTTTTCAATTCCTGTTTCCAACGAACCGAAGGGGGTTTCTCGCGGCCTCGGCTATAGCCTCCTGGTTTTCAATAGTCTTGGCCTCGTTAGCTTGTGCTCTTGAGTTGGGCCTTTCCAGGACTTCCCCCTTCTCTTTGGTTATCCCATCCATGGTTGGCTTTCATGCCTTGATCGGGATAGGGGAAGCGCTGATAACCGTAGCCGTTTTGTCCGCGGTTTTGACGGCCCGTTCCGATTTAATCCGCACCTGGAGAATGGAGAAACCGGTACCGGAACGCAAACAGCTATGACGACCCGAAATCCATCTCAAAAAAGATTGCTGCTCTGGGGCTTTTTAGCAGCCGTGATCATAGCTTTTTTTCTTTCACCCTGGGCCTCCTCCTGGCCGGACGGCCTGGAAAGGGTAGCCGAGAAGCTGGGTTTTATTAAGAAGGCCGGGCAATCCGGGGTGACCTGGTGGGATCGTTCTCCCTTTCCCGACTATAAGATCCCGGGAATTCCTAATGAAGGTTGGGCTACCGCCCTGTCCGGCTTGCTGGGGACCCTGGCTATGGTCCTTCTGGGCTGGGGGCTCGGTCGGCTGTTGAAGCGGAAAAAAGAATAAGCGGTTGGTAGGAAAATAAAGTTTCAAGATGCAAGATGCAAGTTTCAAGCGGGAAAACCCTGAACCCATTTCATGCTTTGGTGCTCTGGGTCATGAGGGTTTAATGTGAGAAAGAAAGAAAAAAGAATATGGAACATTCCTTTTTAGATCGGTACAGCCATCTGGGCAGCGTCATCCATAATCTGGATGCCCGGACCAAGGTCCTTTCTTTCCTGACCTTAATGATTGTTACGGTTCTGACGCCCCCCCAGTGTTGGCCGGTTTTTCTCTTTCATCTGGGCTTGATCGGAATCACCCTGAGGCTTTCCCGTATTCCGGTTCGCTATGTGCTGACCCGTTCTTTGATCATTTTTCCTTTTATCCTCATGGTCTCCCTCTTTGTCCCCTTTTTACCGGTCAACCAGCCGGCCGGGGGGTACAATCTCGGGCCGGGGTCCCTATCATTGGGGCGAACCCAGGTGCTGGTTTTCTGGAATGTCCTGATTAAAGGCCTTATAGGTGTCCTGGCCGTTATTGTGCTTTCATCGACCACGCCTTTCCCCAGGCTCCTGGAAGCCCTGAAAAAATTTAAGGTCCCTTCGCTTTTGACCTTATTATTGGGTTTCATTTACCGTTATTTTTTTGTACTCCTGGACGAAGTCCTGACCATAAAACGGGCCGTGGATTCGAGGGGATACCGGGGCCGGACGATCTGGCAGGTCAAAACCCTGGGTCGAATGCTCGGGCAATTATTTTTACGCAGTTATGAACGGGGCGAAAGGGTCTATTTGGGTATGGTCGCCCGGGGTTTTCAGGGGCTTCCCAGGACCATAACCCCTTCCCGGATGCAGGGGGCGGACTATGTCTTTTTATCAGCCTTCTTTTCAGCCACCGCCATCTCCCAAATTATTTTTCGATGAAAGCCTTAGAAATCCGTCACCTTGCCTATACCTATCCGGACGGTCACCCGGCCCTGGAGGATATCAATCTCCAGGTTCAAAAAGGGGAATGTCTGGGACTGGTAGGGCCTAATGGGGCCGGGAAATCGACTTTACTGCTTCATATAAACGGGCTTTTATCCGGAAACGGTGGAGAGGTTCGGGTACTGGGGGAACCGATTTCCAAACAGAACCTGGGCTGGGTCCGCAATAAAGTAGGACTGGTTTTTCAAAATCCGGATGACCAGCTCTTCTGCCCCACCCTATTTGAAGACGTGGCCTTTGGGCCTTTAAACAGCCGGATCCCGCAGGAAGAGATCTCCGGCCGGGTGGCCGCTGCTTTGGGAAAAGTCGGTTTGACGGGCTTTGAGAACCGTTCCCCCCATCATATGAGCGTCGGCGAGAAGAGAAAGGCTTCTCTGGCCACCATCCTTTCTATGGATCCGGAAATCATCGTCCTGGATGAGCCTTCCAGCAACCTGGATCCCCGCTCTCGAAAAGAATTGATCGAACTGCTGGCCACTTTCCCTCAGACCCGGATTATCGCCACCCATGATATGGAAATGGTCCTTCAATTATGTGACCGGGTTGTGGTTTTGGCCCAAGGCAGGATTATGGCATCCGGGAGCCCGGAAGAGGTTTTGGCCGATGAAGCCCTGTTACAAACCAATGGATTGGAGCTTCCCGAAATCCTCCGTCTCATTCCGCCCCAGGACCGAAAGACCCATATCTCCCGTTTAAAAGGATTAACCAAAGACAGTTGAAAAGGTAATTAAGATTTTTTTATTTTTCCTGCGTATATAAGACAGCCACAATACGGGCGTTTTGGTCCCCCAGAGCACGAACCCGGTGAGGCAGGGATGAATCATAATAGATTGAATCTTCCGGAGCCAGGAGTTCCCGGTTTTCCCCCAGGAGGACCTCAATTTCTCCTTCCAGGACAAAAATAAACTCTTCTCCATCATGGGTTGAGGGAGGTTCATCCTGGGAAGTCGGTTCCAAGGTGACCAGAAAAGGTTCCATGTTCCTTTCCCGCTTTTCGGGGGCCAGGGACTCATAGGAATAGCCATAGCGGATGGTTTTTTGAGAACTGTATCGGGAAATGGGTTTACGATTTTTTTTGCGGACCACGGTGTAGGGTTTGGATTCGCCCTGGACCAACAAATAACCCATTTTCATTTCCAATGCCCTGGCCAATTTGACCAAATCCCCTAATGGCGGCAGAATTTCTCCAGCTTCAATTTGGGCGATGGTCGATTCCGAAAAACCGGTTCTCTGGGACACATCCAATATGGAAAGGGCTTGCTTTTGCCGGATGGCCTTAACCCTGGCCCCAACTGAAAGGGACAAGGGGAGTTCTTCCTCTTGGCCGGAAGAACGGGAAATTCCTTCTAAAAAATCCGCTTCGGCGGTATGGGCGAAATCCTGCATGTTTTCCAATAGGTCTTTATAACCCGTTTCGTTTTTTGAACCTTCCATAGTTCCCCCTGATTCTCCTTTTTGGGCAGTTGTTTCAGCCATGAAAAATATACCAGAGGAGCAAAAAGGAAACAAGGACTTTATCTTAACCGGAATTGAATTCCTGCTCTATTTGGAACAACAAACTTTATCTTGACATAATCCTTGAATTTATTATCCTTACTCTTGGTTAACAAACTTGTCGTTTAAGAAATAAGGGGTATTGGAACAAAATGAAAATTGGTGTGTTATCCGATACGCACTTAACCAGCGTAACGCCATGGTTAAAACATATTGTAGAGACCCATTTTAAGGACGTGGATCTTATCCTCCATGCCGGCGATATGGTCAGTCTGCCTGTTTATGAGTTTCTCCAGGGAATGGCCGTTGAGGCGGTCCAGGGGAATATGGATGAATGGAACTTAAAAGGTGTCCTGCCAATGAAAAAAACCTTATCCCTTGAGGGCCATCAGATCGGCTTGATTCACGGCTGGGGTCCGGCCGGTGGCTTGGAAGACCGATTGGGTCCTGAATTTTCCGGGATCAATTGTCTGGTATATGGTCACTCCCACAAACCGGCCAATTACTGGTCCGATGGGGTCCTGTTTTTTAATCCGGGGTCGGCCTCGGGGATGGGCTTTTTTCGAAAACCGACCATTGGGATCATTCATATCGATTCCGGTTTAAAGGGAGAGATCCTGGAGATATGATGCAAAAGAGAGTGCGGATTTCGGAATGCGGATTTCGGAATTTAACAAAAAAATAAAGTTCGGAGTTTTGAGTTCGGAGTTCGGAGTAAACCATTTTCATCCTTCGTGGCGCCTCTGGGGCATGAGGGTTTAGTAAGAAATACGAACATGGAATTTCGAATCATGATGGGATTTGTTTTGTCTTCCTTCGATATTCGCGATTCGACATTCGATTTTGATCGGGCAGGGAAGGAGTAAGGCATGAAGACCTTGTGGGCCCCTTGGCGGATGGATTACATCTTAAATGATGTCAAGGAAAAAGGCTGTATTTTTTGTCCGGGGGAAAAAGGAAATTTTTCAGAACGATTGATCCTGTTTATGGGGGACCGCTCTTTAGTCCTGATGAATAAATATCCTTATATCAACGGGCATTTATTAGTGGCGCCTTTAAGGCATGTGGCCGCCCCGGATCAATTGGAACCTCAGGAGATGATCGCCCTGATGACCATGGTCAGCCATTCGGTCACCATTCTCAAGAAAACGATGAAAGCTGAAGGATTCAATGTGGGATTGAATTTGGGGAAAGTGGCCGGGGCCGGGGTAGAGGACCATCTCCATTTTCATATCGTCCCCCGCTGGAACGGGGACACCAATTTCATGACGGTTTTTGGGGATCTCCGGGTTATCCCCGAACACATGGAACAAACCTATTTCAGATTGCTTCCTTTTTTTAAGGAAGTCCAGGAAGGTTTTCATGAAAACCGTTAAGCTCTTTTTCTATGGATTGCTGGTCATGATTTTTGTACTATTTGTCATTCAAAATTATGCCACCTTGACCTATAGCATCTCCATTCGATTGAACCTGGGCTTCCTGGCCCTGGAATCGATCCCGTTGCCCTTTTTTTTAATTGCCCCCATCCTTTTTTTCTCGGGTCTTCTCCTGGCCACCTTAATCGGGTTAGTTGAACGGCGTCGTCTTTCCAGGGAACTGAAATTACTCAAGGGCAGCCTCCAAGAATCCAAACCAATAGAGAAACCCAAAATGGAATCAACTGCCTCCCCGGACTCTCCAGGGGAAACAAAAGTCCCCCCGGAAGAACACCAACCCCCAATCCATTCCTAACGGCTGTTCAGTTCATGACCAAGATTACCCCGATGCTGGAGCAATACCTGGAGATCAAAGAAAAGGTCCCGGACTATATCCTTTTCTATCAGCTTGGGGATTTTTTTGAAATGTTTTATGAAGACGCTTTATTGGCCTCCCGGATCCTGGAAATCACCTTGACCTCCCGCCACAAGGGGAATCAGGACCAGGTCCCTATGTGCGGGGTACCGGTTCAGGCCGTTTCGGGATACGTTTCCCGAATGGTGGAGAAGGGTTATAAGGTGGCCCTCTGTGAACAGGTTGAAGACCCAACCCAAACCAAGGGGATCGTTCGGCGTGAAGTCACCCGGCTGATTACTCCGGGACTCTATATCGACGATACTTCGATTAAAACCAACCGGTATCTTTTAGCCCTGTCCTGTCAGGAGACCCGCCTCGGTCTGGCCTCGGTGGATTTGGCCACCGGAGAATTCCGGGTCACCGAAGTAACCGACCGGGAAAAGGCCTTTGAGGAGATCAGCCGGGTCAATCCTTCGGAGATTCTCATCTCTCGAGGCCTGAAACAAACCCCGGCAGCGCAGTCCCTTTTAGAAAGGTTATCCTCCTATTTCCTGACCTTCGGGGAGGAAGGACCTTTTGAATTGGGCAGGGCCCGGGATCTATTGATCAAACATTTTCAGGTCCATTCTCTGGCCGGGTTCGGGACTCAAACCTTGTCCGAAGGCCTTCGGGCCGCCGGGGCCCTTCTTTTTTACCTGATGGAAACCCAGAAAGGGAGCGTATCGCACCTCCAACCCCTGCAGGTTTATCACCTCAATGAGTTTATGGTCCTTTCAGAGACCACCCAACGGCATCTGGAACTAACCCAGACCTTGTATCGAGGGACGCGACAGGGGTCTTTACTTTCGGTTCTCGATCAGACTATGACGGCCATGGGGAGTCGCAAACTCAGGCAGTGGCTCAACTATCCCCTTTTGGATTTGGAAAAAATAAGGGTGCGGCAGGCATTGGTCGAGGCCTTTGTCGAAGATCCGGTTTTGCGCCAAGCCCTTCGTGCCCATCTGAAGGAGATTTATGATATCGAAAGGCTGGTGGCCAAGGTCTGTCTCAATCAGGCCGGCCCAAGGGACCTGGTGGCTTTAAAAAATTCCCTCGGCCACCTGCCGGCCATTGGCCGGCTTCTTAATGAAAGCCCCCATCCGAAATTGCAGACCCTTGGGGCCTCCCTGGATCTTTTGCCTGAGGTAACATCCCTTATCTCCGAGGCCGTTCTGGATGACCCGGCTTTGAATTGGAAAGATAAAGAGGCCAGGATCATCCGGCTGGGTTATCATGCCCAACTGGACCAGTACCTCGGGGTTAGCCGGGAAGGGAAGGAGTGGATCGCCCAATTGGAGGCCAAGGAGAGAAAGCGGACCGGAATCAATTCCCTTAAAATAGGGTATAACCGGGTCTTCGGTTACTATATCGAGGTCTCCAGGTCCAACCTGCCTTCGGTCCCAGCGGATTTCCAGCGGAAACAGACCCTGGTCAACGGCGAACGGTTTTTGACCCCGGAGCTCAAAGAATATGAGGTGATGGTCTTAGAAGCGGAAGAAAAACGCTGGGAACTCGAATGCCGGCTTTTTCATGAAGTCCGGCAAAAAGTGGCCGAGGAAAGCGGCCGGCTGCAAAAAACAGCCCAGCTTTTGTCCGACCTGGATGTTCTGGCCTCCCTGGCTCAAACGGCCCAGGAGAACCGCTACCAAAAACCCAGCCTTAATGAAGGCGACACCCTTTTATTGAAAGAGAGCCGACACCCGGTTATTGAAAAAAATCTACCGGCCCAGCGCTTCGTTCCCAATTCCATTGAGCTGGACAATGAAGCCCAGCAGATGATTATCATCACCGGCCCCAACATGGCCGGCAAATCCACGATCCTGCGCCAGGCGGCTTTGATCGTTTTGATGGCCCAGATGGGCTCTTTTGTACCGGCCGAAGAAGCGACTATCGGTCTGGTCGATCAGATCTTTACCCGGGTCGGGGCCTCGGATGATCTTTCCTCCGGACAAAGTACCTTCATGGTTGAAATGCAGGAAACGGCTCAAATCCTGCACCAGGCTACAAAGCGGAGCCTGGTTTTATTAGATGAAATCGGCAGGGGAACCAGCACCTTTGACGGCCTGAGCATCGCCTGGGCCGTGGCCGAATATCTTCATGATTTGAAAGGAAAAGGGGTTAAGACCCTTTTCGCCACCCATTATCATGAATTGACCGACTTGACCCAGACCAAAAAAAAGGTTAAAAATTATCATGTCTCGGTAAAAGAATATAACCAGCAAATTATTTTTTTGAGAAAATTGCAGGAGGGAGGCACCAGTCGCAGCTATGGGATTCAGGTGGCCCGACTGGCCGGCCTGCCCCTCCCGGTGATTGAAAGGGCTCGGGAGGTGTTGAAAAACCTGGAAAAGGGAGAGCTGGATGTCTGGGGTCTTCCGTCGCTGGCCTCCTCCCAGAAGGTGAGGGTCGCCCACCCGGCCCAGATGGAACTTTTTTCCGGGAGAGAGCAGAAGCTTAAGGAAAGGGTGAAATCCCTTTCGATCGATGAAATGAGTCCCCTTCAGGCCTTGCTGACTTTAAAAGAGTTGAAGGATCTCCTTGAAGAATGATAATTTTCATTTTATACCCGCATGCTCCCTGCGGGCCCCAACGCAGCAGGAAATGGGACCAGGGTTCAGGGGTCAGGGGTCGGGGGGCAGGGATCAGGCCTTTCTCACTTGCATCTTGCATCTTGAAACTTTTTTTCCGTACTAAACCCGCTTGCCCCAGGGGACGATACGAAGCATGAAAATATCTTTCGCCGAACGCCGAACGCTTAACGCCGAACGGTATTTTCTTGTTGTGATTCTTCTGCTGATCTCGTTCGGGTTTTGGAGCCGCCTGGCGACCCCCGGGTTTTCTGCTCCAACCGATCGGGACTTAGAGAACACCTACAACCAGAATCGACAGTCATTTTATGCCCTGGATAAATCTCCGCAAAGAAAAGACCGGCAAAATTGGCAACCCCTGCTTGAGGGATTTCAAAATATTTACAAACAGCATCCCGGGACCGTCTGGGGAGAAAAGTCCATGTTCATGGTGGGGCGAATATATTATATCCTCTACCCGTCGTCGGGGGTGGAATCCGATCTGGATCTGGCCCTCGATCATTTTTCACGCTTTGTCAATCATTATCCACAAAGTCCCCTGGCGGATGATGCCCTTTTTCTGTCGGCCGAAATCTATTTCCTGCACAAAAGAAACCCGGAAAAGGCCCTTGAGACAGCCCAGCTCCTGATCCAGAATTATCCCAAGGGAGACATGAAAAAAAAGGCCGAAGAACTGTTGCTGAAGACGGAAAAAGGCCGCCCAGCCCCTAAGACTGATCCTGACATCCCGAACCAGGAAGATGAATCGCCGGAAGAGAAAAGGCCTCCCACAGGGGAGGAAAGCCCACGGCAGTCCTTTGCCCGGGTAACGGGATTGCGTCATTGGTCCTCCCCAAACTATACTCGAATCATTGTCGATGTTGAAGATAAGATCTCCTTTCGTCATCGCCTGCTCAAGAAAGATCCTTCGATCGAAAAACCGGAAAGGCTTTATCTGGATTTGTATCCGGCCCGCCTGGCCTTAGACCGGGCTTCGCCGTTAGTCATCAAGGACGGGCTCTTGAAAGGGGCACGAATCGGCCAGTATGAGGCTTCAACCGTTCGGTTGGTCCTGGATATAGAAAGCATCAAGGGTTATAAAATATTTACCCTCGAAAATCCTTTCCGCTTGATCGTAGATGTCTCCGGAAAAGAAAAAATTGCCGACCGTCCCACCGAACCCGCCGGCCGTGAAAGAAAGCTTTCCCTGGCCCAGCAGTTGGGGTTGGGGGTTAAACGCGTCATTATTGATGCCGGTCATGGAGGCAAAGATAAAGGGGCTACCGGCAAGGGCGGTTTGTACGAAAAAGACCTGACCCTGAAAATTGCCAAAAAATTTGCCCAGCGGATTCAACAAGACCTTAAATTAGAGGCCCTTTTAACCAGGGAATCGGATTATTTTATCCGTCTGGAAGATAGAACGGCTATCGCCAATACCAAACATGCCGACCTGTTTGTCTCGATTCATGTCAACGCCAGTCCCAATCCTCAGGCCGAGGGGATCGAGACTTACTTCCTAAACCTGGCCACCGATGAAGAATCCATCCGCGTGGCGGCCCGGGAAAATGCCACCTCCACCAAGCGGATAAGCGATATGCAAAAAATATTGAAGGATTTGATGCTGAACACCAAGATTGATGAATCCAGCCGTCTGGCCGGTCATGTGCAGCAAACCCTGATCAGATCCATAACGGAAAAATATCCCCCGGTCAAAAACCTCGGGGTTAAACAGGCCCCTTTCTATGTCCTGATCGGGGCCCAGATGCCGGCTATTCTGGTGGAGGTCTCTTTTATTTCCAATGACCGGGAAAGGGAACGATTGTGTCAGGATGAATATCTGGACCGGATTGTCGACGGGCTGTTAAACGGGATAGACGGTTATATCAAAGAGATCAAGCTGGCCGGGGTCTCAAAATGAAGCCGGTTTCTCCAAAACCTTCTTGATGGTCTCGTCCAATTTTTTTATGGGGAACGGTTTTTGAATAAGCCCTAATATGCCGGCACTGAACAACTCATCGGCTTCGTTCTCCACGTTACATCCGGTTGAAACGATAACCCGAACGTCTTCCCGGATTTTTTTAAGTAAATAGTAACATTGCTTTCCGTTCAGGTTGGGCATATTTAAATCGAGTATGATCAGATCCACATCCTCATGGTGCCGGGTGAAATATTCAATGGCCTCTAAGGCATCGGAAAAAGACGTCACCCGATAGCCGAGTTCCAGTAGAAGTAAGGTCTGAGTTTCAAGAACTATCTTTTCGTCGTCAACAATAATAATGTGCCCTCTGGTTTGGGGGGGTGTTTGTACCTCTAAACCTTCAGGAGTCGGGAGGGCAATCATATTTTCTACCAAGGGGAAATAGAGGGAAAAGATCGAACCGATCCCTTTAGTGCTTTTGACTTCTATCAAGCCATTGTGCATCTCCACGATCCCATCCACACAGGCCAACCCCAATCCCGTTCCCTTCCCGAGGCTTTTAGTGGTAAAAAAGGGTTCGAAAATTCTATCTAAGACTTCTTGGTCCATGCCAAAGCCTGTATCCTCTATCGATACGGAAATATAATCCCCTCCTGGAACATTCCGATCGGGAAATCGTATGGATAGGGTTTCACTGTCAACGGTGCCGGTTCGAAAAATCAAATCGCCTCCATCGGTCATCGCATCACGAGCATTAAGCGCGATATTGATAAAAGCGTTCTTTAACAAGCCGGCGTCCCCGAGTACAATAGATTGGTTGTTGGATAGTTCCTTACGGAGGTTGATCCTTTTATCAAAGGAGTGGAAGAGGAGATAGATCGTATCGTCGATTGTTTCATGCAGATTAACAGGCAGGTCGGCGATTTTTACTTTTCGGGCAAATGTTAACAGTTTACTATTAATTTCAGCCGCTTGAATGATTGTCTTTTGGATGGTAACAATGGGTTTGGCCAGCGATTGGTCTATGGAGGCCGAATTCTTGAGTATTATTTCGGTCTGTCCCAGCATGATGGTCAGCAAATTATTAAAATCATGGGCGATGCCGCCGGCTAATTCACCAATGGTCTGCATTTTGTTCGAGTGAAAAAGCTGCTGTTCGAGCTGTTGTTTTTTATTTTCGAGTTGTTTCTGTTCGGTAATGTCCCGAATCACTCCAACGGTTCCTTCAAATCCTTTGGGGTGGAGGCTGTTTTTTTGATTAAATTCTTCGGCCTGGTCTTTTTCTCCGATATATATTTCCCCGACATCGCGGGCTTCGGTTTTCAAAGCAATTCGCCCCGATGTTCCCTCAAATTCCTTGTTTCGGTCGTGGGCCAATTGGCCATATATACCGGAAGCGATTACCTCTCCTTCAATCGTCGGGAAGGCCGCCCCGGACTTTTTATCTTGATGCGAAAATTTAGGAATGAGCCGGATGGCCAGGTTTTTAGTGATTCGGCGACCGGTTCTTACCTCATCAAATAATTTCGGAGCTTTTCCATCTCCCGTAATTTTGCCGAGATACTTCGGAAGAACGACCTTGCGGCTGATGCTTGGCACATCGTCGGGGTGCACGAGAACGCTGAAATGTTTTCCCAGAAGGTCTTCAGGTTGAAAACCAAGCCTGTTGACAGAACGGCTCAGGTAGACAAAACGACCTTCGGGGTCGATCTTGTAGATGATATCGGGCATAATATTGAGTATGCTTTCATACTCTTTTAAAGTCTTATAGGCTTCTGACAATTCTTGGGCCATACTATCATCGGAGACCGGTTTTTCGCTCATTACGAAATTCCTCTTCATCAAAGGTGTGGATCCCGCCTTAACTGCCACGGGGGACCGGAATTGGGCTCACTTGATTCAAAAAATAACCGTCGATCCACGTACCGCCCCAAATGTCGGGGAGGAAATGCAGGATATCAACATAATCGAAGACCCGGAAGGGGTCAATAAGATTTTAGGGTCCCTTCCGCAGATCACTCGACCTTTAAAGATAAAAGAAGATCAGGATAAAAAGTTGACTTTTATTAACGGAATGACTAAGTTGAACGTTAAGTGAATTAGGCAAATGACTGAGGTTTGGTAAAGTAATCATGCACGAAATGGGGATTGCCCAAAGTATTTTGGATATCGTGGAACAGGAGATGGCCCGGCACGGGGCCACTAGGGTGAGTACCATCCGCCTGGTGGTCGGAGAGTTTACTGCCGTAGTCCCCCACAGCCTGACCTTTTGCTTCGAGATAATAACCAAAGACACCCCCTTTGAAGGGGTCAAACTGGAAATGGAACAGGTGCCCCTGACCGGCCGTTGCTCCGGGTGCGGTGAGGAATTCGTCATTAAAGAGTACCGGTTTGTCTGTCCCAAGTGCGGGTCTCAGGAGATCGAAACGGTCGCTGGCAAGGAGTTGTTTATTAAAGAGATTGAAGCGGAATGAGTTACGGCATTCAGCTATCAGCGGTCAGGGGTCAGCAAAAACCCGTTCCCAAAAAGCCGACCGCTGAAAGCTGAAGGATTTGTAAAAAGTCATCGAAAGCCAATTTTCGTCATTCCCGTGAAAACGGGTCCCGCCCTTGGCGGGATTAATTGGTTATGCAGTGCCTGGATTCCCGCCTCCGCGGGAATGACGAGTTTTAACGAGCGCATCATAGCTGATTGCTAAGAAAAGGAAACCCCCCATGAAAGTCCCTGTCATTAGAAACGTATTGGAGGCCAACGAACAGTTGGCGGAAAAAAATAAGGCCCTGTTTAAAGAGCATGGGTTGTTGGTCCTTAATCTGATGAGTTCCCCCGGGGCCGGAAAGACGACCCTGCTGGAAAGGACCATCGAGGCCCTGAAGGATAAGATCCGGATCGGGGTCATCGAAGGGGATATCCAGTCGACCTATGATGCCGAGCGGATCGCCCAAAAAGGGGTTATGGCCGTCCAGATCAATACCGACGGGGCCTGCCATTTAGACAGCCGGATGATCCAGGCGGCCCTCAAGGAATTTGACCTGTCGGCCCTCGACCTTCTGGTGGTGGAAAATGTCGGCAACCTGGTCTGCCCGGCTGAATTCGATGTGGGAGAAGATTACAAGGTCATGATCTTGAGCGTTACCGAAGGGGATGACAAACCCCTTAAATATCCCCTGATGTTTGCCAAGTCCAGCGTGCTGCTGGTCAATAAAACGGACCTGCTTCCCTACATCAACACTAGTGTTGAACAAATCCGTAAAATTTCTTTGGAGATCAATTCGAAATTAGAGATCTTCGAAGTCTCCTGCCAGACCCGAACCGGCCTGGAGCCTTGGTTTAACTGGATTCTTCAACGAGTCCCCAAATATAAAAAAGAATGAAAACCAGGCACCATGTTTCCATCCAGGGGATCGTCCAGGGGGTGGGGTTTCGTCCTTTTATCTATCAGCAGGCCAAGACCAGAAACTTAAGCGGATATGTGGCCAATACTTCCCAGGGGGTGGAACTGGAAGTCGAAGGGGAGGTGGAGGTCATTGAAGGTTTTTTACGGGTCGTTCAAAACGACCCTCCGCCTCTATCCCGGATTACGGGGCTCCAGGCAGAGGCTATTCCCTTAATCCAGGACACTGAATTTATTATCAGGGAAAGCATCGTTCAGGAAGACCGCTCAGCCCTGATCTCCCCGGACACGGCCACCTGCCCCGATTGTCTAAAGGAATTTAAGGATCCTTCGGACCGTCGCTTTGAATATCCTTTTATCAACTGCACCAACTGCGGTCCCCGTTATACCATTATCAAAGATATCCCTTATGACCGGGCCAAGACCACCATGGCCCCCTTTACCATGTGCGCCGAGTGTGCAGAGGAATACCATTCCCCTTTGAGCCGTCGGTTTCATGCCCAGCCCAATGCCTGCCACCGATGCGGCCCCCGGGTTTATCTGCATGATGCCCAGGGCCTTCCTCTGGAGGTTCCCGAGCCGATCCGGGAAACCGCCCACCTGCTCAAAGAAGGTTGGATCGTGGCCCTGAAAGGTTTAGGGGGCTTTCATCTGGCTGTGGATGCAACTCAGGAGGAGGTGGTCAGACGTTTGCGGGCCCGGAAGCATCGGGAAGAAAAACCCCTGGCTCTGATGTCCGGGGACCTTTCCACCGTTTCCCGTTTTGCCCGGATCAGCGAGGAAGAAAAAGAAATCCTCTTATCCAAAGAGCGTCCTATTATCCTGCTTGCTAAAAAGCATCCCAATCCCATTGCCCCTTCGGTGACCCCGGGCAACCAATACTTCGGGGTCATGTTGCCTTATACGCCGTTACATCACCTTCTTTTAGCACAGGGCTTTGACGCCCTGGTCATGACCAGCGGCAATCTTTCAGAAGAACCGATCTGCCTGGAGAATGAAGAGGCCTTTCGGCGCTTGGAAGGGATAGCCGATTATTTTTTGGTGCATAACCGGGAGATCTATCTGCGCAGCGATGATTCCATTGTCCAGAGGGTTTCAGGGCGTACCCGCCTGATGAGGCGGTCTCGAGGTTTTGTGCCGATGCCCATTTTTTTGAAAGAACCGGTCTCCCCCATCCTGGCCTGCGGGGCAGAATTGAAAAATACCATCTGTCTGACCAAGGATAACAGGGCTTTTTTGAGCCAGCATATCGGGGACCTGGAAAATCTGGAGACCTTGGATTTTTTTAAATTGACCATAACCCATCTAAAACGAATCCTCCAGATCGAACCGGAGATCCTGGCCTATGACCTGCACCCCGACTATCTGAGTACCCAATACGCCCTGGAACAGGAAGGGCTCCATCTGATCGGTGTTCAGCATCACTTTGCCCATATAGTGGGATGTATGGCCGAACACGGACTTCACGAAAAGGTGATCGGCCTTTCTCTGGACGGCAGCGGCTACGGGCTCGACGGCCGGATTTGGGGGGGAGAGATATTGGCGGGCGATTTGTCCTCTTTCGAGCGGAGAGGCCATTTTGCTTACCTGCCCATGCCGGGTGGGGCCAGGGCCATTAAAGAACCCTGGCGCATGGCCGTCAGTTATCTATACCAGGCTTACGGGGAAGAACTCCGGGAACAGTCCCTGCCTTTTCTGCAGAAACAAAACCGGCAAAAAATGGAAACCCTCATCCGGATGATCCGGCAAGGGATCAATTCCCCTCTCACCTCCAGTTGCGGAAGACTTTTTGACGGAGTGGCGGCCCTGGTCGGCTTAAGGGAAACGGTGGCCTTTGAAGGCCAGGCGGCCATGGAACTGGAGATGATTCAAGATGGGCAGGATGAATCGCCCTATCCCTGGGAAATAAGCAAGGCCGAGGGCGTTCTATTAATTCAACCCGCGGCCATTATCCGGGGGGTGGTGGAAGATATCAAGAAAGGGGCCTCCGGGGGAAAGATCAGCCGCCGATTCCACCTGACCATGATGGAGGTCCTGGTCCAGGCCTGCATTTTCATTCGTGATGAAACCGCCCTGGAAAAGGTGGTCCTGGCCGGCGGGGTCTTTCAAAACAGGACCCTCCTGGCAGGGGTGGAAGCACGTCTTTCAAAAGAAGGGTTTCAGGTATATAGTAAATCTTTGATCCCTTCTAACGACGGCGGGATTGCCCTGGGCCAGGCCGTGGCGGCCCATTATATGAATAAGAAAGGAAGTGACGGGTGACGAGTGACGAGAAAGGATGCCGACACCCGTCACCATCTTTTAAAATGATCGCCTCACTTCACCCTTGTATAACTAAAAATATCAACATCCTCTGCGCCGGCCGTTTGCTTTCCGAAGGGGAAAAAACCAGGCTGAAAAAAGCCAGAGCCGTTATTGTTTCTCAAGGGGTGACGGCCGAGGTATACAAAGAGTGCCGCCGATTGGTCCCCCGGGTCTTTCCTAATTATGACCTTCGGTTTCCCCTGGAAGGAAAAGTGGGGGACGCCCTGCTTTTTGAGTATTATCAGGTCCCCCATCCCCGGACGCTTGTCTTTGAAAGCCGGGAAGCCTTGTTTGAGAATTATCCAGATTTGGACCTCCTGCCTTCCCTGTTGTCCGGTTACCCTTTGGTCCTGAAGGCCAACCAGGGAGGAGAGGGGGCTTTCGTTTTCCTGGTCCATTCCGAAATGGAGTTGCTTGAAAAGCTGGATTTATTACCGAAAGGGACCCATAAATCCGAAGGGTTTATCTTGCAGGAGCGGATTGATCATGGGGGGAGGGATCTGCGGGTGGTTGTCCTGTTCGATGCCTTTCTGGCCTACTGGCGCATACAGCCGGATCCGGATGTCTTCCTGACGAATCAAAGTCAGGGTGGCCTGATCGACTATGGGGGCGATGCCCTTCTGAAAGAACGGGCTGTTGAGGCGGTTCGGGATTTTTGTGAACGAAGCGGGATCAACCTGGCCGGTTTTGATATGATCTTTGATCGAAAGGCAGACCCGCCCGTTCCCTTATTTTTGGAAATCAATTATTATTTCGGGAGGAAGGGACTCGGAGGCTCGATGCGGTTTTATGAAATGCTCAATCAGGCCGCAGATCGTTGGTTGGCCTCGTTGCCGTTAAAGCAGGGGGCAGGGATCAGGGGTCGGGGGATTAAGCAGGCCGTCGAAATGAAAATCGGTTTCGCCGGACACTGAACGACGAACGCCGAACAGTACAAGGAGTCATTATGTGTTTAGCCATTCCCATGGAAGTTAAAAAAATAACCGGCGATTGGGCCGTGGTGGAATATGAAGGGACCCGTCGGGAGGTCCGCTTGGAGATCGTCGATGAGCGGCCCGAGGTTGGAGATTATGTCATCATCCATGCCGGTTTTGCTCTGCACCGGATCGATGAAGAAGAAGCCAAAGAAAGTCTGAAATACTGGAAGGAAATCCTGGCCCATGTCGATGAAGCATTTGAGTGAATATCGGGACAAGGAACTGGCCCGGAAACTGATAGCCGCTATCCGGGTGAGATCGAAAAGACCGGTCCGTCTGATGGAGATCTGCGGGACCCATACGGTGGCCATCTTCCGTCATGGGATCCGTCAGGTGCTGCCGGCAACGATTCAACTCATCTCCGGCCCGGGGTGCCCGGTGTGTGTGACGGCTACCGAAGAAATAGACCGGGCCATCAAGCTGGCCGGTTATCCGGAGGTCATGGTGACCACCTTCGGGGACCTGATCCGGGTTCCCGGTTCCCATTCTTCATTACAACAGGAAAGGGCCATGGGGGCCGATGTGCGCCTGGTTTATTCCAGCTTTGACGCCTTGAAATTAGCCCAGGAAAACCCGAAAAAAAAGGTGGTCTTCCTGGCCATCGGTTTTGAGACCACAGCCCCGACGATTGCCGCGGCCGTCCTGGAGGCCCGGCGATCAGGGTTAGAGAATTTTTTTATTTTAAGCGCCCACAAACTCCTTCCCCCGGCACTGGAGGCTTTGCTGAGTTCAGGGACCTTGAACATACAGGGCTTTATCTATCCCGGCCATGTAACCACCGTGATCGGCACATCGGCCTATGAAGCCGTGGCCCAAGAATATAAGATTCCCGGCGTGGTCTGCGGCTTTGAGCCGGTGGATATTCTGGAAACCATTCTCCTGCTCGTTTCGCAGATCGAACAGGATCAGGTCCGGGTGGAGATCCAATATAAACGAGGGGTCACGGCCGAGGGGAACCCCAAGGCCCGGGCGGTCCTGAATCAGGTCTTTGTTCCTTGTGATGCCCCCTGGAGGGGGTTAGGGCTCATCCCGGGAAGCGGGTTGACCTTACGTCCCGAATATCGGACCCTGGCCGCCGAAGATCAATTCGACCTCCACGTCCCACCGGCCCAGGATCATCCGGGCTGTGCCTGCGGGGAGGTTTTACTCGGGGTCAAGACCCCCCCGGAATGCAAACTCTTTCGCACGGTCTGTCGTCCGGACAGTCCCATAGGCCCCTGTATGGTCTCCACCGAAGGCACCTGTGCGGCTTATTATAAGTATCAGGAGTAAATCAGACAGGATTTACAGGATAGACATGATGCTTGTTTCTTAATGGTTCTCTCTGATTAATCCAGTTGATCCTGTCGAAAAATAAATTAAAAGGAACTTTCAATGACCTCGGATAGAATTTTACTGGATCACGGCAGCGGAGGCCGGGCCTCCCATGAATTGATTGAAAAAGTCTTTGTCCCCCGGTTTCAAAATCCGGTTTTAAACGACCTGAATGATAGCGCGGTCTTTGAACTGAACGGGGCCAGGCTGGCCTTCACTACGGACAGTTATGTGGTGGATCCGATTTTTTTCCCGGGCGGCGATATCGGTTCTTTGGCTGTCTGCGGTACGGTCAATGATCTGGCTATGAGAGGGGCCTGCCCCCATTATCTTAGCGTCGGGTTTATTATCGAAGAAGGATTTCCCGTAAAAGATCTGGAGCAGATCCTTCTTTCCATGGAAAGAGCGGCCCGGGAGGCCGGGATTTCAGTGGTCACCGGCGACACCAAGGTGGTGCCCAGGGGCAATGTCGACAAGATCTTCATTAATACTTCCGGGGTCGGCCTTATCCCCGAGGGGATCGAGATCGCCGGGCAGAATGCCAAGCCCGGAGATGCGGTCCTGGTCAGCGGCACGATCGGCGATCACGGCCTGACCATTCTTTCCAAAAGGGAAGGGTTGTCTTTTGAGTCCACTCTTAAAAGCGATGCCGCCCCTTTAAACCACCTGGTCCGGGAGATGATCGAGGCCGGGGCGGAAATCCATGTCCTTCGGGATCCCACCCGGGGGGGGCTGGCCACTACCCTGAATGAAATCGCCAGGCAGTCTAAAGTGGGGATAGAAATCCGGGAAGAAGCGGTTCCCATTCGGGAGAGCGTCGCAGCCGCTGCCGAGATTCTGGGGCTGGACCCTTTTTATATCGCCAATGAAGGGAAATTGATTGCTGTTCTTCCCGCCCTTCAAGCCGAGGCCGTACTGAAGGTGATGAAGAAAAATCTCTATGGTCAGCAGGCGGCCCTGATCGGTACGGTTACAGCCGAAAACCCCGGAAAGGTGGTGCTGAAAACCAGTATCGGCGGTAAACGTTTGATGGATATGTTGGCCGGGGAACAACTCCCCAGGATTTGTTGAAATTAAAGAGGAAGCGCCTCACGTCGGTCCTTTAAAGGATGGGAGCGGTGTCTTATTCTTGAGGGATTCATTAAGGAGCCGGATATGACGGTTTTCTTCCTGGATGATTTGATCCAGTTGTTCCAGGGTCTTTTCGTCTTCGATAAAGGCACCAAGCATTTCATAAAAAAGGGCGGTGTCTTTTTCAAATTCCACGGAAAGGGCAAGGAGACTATCCCGGTCTTCTATCCTGGAAAAATCCGCTTCCGAGACAGAAAAGGCCTGTTCCCCCAATACGCCCTGCATAACGGCTTTGCCCATTTCCTCTAACCGCTGATCTTCCTTTTGGGGTTCCACCTTTTCCTTGAACCGGAGAAACCATTTTTCATGCTCGGCCTCTTCATCGGCCAGCCGGCCGAGCAGATCGGCCAAAGAAGCATCCGAAACCTCTTTCTGCGCCTTTCGATAGGCCATTTCCCCGTTCTTCTCGATACGAACAGCCAGATCAACAATTTCGCCTAAGGTGAACATTTATTCCTCTTGAAAAATGCCTCTTCAGGCAGTCTTTTTAGCCCGAAGGCCGAAGACCAGAATCCCGCCGGCCAGGATCATCAGGATGCTGAGGATCTGTCCCATGGTCAACAATCCGAAGAGATAACCGACCTGGACGTCCGGCTCCCGGAAAAATTCGACCAGGATGCGGAAGGCGCCGTAAAAGAGGAAAAAACGGGCTACCAAGGCCCCGGGGAAGGCCCTGGGGCCTTTTTTTATCCAGAGGAGAAGGAAAAGCACCCCTCCTTCCAGGAGGGCTTCATAGAGCTGGGAAGGGTGACGGGGCAATGGGCCACCCTGGGGGAAGATCATGCCCCAGGGAACGGAGGTGATCCGGCCGTAAAGTTCTCCATTGATAAAATTGGCTAATCTTCCTAACCCCAAGCCTATCGGGGCCGTAATGATAAGCAGGTCTCCCAGGGCCATAAGGGAAATCCGGTTTTTCCGGCAATACCACCAACTGGCCACCAGCACCCCCAATAACCCGCCATGGAAGGACATGCCGCCATGCCAGACCGCTACGATTTCCAACGGGTGTTGAAGATACTCTCTGAAATTATAAAAGAAGATATAGCCCACCCGGGCTCCAAGGATCAGACCCAGGACGAGGTAGAAGTATAGGTCCAGCAGTTGATCTTTAGTGAGGAGGGGGGATTTTTGCCGGGCCAGCTGAAAACGGACTATCAGAAAGGAAGACAAAAATCCGAGTATATACATCAATCCATACCAACGGATCTGCAAAGGACCAAAGGAGATGAGGACCGGGTCGATGTTGGGAAAGGGTATCATATCATTCAACCTGCCTCGGGGGCCTGGGATTTCTGTTCCCTTATTTTCTCAGCCAGCCGCATTTCCCTTCGTGCCCTGGCTTCCCGGTTCCGACGGATTTCTTCTTCCGATTCGAGTATCAAAGATGGGACTTCGATGGGCCGCCCATTCTTCCCCAGGGCGACAAAAGTCAGATAGGCCGAAGCCGTATGCCGGACTTCGCCGGTCAGAAAGTTTTCGGCTTCCACCCGGACGCCCACTTCAATGGAGGTCCGGCCCACCATAGTTGCCGAGGCTTTCAGGGTCAAAAGGTCTCCGATATAAACCGGGCTGTGAAAATCCAGGCGGTCGATGGAGGCGGTAACCACATTGCAACTGGCATGGCGGGCGGCCACAATGCCGGCTGTGGAATCGATGTTTTTCATGACCACCCCACCATGTACATTGCCGGCCAGATTGGCGTCTTGCGTGGTCATTTGTTGTACCAGGGTGATCTGGCTGTCTTTTATTTTTTTTCCGTCCACAACTTCTCCTTTGATCGGCAGAGTTCCCTTCCTGTGAGGAAGAGAATTTGTTGATTATTGGTATTATACCATTTTCCCATTTGAAATTCGAATACTTTAGTTCGAAAATAAAATTTTTGGGCACGGGTCAGGCATAGCCTAACACACGGATTTCACGGCTAACCCCTTTGGTTTTTCAAGAAAAGGGGGATCCCTTTTCTTGAGACCAGCTTCCGCCGAAGGTGGATGGTGGTCATCTCTCAATCCGGTTTTTACGGATTGAGAGATACCCCCGGTCTTAACCGTGTAATCCGTGAAATCCGTGCCAAAAAATGTCTTTGATTCTTCCATTTTCATGATTCGTGGTGCCCCACCCCCACCCCTGCCCCCCCCTCCCCCATCTATGGGGAGGGGGGGCTTTGCGTCTTCGTGTCTTAGTGGCTGAACTGGTACAAAACGTGAGACTTCCTCAAGAAAATAGTTGGGCTTGACTATGACGTCATTATCCAATAAACTCTAACCAAAGATATTTGGAATTTTTGAATCCAGGAACCTTGAGCCAGAATTCAGAATTTGGAAGGACTTCAGGGAAAAAAATTAATCGCCGGAAAGGAGCCAAAGGGAAAAATGAATACGGTTCTTGAGAAGTATAATGAAAAGACCGCCCTTCAGATCATCAAGGAATTAGAGAAAAAGCGGATGGCCGGGAGTTACTCCCCGACCATAAAACAGGCCAAAGAAGAGGTGCTCCGGATGATCCCGGAGGGGGCTACGGTATTCCGTTGCGGATCGAGTTCCCTGGTGGAAATGGGATTTTGGGAGGCCCTTAAGGCCCTGCCAAAAGTCACGGTAATCGACCCTTACCTGCCGGAATATTCCCCGGAAAAAGGTCTGGACCAGCGCCGCCGGGGCCTTTCGGCAGACATCATGATCTCCAGTACCAATGCCATTACCCTGAACGGTACCCTGGTCAATCTGGACGGAATGGGGAATCGGGTTGCGGCCATGTCTTTCGGTCCCCGGAAAGTCATTCTGGTGGTGGGGATGAACAAGGTGTCACCGGATCTGGACAGCGCTTTAAAACGGGTGAAACATTATGCCGCTCCATTAAACAACATCCGGCTGAATCTGCCGAACCCCTGTACGGAAACCGGTCTATGCGCCGACTGCCGCACACCCAGCCGTATCTGTAATATGTGGTCCATCATTGAAGGCCAGGCCGTCAAGGACCGGATTCACGTCAAGCTGGTCGGTGAGCCGATGGGCTATTAGGCCACAGAACCAAATAAAGATGCTTGATGGTTGATACTGGATGCCGGTATCTATCTTTTTGAGCCTGCGATAGAGGTTTTACCAAGCATTCTGCATCCAGTACCCGGCAAATGTGTTTTCAGAGTGATAATTTAAGAACCTGAAGGCAGGAAATGATCCAACGTACTCTCGGCGTGCTTATCCAAACTATGCGTGATCAACCCTGGGCCGGAAACTGCCAGGATGAAGCCTTCTGGACTCACTTGGCGGCAACCCTTCAGGAGTCTTTCCTGCCCAACTTTCTGACCGAGATATCCAGGAAGGTCGAAGAAATCATAGAAATAAATCCGGACCTCTCCGAGCCCGAGATCTTAACGATCGTAACCCGGTACATGGTGGAGTTTCTGGGGGCCCTTTCGGCATCGGTCAGAATTTACGACCCGAACACCGGCCAGATGCTTTCCTTTGGATCCCATCCCTATCAGGAGACTTCCCGAAAAACCACCATCCCTCTTGAGAACACCATTGCCGGAGAGGTCGTCAAGAGGCAACAGACCTACCTGGTCCCCAGTATTCTGCGGGAAGACCTGTACCGGGATAAAGGTGTCATCGATCGCCGGGGAGTCCGCTCCATGATGGCCGTGCCTTTCGCCATTCCCCGGTTTTTTCCCCATGAGAGAGAAACGGTCGGCGTTATTCAGATCTATTACCGTGATGATAATCGCCGGTTTCCGCCCCTGGACATCCAGATGGCCGAACTGATGGCCCGGAGACTCAGTTTTGTCATGGGCCGGAAGAAGGTCCTTTCCCTATACCGGATCAACGAGAAAAAAGAGGCCATTGTCCAGAAGGTTTTTCAGAAGCTTGGTTCCCGGGGAGGGATCAAGATGAAAGATGTCTTTACACGGGTGATTCCTGAGATTGCCGACATCATCAACGTCCAGAGCAGCGCCCTCTTTTCCGTCTCGGATGATCTGGAACAGGTGGTCCTGGAGGCCGGCTACCCGGATGCAACGGGATATCATGGAATCGGAAAGAGTTTTCCGATAAAGAGCGAACCGGCTTTTGAAATCCTGCTGGGACGGGAAGACCACCGCCAGGAGTCCCCCTTTGAGGTGGTAACGCCCTCTTATATTCTTATCATCGATCCCCAGCGGAGCACCAAGATTTCCAATAACCTGAAGCGGTTTGCAGCCAACCACAACATCAACTCCATCCTTTACGTCCCGCTTAAGGTCAATGAAGAGATCAGCCATTTCATGACTTTTGATGCCCTGGACCTTAGAAAAGGATATACCGAATGGGAGATCGAGATCTTTCTTTTTTTAGGCCGGGAACTTATGCGTGCCCAGAAGATCGAGCAGCTTGACGACACGCTGCATGACTTTAAAAATCCGGCCATAGCCATTGCAGGATTTGCCCGAAGGCTGAAGACCATGCTTCAACAGGAAAGCCCGGCAGCCGACAAGGAGACCATTAAAAAGTACCTGGATATCCTGGTAGACGAGACCAGCCGGATCCAGGAGATGGCCTTGAGCATCCAATGGACCGGTAAAGAGCAGGTCGTTAACCTGACGGAGGTCCTGAAAAAGCGATTCGAGATCAACAAAGAGGCCATCAAGGAGATGTTGAAAGCCAATGTGACCCTGCGGGAGGGGCCATACCAGGAGCCACTCCTGGTGCGCTCCTTCCCCTTACACCTCGAACGTATCCTGGACAACCTGCTCAGCAATGCCACCAAGGCCATTCCTTTAAAGGGGGGGAAGCTGTCGGTGCGCACCTATGCGGAAGGCCCCTGGGCCTGCGCCGAGATTGCCAACAGCGGGCAAATCTCCGACGAAGACCGGCTGAAACTCCTCGAAGGAGAAGGGCGGGGCCGGGGGATCTACATCACCCACCGTCTCGTTAGACTGCTCAAAGGGCAAATTGAGGTGAAAGTCGGGAAGGATTCCACAACCATGATCGTACGCTTTCCTTTGAATGCGGCTTGAGCACTCTGGCGCATAAGCTCAAGAAATTACCTTAAAATGCCGAAAAAGCCAGAATAGATCCTGATCAGTATCCACAAGAAAGGAGGGCGCAGTGAAAATCTCCTTTTTCAAGACGGTTAGAACGCATCTGCTGTTGCTGGTATTAATCGCTATTCTGCCTGCCCTGGGAATTATTATCTATTCAGGAATAGAACGGAGCACCCATGCCATTGATATGGCCAGGTCTGAAGCCCTGAGGGTAGTCCAGGACCTCGCCCACGACCATGAAGGGGCCGTGGAGAGTACTCGTCAGTTTCTCATGACTCTGGCGAAGGTGCCGGAAATACGGAACCTGCAGAAGGGAGGAAGCAACCAGCTCCTTGAGGAATTACAGAAACAAAATCCTTTATATGGAAACATTTTTGTTACTAATGCTCAAGGGATCCTGGTATCCTCTTCGGCTACACCCCTGTCGCCTGCCCCGATAAAGCTTGCCTCCGGAAAATTTTTTCAGGATGTCGTCAGGACAAAGGATTTTTCCGTGGGAGAATACGCCATTTGCCCGGCTTTAAACAGACCGGTTCTCCATTTTGCTTATCCCCTTTTGGATACCGGAAACCGGTTCATGGGGGCGGTGGCTGTTTCTCTAGACCTGGCCCGCTATGCCCGGTTTTCGGGTACAGCCTGAACGGGCAGGCCGCCCGGATTATGGAAGACGGCTGCAATGGTTTTATTCAGAAACCCTTCCATGTGGTGGAACTATCGAAGAAGATAAGGGAAGTGCTGGGTTAGACGCCTTCTTCATCTCCTTGCTTTTTTCCCTTTCCTGTGAATTTAACGATCAGGATGCTGATTTCATAAAGCAGATAGAGCGGGACGGCCAGCAGGATCTGGGAGACCACGTCGGGTGGTGTAATGACGGCGGCCACGATGAAAATGAGCAGAATGGCGATACGTCGATTTTGGGCCATCATCCGGGAATCGATGATGCCAACCCGCCCTAAAAAATAGGCCAGGACCGGGAATTCAAAGACCAAACCGAACCCCATCAACAATTTCAGACAAAAGGAAAGATATAATTGGAGGGAGGGCAGGGCCCGGATATTTTCCGTAGAAAATCCGACCAGGAAACGAAATCCGACAGGGAAAACGACGTAGTAGCCGAATAAAGCCCCTCCGGCAAATAAAAGAGAGGAGATAATTACAAAAGGCAAGACAACCTTTTTTTCTTTTTGATGCAACCCCGGGGCAATAAACATCCAAAGCTCATAAAAAATAACCGGAGAGGCCAGGACGATTCCGGCGATCAGGCTGGCCTTTAAATAAATAAAAAAGGCCTCGGGTAAGGCTGTAAAAACCAGTTTGTCCCCGGGGGGAAGGACCCCGATCAAGGGTTGAACCAGCCATTCAAAAATCTGGGCTGAGTAGGCATAGGCCACACCGAAGCCGATCCCCACGGCTATGAAACAGATGATCAACCGCTTCCTGAGTTCTGTCAGGTGAGCGGTAAAAGGCATTTTTACATCAGGCATCTGGGGCTTTCGGAAATGAAGAAGCCGGGGTTACCGCGGCGGGTTCGGCCTCGCTTTTTTCTTCCCTATCCTCCGAAAGGGGGGGGGATAGGGGGGGGTCTAAATATTGGGTCGGTTCAATAATATTGGTAAGATCCTTTTGAACCTCTTTGAACTCTTCACCGACATTAAGATTTTCCTTGATCTCTTCGGTCGACTTTTTTAATTCGGCCAGCCCCTTTCCGATGGACCGGGCCAGTTCCGGCAGTTTTTTGGGACCCAGGACTATAAGAGCCACGACCAGAATCAATAAAAATTCCGGCATTCCAATACCGAACATGATAAAAGCCTCCTTAAAGTGACGGGTAACGAGTGACGGGAAATAACCGTTGGTATGATATCGCCGAGCCAAAGTGTGCCCCTCGTCAGTCACACAAACCATGTCAATCTTAGTTATTCTCCAGTGAACTGTCAACAGGTAATGTTGACTGCCCCCCTTCACTTTCAGATGACTATTGAAGAGGCTTCGCCTTTTGGCGGATTTCTTTTTCGCGCAACTTATGATGGTAGGCCAGGGCAAAGCGATGGGCTTCGTCACGGACTTTTTCCAGAAAATGCAAAAGGGGCGAATCGGGGGACCAGCGGACCGGGTTTTTCCGGTTAGGGAGATAAATGCCGTCCTTTCCGCCCTGGGTCCGAAAGGTTCTTTTGGCCAGGGCCAGAATATCCGGTTTTTGATCCTGGGAGATTTCTTCCAGGACATTTTTCAGGACATTCAACTGGCCTTTACCTCCATCCACCAGGATCAGATCTGGCAATCGTTTTTCACGGCGGACCAGCCTCTTAATCATCTCTTCCATCATGGCATAATCATTGGGCTGGTCAATGGTCTTGATTTTAAAACGGCGGTAACCGGTTTTGTCCGGTAGCCCCTGGTTAAAAACCACCCAGGACCCCACGGCCTGATCCCCCTGGATATTCGATATGTCCAGGGCCCCGACTGTTTGGGGCAGGATAGCCAATCCCAGCTTTTCCTGGACGGGCCGGGCTATTTTCTCCAGGTAGTCCTGGTCTGGTTCCTTTTTATCCTGTAAGTTTCGGCAATTTTCTTCAGCCAGGGCCATCCAACGGCGTCCTTCCCCCCGGCTGGGGACCATGATCCCGACTTTTTGACCCTTTAGTTCGGAGAGGACCTCTTCTATCAGGGGGGAATCCTCCAAAGGAAAAGGGATCATCAGTTTTTGCGGGATGTATTTCCCGTTTCGGTAATATTGATGAATCAAATCAACCAGGCATTCTTCCGGGGACTGGACCGGTGTTTTGAACCGGAAACGGGTCATGCCGGTGATCGAGCCGAGGCGGATAAAGAGGATTACGGCTGCAATAGAGGCGTCTTGCTCGATCAAGGCTATTACATCCACATCCACGAAATGGGTTGAGACGACCTTTTGTTCCCGTAAAGTTTCCGAAATTGCCTTGATGCGATCCCTCAGGACAGCCGCCTCTTCAAATCGCAGGTTTTCCGAAGCCTGATGCATCTGTCTGTTGAGGCCTTTTAATAAATCGCGGTTTTTGCCTTCCAGGAACCAGATGACCTCCTGGACCCGCCGGCCATATTCCTCCGAGCTTATCTTTCCATGACAAGGGCCGGGACATTTGCCGGTTTGAAAATATAAGCAAGGGCGGGAGCGTCGGGGCAGTTCTTTTTGCCGGCATTGACGCAGGGGGAAGATCCTGTGGAGATAATGCACTGTGGCCCGCATTTTTCCGGCTGATGAAAACGGGCCGAAGTATATAGATTTATCTTTCTTTATTTTTCGTACGACTTGCAATCGGGGATAGGGGTCCTCCAGGCTGAGCCTTAAGCAGGGGTATTGTTTATCGTCACGAAGGTCCACGTTGTAGCGGGGGTGATGCTTTTTGATCAGGTTGCTCTCTAAGATCAAGGCCTCCTTTTCATTGGTGGTTATGATATATTCAAGACCTTCCACCCGTTCGAGCAGGGAGGCGATTTTGGCCCCCTCAACCTTTAAATAGGAGGTGACTCTTTTCTTCAGATCTTTGGCCTTCCCGACATAAAGGATTTCCTCTTTTCGGTCTTTCATGAGATAGACCCCGGAAAGGTGGGGGAAAGAGGCCATGAGGGATTTTAATTGTTGCAGGTCCAAGTTAGTGCGAAAATAAAGTTCGGGGATCAGGGGTCAGGGGTCGGGGGTCAGTTGAAGAGAAAGTTTCAAGATGCAAGATGCAAGTTCCAAGTACAAAAAACCTTGAACCCTGTACCTTGAACCTTGTCCCATTTTTCATGTTTCCGGGCGTCATAGAGGGGCTTGAGGGTCTACTTGCGAAGGAATTGTACCAGGTCGGTAAGTTCTTTTTGAATTTCCCGGATCAAGGGCACCATCCTGCCGGTAACTTCGTTTTTGGTCCCATCGTTTTTAGGGAGGGCTTTTTTTTCTTTTTCTTCCTTGGAATTCTGGAGCAGTTTTTTCCTGGCCCCGGCTATGGTAAATCCTTCTTCATATAGCAGCCTTTTGATGGCCAGGATGATTTCGACATCCTTCCGGCGATACATCCGCTGATTCGATCCGAAGCGGACCGGACGGATCATTTTAAACTCGGTCTCCCAATAACGGAGGACATAGGGTTCCAACTGGGTCAGGGCACTGACTTCACCGATTTTGAAGTACTGTTTGTTGGGAATTCCCTCTATTTCCATGGATTCCCTTCTGTTTTTTACGATCTTGTCAATATTGTTATTATGAAGGAATTATCAACAATATTCAATAGAATTTCTTTTATTTTTCCCTTAAGGTCGCCTCAAATTTCTCCAGAACTTTTTTCAAGAGCCTTTCATGAATGGCATTGACCCCTTCATCCGAAAGGGTCTTTTCAGGCGAACGATAATGGATGCGGACCCCCATATTCTTTTTCCCTTTTGGGATCGGCTTTCCATAATAGAGGTCGAAAAGTTCAATCTCTTCAATAAGGGGTTCTTTAAGGGAAAGGATTTCTTCCTGAATTTCCTGCCAGAGGATATTCTCGCTGAGAATCAAGGCCATATCCCTGGTAACCTCCGGAAACTTTGGCCAGGGTTTGAAAATAGGGATTTCAAGGCCTTTGGCCAGGAGCAGGTCCAGATTTAAATCAAAAAGAAAAGCGGTTTCCCTCAAATCAAACAGGGACCGGACCTGGGGAGATATTTCTCCCATTTCCCCGATTCCTATCCCCTGCCGAAAGATTTGAACATAGTTGTGGGGATTAAAATAAGGAGGCGGGGAAACGGCCTGCAGGGAGTAATTTTCGATTTTCAGGTTTTGGAAGAGGTCGTCCAGGACCCCTTTTAAGTCATAAAAATCAGCCGGATCGGCTTTGAAATAATGGGATTCCGGATATCTCCTTCCGGTCCACAGGACCGATAAACGATTGGTTTCAGTCGGCAGGGTATTTGAGTCAACGGAAGCAGAAAATACTTTACCCAATTCATAAAGACGAAGGTTCAGGTTTCTCTGTGCCCAATTTTTAGTCATAGTCATCAGAAGCCCGGGGAGCAGGCTGATGCGCATGACCGATTGATCCTCGGAAATAGGGTTATTGATCCGGACCAGGGAAGGCTTGTCCGAAGACCGGGGATCCAGAAAGATCGAACTGTGCTCCTGGGAGATAAAACTATAGGTGATAATCTCATCAAATCCCAGACCGGCCAGGATCTCTTTGATCCTTTTGCGAAAAGAGATGGCCTGGGGTTCTTTACGGTTTTTGGCGGAAGCGGTCGGGATGGTCACCGGAATCTGGTCGTAGCCGATCATTCTGGCCACTTCTTCCATCAGGTCCACCGGCCTGGTCAGATCCCGGCGGAAGGAGGTCGGGATGATCTCTACTAAGTCTTTACCCTTGGTTTCGGCCGTCAAACCCAGCCGGCGGCAGATTTCTATGACCTTTTCCGAAGAAACCGCAATCCCTAAAAACCGGCTGGTCCTCTGGGTATCAAGGGTCACAGGCTCAATGGACAGGGGCCCGGGATATTGGTCTATCCGACCGGGAATGATCTCACCCCCGGCCAGCTCCCGGATTAAAAGGGCCGCCCGGTCGAGGGCCGGAATAACTCCCTCTATATCCACGCCCCGTTCAAAACGGATGGAGGCCTCGCTGGACAGGGAAAGCCTCTTGGCTGTCCGCCGGATACAGGGAGGATCAAAATAGGCGCTTTCTATGAAAATAGTTTTTGTGGAAGGCTGAATCTCCGTTTCCTCTCCCCCCATGATGCCGGCTAAGGCCACCCCTTTTTCTCCGTCGGCGATAACCAGCATATCCGGATTAAGGATTCTTTCCTGGCCATCGAGGGTGGTCAGGTGTTCACCGGGGTCGGCCCGGCGAACCACTATCCGACGTCTGCCAAGGGTCTCAAAGTCAAAGGCGTGGAGGGGTTGCCCGTATTCCATCAAAATAAAGTTGGTAATATCCACTACGTTATTGATGCTTCGTATGCCGACCGCATTCAACCGCCGGCGCAGCCAGAGCGGAGTAGGGCCGATGGTTACCCCGCGCACCACCCGGGCGGCGTAACGGGGGCAATAATCAGGAGCCAGAATCGAGACGGAGGTCTCCCGTCCGAGGGCTTCACCCGGCGGGGCAGAAGAAACATCGGGGATTGTTAATGGCCGATTGAAAATAGCCGATATTTCCCGGGCAATGCCGATATGGCTCAGGCAATCGGCCCGGTTCGGGGTGACATTGATTTCCAGCAGGGTATCCTCCAACCCCAGGGCCCGGCTGAGTGGGGTTCCCAATTGGGCCTCTTCCGGAAGGACCATGATACCGGAATGGTCTTCGGATAATCCCAGTTCTTTTTCCGAACAGAGCATCCCGGGTGAGACCACGTTTCGTATGGTCGCCACCTGGACTTCAAGACCAGAAGGCAGACGGGTCCCCGGAAGGGCCACCGGGACCTTAATCCCAGGGCGCACATTGGGGGCGCCGCAGACGATCTCCTGGGTCTCCTGACCGGTCAGGACCTTGCAAAGAGAGAGACGATCGGCTTGGGGATGTTTCCGGACTTCAAGGATCTCTCCAACCACCAGGGATTCCAATTCCCGGCCTATAGGATGGACGGCTTCGACCTCTAAGCCGGCCATGGTCAGGGCCTCGGCCAAATCCTCAGGGGAAAGGCCAGCCAAATCTACATAATCTTGTAACCAGTTTAAAGTGACTTTCATAATCAAATTACCGGTACACGGTACAGGGTATAAGGTCCAGGGTAATTCAGGACAACATTAGAGCATAATGGCCTTGGACCTTAGACCTTGGGCCTTAGACCTTTTTATTAAAACTGTTTTAAAAACCTCATGTCATTTTCATAAAACATCCGGATATCATCGATTCCATACCGCAACATGGCGATCCGTTCCACTCCCATCCCAAAGGCAAAACCCGTTACCTGGTCTGGATCATAACCCACCATCCGGTAAACTTCCGGATCGACCATTCCGGATCCGAGGATTTCCAGCCAGCCGGTTTGGGAACATAGCCTGCAACCCGATCCCCGGCAAATCACACAGCCGATATCCACTTCAGCGCTGGGTTCGGTAAAGGGGAAAAAACTGGGGCGGAAACGAAGGGGGGTTTCTTCTCCGAACATTTGATGGACGAAAAGGGTCAAGATCCCTTTCAAGTCGCCGAAACTGATATCCTCCGCCACCATTAATCCTTCCACCTGGTGAAACATGGGGGTGTGTGAGATGTCCGAGTCCCGGCGATAGACCTTTCCAGGGGCAATAATCCGCAAGGGCGGGGGATTTTTTTCCATAACCCGTACCTGGAGAGGAGAGGTATGGGTTCGAAGCAAAACAGAGTCGGAGATATAGAAGGTATCCTGCATGTCCCTGGCCGGATGGTCCCGAGGGATATTCAGGGCTTCAAAGTTATAGTAATCCAGCTCAACTTCCGGTCCTTCGACCATCTCGAAGTTTAGACGGGAAAAAATATGGCCTATTTCATCCATGGTTTGACTGATGGGATGTCTTCGGCCTCGAAAGGTCCTTCTTCCCGGAAGACTCCAGTCAAATTGGGATACTTCCCGATCCTTTTGTCCGGACCAGGCCTCCCTTTTTTGGTTTAGCAGCCCTTCCAGGACCGTTTTCAGGCGATTGGCCTCCTGACCGACCAAAGGCCTCTCGGCCGCCGAAAGGGTCCCCAGTTCCCGTAAGCACTGGGTCAGTTCCCCTTTTCTCCCCAAGACCCGGATTTGTAAGGCCTCCAGATCCTTTAAGGACGCAGCTCGACTCAACTCTTCCCTGAATCGGGTTTCCAATAATTTTAATTTTGATACCATGGCAGGTTATCTTGTCGGATAGGGGTTATAGTCAGGCCTGAGGGAGGGATTAAACCTGAGGCTGGGAAACCATCCTCACCAAAGAGGTAAACCTTTCCGGATCTCGTGTTGCCATTTCGGACAGGGCCTTACGGTCCAGACCGATGCCTGCCTTTTTTAAGGCTCCCATGAAACGACTATACGAAAGGTCGTTATTCTTAGCGGCTGCGCTGATTCGCACAATCCATAATCCTCTAAACTCCCTCTTCCGAACCTTTCGATCCCGATAGGCATATTTGAGAGACCGATCTACGGCCTCGGTTGCTGTTTTAAATAGACGGCTTCGGGCACCGCGATATCCTTTGGCCAACTTTAAGGTCTTATTTCTTCTTCGCCGGGCCTTGAAGCCCCTTTTTACTCTGGGCATGGTCAATCACCTCAATTATTAAACATTTTTAACGATCGGACTTAACTATAAGGCAGCATCCTCTTGATGGCCCTGGCATTGGCGGGGTCGACTACCGCCGACTTTCGCAATCGCCTCTTCCTCTTGGTGGTTTTACTGGTTAAAATGTGACTGCCAAAGGCCTTGGAACGGATGATCTTCCCTTTTCCGGTGGTCTTAAAACGCTTGGCAGCCCCCCTTCTGGATTTCATCTTGGGCATAACAACACTCTCCTTCTACGAAAATAAAGTTTCACGATGCAAGATGCAAGTTTCAAGGGGCCATAGGCTATAGGCTATAGGCGAAAAAAACCATAAAATCGTTTTTACCTTGCCCATCGCCTATTGCCCGCAGCCCATAGCCCCCAGGAAAATTTTCCTGATACGTGGTGCTTCACAGGGGCATGAGGTTATAAACCTTATTTCGGTCCCAAAATCATGGTCATGTTCCGGCCTTCCAACTTCGGTTCCTGTTCCACGATGGCCAGATCCTTGGTCTCCTCGTTGATCCGGTTCAAAATCTTCCGGGCCGCTTCCTGATACTGAATCTCCCGGCCTCGAAACATAAGGGATATTTTGGTTTTATTCTTTTTTTCCAAAAATTTCCTAATGTTCTTTAATTTGAACTGAAAATCGTGTTCTTCGGTTTTCGGTCGAATCTTGACTTCCTTCACCTGGATGATGGTTCGACGTTTTTTGGCTTCATGGACCTTTTTGGTTTGCTGGTACCTGAACTTACCATAATCCATGATCCGGCATACAGGAGGATCCAGTTGTGGGGCCACTTCAACCAAATCCAACCCTTCTCCCTTGGCCAGAGACAGGGCTTGGGCTAAGGGCAAAATACCCAACTGCACCCCTCCCTCCCCGATGACACGCACATTCGCCGCCCTGATCTCATGATTTACATTAACCGATTTAGCTATAACCTCCACCTCCTATTTCAAATTCGGAATTCGGATTTCGGAATTGAAGAGACAACCATAGAATCCGCATTCCACTACCATTCAATTTCGGACATCGGAATAATAAATTTGACCATTGGAATTTAAAGGGTTTTTACTCCGCACCCCGAAATCCGCAATACGATCAGTTTTTCCCCGGAACCGATTCCTGCTTAATCCGCTCGATCAGTTGAGGGACAGTCCAGGCTCCTAAATTTTCCCCCCCGCGGGTCCTGGGACTGACGGACTTTTGTTCTTCTTCTTTGTCGCCGATAACGACCATGTAGGGAATCTTTTGCAGTTGGGCCTCTCGAACCTTGAGACCCAATTTTTCGTTTCGAATGTCCAGTTCGGCCCGGAGGCCGGATTGAAGTAACTGGTCAAAAACCTCCTGGCAATATTTGGCGTTGCGGTCGGTTACCGATAAGACAACGGCCTGAACCGGGGCCAACCAAAGGGGAAAGGCCCCGGCATAATGTTCAATCAAGACTCCGATAAACCGTTCCATGGCCCCCAGGATGACTCGATGGACCATCACCGGCCGATGGCGTTCTCCATCAGGGCCGATATAATTTAAATCAAATCGTTCCGGCAGGGTGAAATCACATTGGATAGTGGCACACTGCCAGCGACGATCCAGGGCATCTTTTAACTTTATGTCTATCTTGGGTCCGTAAAAAGCCCCCTCCCCTTCACAAATGGAAAAAGACAAATCATTGGCCTTCAAAGCTTGAATCAATGCCTCGGTGGCCCGTTCCCAGTCCTGATCACTGCCGATGGATTTTTCCGGGCGGGTACTGATCTCGACTTCAAAGGCAAAGTCAAAAATCTTCATGACTTCAGCAACGAAATTAAGGACCCCCCGGATTTCGCCCTGAAGCTGATCGGGAGTGCAGATGATGTGGGCGTCATCCTGGGTAAATTGGCGAACCCGCATCAGGCCGTGCAGGACACCCGATTTTTCGTGACGATGGACCGTCCCTAATTCAAAATAGCGTTTAGGCAGATCCCGGTAACTCCGGACTTTCGATTTATAGATAAGCATATGGGCCAGACAGTTCATGGGTTTGATGCCATATCCCTGGCCGTCGATCTCGGTAAAATACATGAGGTCCCGGTAATTTTCATAATGGCCGGATTTTTTCCAGAGATCGGCCCTTAAAAGCTGGGGACCGATGACGATTTCATAGCCCCGCTTTAAATGTTCTTTCTTCTCAAAATCCTCAAGAATGGTCCGCAACAAGGCCCCTTTGGGATGATAAATGACCAGGCCGGGCCCCACCTCATCATGGATACTGAAAAGGTCCAATTCCCGCCCTAATCGGCGATGATCCCGACGGCGGGCTTCTTCCTGGCGGAATAAATGGTCTTTCAGGGCTTTCTGCTCAAAAAAGGCGGTTCCGTAAATCCGTTGCAACATGGGATTTCGTTCATCCCCCCGCCAATAGGCCCCGGCAACATGGGTCAGTTTAAAATGACGGCATTGGTCCGTAGAGGAAAGATGAGGACCGCGACACAAATCGACAAAATTTCCCTGTCGATACAGAGAAACCGTTTGGTCGGAAAGTTCTTCCAATAGCTCGACCTTGAAGGATTCTCCTTGGGATGAAAAAAGATTCAAGGCCGCTTCCCTGGAAACTTCCTCCCGAAGGATAGGAATTTTCTCCCGACTCAAGGCTTGCATCCGTTCCTCGATCCGGGGAAGATCTTCAGGGGTAAAAGGATCTTTTTTAGAAAAATCGTAATAAAACCCCTGTTCAATAGCCGGGCCGATGGCGAGTTTTACCTCAGGAAATAATTCCTTGACGGCCTGGGCCATCAAATGGGCTGTGGAATGGCGTAAAATATTTAAGCCTTCCGGGTCGTTATCATAAATATGAATTTTTTTGGATTCCATGTCTTATGGATTTAAATGCCTCTATAATATAAAGAATAAACTTTTTATATACTAAAGTTTGCTTTTGGTGTCAAATAAATATTTGAAATTTTAGGCAACCTGTAAAATCATCCCTTTCAAATAATGGCTTTCAGGAAAATTGAGCAAAACCGGGTGATCTAAGGCCTGCATCCTTTTCCCCCTGAGATAAACCCGGCCTCCGGCCTTTCGAGCCGAGTGGGCCAGGAGGTCCAGGAAAAGGGGTTCGGTAATATTATAAGAACAGGAATAGGTACTCAGGATCCCTCCCGGATCAAGGCAGCGTAAGGCCCGGCGATTCAACTCCTGGTAGCCCCTGAGGGCACCGGATACAGCCGATTTCCTCCGGGCAAAAGGGGGCGGATCCAGGATGATCAGGTCAAACCGCCGGCCCTGTTCTTCGGCCCCTTTAAGAAAATCAAAGGCGTTTTTTTTCTGAAAGGTGATGTTGGAAAATCCATTTTGTCCGGCATTCGTTTTACCCCATTCCAAAGCCGGAGCCGAATCGTCAATGGCCAGGACTTCACCGCCCCCCCTCGCCAGGTGGAGAGCAAAGTTTCCCGTATAACAAAAGCAATCCAGGATACGGCGGCCTTGTCCATAAGAACCCAGATGAAGCCGGTTTTCTCTTTGATCCAGATAGGCCCCGGTTTTTTGACCTTTAATGGGGTCCACAAAGTATTGGACAGGACCTTCCTGAACCAGAATTTTTTCCGGGACTTGTCCGGAAAGTATTCGAATTTCTTGAGGAAGATGCTCCAGGGCGCGGGCTTCGAGATCGTTACGGATCAGGATGGATAAGGGGTGAAGGAGGTCCTGGAAGATGGCCCCGAATCGTTCTAAAAGCCTATCGGTTCCAGGGATCAGGGTTTGAATCACCAAATGACCGGCGTACCAGTCGGCAATCAGACCGGGTAAACCGTCGGCCTCTGAAAAAACAAGCCGGCAGGCCTGGTCCCGGTCCAATACGGTCTTTCGGCATTCCATGGCCCTTTGAAGAATAAGTCGCCAGTAGGTCTGATCGATGATCCGGGGATCGGAAGTGATGAGACGGAAGGTGATCCGTGAATGGCGGCTATAAAAAGCCCGGCCTAAAAACAGATTTCCCCGATTAAACAGGGAAACCACATCTCCGTTTTCAGCCTCTTCCAATGTTTGAACATCGTCGCGAAAAATCCAGGGGTGGCCGGAACGAAACCATTTTTCCCCCTTGGGGGTAAGAATTGCCTTGGGTTTGTCCATTCATTTATTCTTCCAGGAGGGGTCGATATTTTTTTAAATTATTGAGGACCTTTTTCATTCCCCTGATCACACAGTAATGGGGCTCCGGAGGGATTTGAACCGGGAGGTTAAATCGTTTTGTTATTCTTTCGGGCCATCCCCTGAGCAGTGCTCCGCCCCCTACCAGGGTAACCCCGTTATTTGAAATATCGGTGATCAATTCAGGCGATAATGATTCCAGGGCCATAGCGATTCCCTGGAGGATTTTTTGGGTCGCCGGCTCCAGGGCCATACGAATATCGGCCGAATTGATCCGGTTCTGTCTCGGAAAACGATAAAACCGGTGAAACCCTTTAATATCAAAGGAATAGTCTTCTATGACCGGGGCCACACTTCCATGAAGGATCTTCAAGGATTCGGAGGTGGTCAGTCCAATAGAAAACTGGTGTCTCAATTCGATTTCCTGTTTAATGGCTTGATCCATGATATTCCCGCCGATCTTCAGGGAAATGCAAACCACAATTCCACCAAGGGCCAGGATCGTTATTTCCGTGGTTCCGCCGCCAAAATCCACCAAAAGGTTTCCCGGAGGGTTGTCAAAAGGGATTTCCGCCCCCAGGGCCGCGGCATAGGGTTCCCGGATCAGGAAAATCCGGGAAAAGGGGAAAAGTTCGAGTTGTTTTCGATAGGCCCGAACCTCTACATCAGTGGCACCCCAAGGGAGACAGAAAAGGACATTGCGGATGATTCCCCTTTTTTTATTTAAGATCTTTTTGATCAGGACCTGCAAGAAGGACCTGCAAACATCAAAATCGGAGATAACGCCATCTCGCAAGGGTTGAATCACCTGGATGTTTTTAGGGGCCAGACCGAACATCTTTTTGGCTTCCTGACCGATGGCCAAGGGGGCATTGTGTTGTTTCTTCAAGGCGACAAAGGTGGGCTCAAGAAGAAAAGAGTCATTGGAAATGAGATAGGCAACCGAATAAGTGGTACCCAAATCAATGGCTAAATGATGGCATAAGGGCATGGATTTCTATATCATTTACTAATAAATATTGATGCCTTTGTAAAAACTCGTCATTCCTGACTCCGTCCCGTTGGGGTCCTACGCCCCGGGGGGCGCCCGCTGGAAGCCCGTCCATACGTAACCACTTAAAATTACTGAATTCCCGTCTTCACGGGAATGACAATGTGTGAACCCCACCTTTTTACGAACTCGTCAATATTGAAGATTTGAAAACGAGCCGATTCTGTATTTCCACAAAAGGTCTGATGGGGATGGAGGGATGCTTCCGGGTCGGAAACAAGCCCCTTGTTTCCGAATTCTAAAGTCCTTCTTGGGCTAATTCTTCCACCAATTTTTTTTGACGGTCGGACATTTTTTTGGGAATTTTAACCACAATTTTTATAAATTGGTCTCCCTGGCTCTTCTCGCCTAACGAAGGCAGTCCATAACCTTTTAATCGTAATTTGGACAGGGGTTGGGTCCCGGGAGGGATTTTAACCTGCAGGGCTTTGCCTTCCAGGGTGGGCACTTCCACTTGAGTTCCCAGTAAGGCCTGGGTGAGGTTAATTTCCTTTTCCACTACCAGGTTTTGTCCCTCCAATTTAAATATCGGGTCTTCCAGGACCTTAATTTGGATATAGAGGTCTCCGGCCGGACCACCGGTCAAGCTGGCTTCCCCTTTGCCTGGAATCCGCAGCTTCTTGCCTGTTGAGATTCCCGGAGGGATTTTGACCATGACCTTTTCCATCTTCTTCCCTGCCGGGAAGGAGAGTTGTTTTTCCGTCCCCAAGGCTGCTTCTTTCAGGGTAATGGCTAATTCATACATCTGGTCAGCACCCTGTTGCGGTCTGCCTGCCCCGGCATATTGACTATAAGGATCCCCATAATCAAAGGCCTGTCCGCCTCGATTAAAAGTATAGGTTTTATAGCCCCCTCCCCCTGGATGCCCCGACCTCTGACGGAACAGGTTTTCATAGCCTCCGCCGAATCCGAATTCCTTAAAGAGATTACTGAAATCAAACCCTTGGAATATGTCTTCCTGGCTGTAACGCTGCTGAAATCCAGCGGACCCAACCGTGTCGTATTGTTTTCTCTTTTCCTTGTCGCTCAATACCGCGTAGGCCTCACTCAGTTCTTTAAACTTTTCTTCCGCCTTTTTGTCCCCTTTATTCCTGTCCGGATGGTATTTCATGGCCAGTTTCCGATAACCCTTTTTTATTTCAGCATCGGAAGCCTTCTTGTCCACACCAAGGGTTTTATAATAATCTTTTTCGGGCATAAACATTCCTCAGGTTTAGTACAAAAATACGGTTCAAGGTTCA
>CAZVHO010000026.1:42826-50026 GCA_964627515.1 uncultured Thermodesulfobacteriota bacterium | reverse complement strand
TTCTAAATTCTTATTGTGTTCTTACCCAAAATTAAGTATATTTTCCTTCATGCCCCCGTAGCTCAGTAGGATAGAGCGGCAGATTCCTAATCTGTAGGCCGTGAGTTCAAGTCTCGCCGGGGGCACCATAAAATAAAATGGTTACATAACAATAGGCAGATTGATTAAAAATACGGGCGTAATAGGGGCGCAAAAAATTCCTTTTTCTCACCCCCGAATAAACAATTCTTTCCACACGGCCGCCGCCATTCGTCCACTTTGGGCTTCCACCGGTAAACGCAAGAGCAAATCATCCAAATCCCTCCGGGATCCTTTTCCGGCCTGACCCTCAAGTCACTATTTAATACCTTTTTCCATAATTTAACCCATTTAAAAACCTATCCGTTCCATATTTGACAATCCCCATGAAGTATTGTAATGTTAAAATTAAAAATAATAATCAATTTGTCTTTTCTATCAACCCGATAGACCGATATATATTCGCAAAATGAAAAACCTTCAAAGCTTGAATTTGAAGTCCTCCAAAGGCTCTCGAAGAATCTAAACCATCCATGATACCATGAATCCTGAAAATTTAGAAACCGATCTTGGTGACCTTGAATCGAAAATAAGCGTCTTTAGGCTCGTCATATCGAGACAGTTATCGGTGAGAAAAAGGATAAGGTAACTTAAATTATTTGCTAATCGTATTGGATATAAGTACCAATGTGGTCAGAAATTATGGACTATGATGAGTTTTCCGAAGCGTCTGAAGATTATTTTGACCCACGAACGCCAGATCATTATTTTTTAGATGCTCAGAAAGAGATTCGTGCCCTTTATGAAGAAGACAAGGATCGTGTTTTTTATATTAGGCAAGTACAGGTTAAGTTTGAAAAAAAGTATTTCCATTGGGTAACGAATAATGCCATCAATGGACTTCATAAAATTGGCTTTTTGAAAGATGTGCGAATTCCGAAGGATAGGGGCACATCGACTCGTTTTTTTATTCACAAGACAAATAGGTATCCGCAGCGCACAATCAATAGAATTGAAAAAATCATTGAGGAGTATTCTCAGGATCATATAACACGGAGTTGCGGTCATAGGGCAGAGGACTTATTTTGTAAAGCCCTCGCCAGGCGGGGCTTTATGCCGGTAGATGAAAAGGTAAAAAAATTTAATGGTAAGCAATGGGAAAAAACGGGGCATGATTTAGATTTTGTTTTTAAACGAGACGGGGTGGAGTACGGCTGCGAAATCAAGAATACTTTGGGTTACATTGAGAAAGAGGAACTTGGAATTAAACTCGAAATGTGTAATTTTTTTGGAATAAAGCCCTTATTCATAATGAGATATTCGCCTAAAACCTATAATAACTTGATAAATGATAACGGAGGGTTTGCATTAATTTTTGAGACTCAAATTTATGAATTGAGCCAAGAGATTTTGGTAAAAAAAATTAGAGATGTTTTGGGATTGCCGGTGATCTGTTCAAAGGCGATACCCGCGAGTATAATTGATAGGTTTGAAAACTGGCATTCTAAATTAAAAGTGTGAATTTGAATTTAAATTCACAAATAGTATATGATAACTATCTGAATTTAAAAAGCTATCAAAATACCCCTATGAATACTATAATGCCTATCAAACATTATATTTACATAAGCTACAGCGGTAAGTCGAAAAGCATAGGGGGGACTTGAAAAGCAAAATCACTGAGATTCCGATTTCATACCTTACCCGCTCAAAAAACAGACTGGGTAAAGGGGCTGTCCCCTGCGTGGCTACCGGTCGTTGGTTGGAATTCCCACCCGTATCCTCTGGACACTTCAAGGACGGTGAGTTTATCCTATTGAAAGTAATGACAAAAGTGAAGAACAACGGAGACAAAATTATTTGTAATCTTGTCGTTACCAGGGAAAACTTGCTGGACGCAATAAGTTCTGTAAAATATCCCTCTAAAGATTGAAACTACAACAAGACGATAATATATTGATTTCTTTTGATTTCGCGGCTTTTCATTTCCATCCAAGTAGGTTTTCTTATCAAACCAAAATAATTGAAATTTGAGCGGCTCAATGTGTTAAACGAAATTACAAGGAGCCGGATGAAAGAAGATGATTTCGTTGATAAATAATACAAAATATGGTATTTTTTAATGATAAGATATCTATATATTGTTTAGCAAGCGGAATTGCAGATTATTTTTTTTGGAAAATTGAAATGGGAATTACAAAACACATATATGCTTGGAAGAAAGTTCATTGATGAGCAAATTGATCATAAATAGAATCAATCTCAAGTTTAATAGGGATGTCTCATGCCTCCTCAATATCTCGAAAAGAACTGGTTTTGATCTCGTCATGAGTAAGGTTGAATGGACTAAAAAAAAATTACCACCAGAATATGTTTCACAGTTTGAAGAATGGCTTCATAGAGAAGACATCGACGCCGAGAAAGATTCTCTGATCTTCAATTTCTCGGAAGAAGTAAAAGAAGGCTCGCTTTCTATCCCGCTAAATCCAGAGGCAATCCTGCAATTCAAGAAAGAAATTTTCATCCAGGAACTTGCAAACTTTTTTATAGATAATGGCTTTTATATTAAACCCGCAAGAAAGGTTGTGGATTTTTCTGCCTATCACCGAGACAGCGATTTTAGTCCAGAATATGAACGATATCGACGACTCGATTTCAAATGGAATGTGAAAAGAGAGGAATTGTCTTATAATATCGGGAGTGAAAGCACTTTGATCACAAGGCAAAAGAAAGAGCCTGAAGATGGAGCCAAGATTGTCAATGAGGAAACCCAGCTGATATATAATTACGACGGTGATGATGCCATACCAAGAAAATCATTTCCCACAAAAAGGATAAACCAAGGTACGCCTAAAAGGTTCAATTACAATAAGAGATACAATGATCTTAAGACAATTGCTTTAGAATACCTTAATGACTTCCATTCTAAGTTTTTTGATATAGACAAATCAGGACTCAAGACTGTCGATCCAAGAGATGTCCAGGAAATTTTCAGCAGACAAAACCTGATGGCCTTCGGTGGCGGCAAGAATTCAGTCAATGCCGCCATGGGGATGAGGGAATTTGGGCCTTTTGAAAAGATTGAAAATGCCAATAAAATCAAGCTGCTGTTTATTTACCAGAACCGGGATGATGCTAATAATTTGTATCTGTATCTTAGGAACGGGCTTAAGCACTTTCCGGGGCTCCTAAGCTATACTGGAATTCCAGTCTCTCTCCCGGATCACAAAGGTCTGAAATATAATGATGCGGCAGCTCTCCCAAAAGAGCTTGAAGATTTTTTGCTTAAAGAATATCAGGATGAAATCTTTCCTGAAACATTGGCCATTATTATCGGCCCTTTCAAAAAATACGAATCGGATGAAGAAGAAAGCGCCGTATATTACAAAGTTAAAAAGCTCCTGCTGGATAAGGGAATTTCATCTCAATTCATAAACAGTTCGACTATCAAAGATCCAAATTTCCATTATGCGCTCCCTAATATTGCTGTTGCAATCTTAGCAAAGCTTGGTGGCATACCGTGGAAATTGGCAAATAAGAAATACAATGAGCTTGTTATCGGATTTAATACGAAAAGTTTTCTTGATAATACCTTCCTTGGCAGTGCGGTTTTTTTCGACAATGAAGGGAAACTTGGTAGGGTTCATGGATTCCCACAGTCTGATAGCAGAGGGGTGATCCGACATTTGAAAAGGGCCATCTTGCAATATTCGAAGGATTTCGGAGATCCAGACCGATTGGTCATTCATTATTATAAGCCCCCTCAGGAAAAGGAGCTTAAGAATATAGAGTTCCTTCTGAAAGACGAATTGAATTTGCCTACGCCTTTTGCAGTTGTCGAGGTTAATGATAGCAAGACCAAGATGGAGATATGTTTCGACACAGAATATAGTATGGGAATGCCGGAGAGCGGAACATACGTAAAGGTCGGAAGGGATGAATATTTGCTATTCAACAACAACCGCTATCAGAAAAACCCCGTGAGGCGTATTGAAGAGGAGTTGCCGATTAAGGTCAAAATCTCATTTGCTGATACAGGAGGTTTCCATCACAAGGAACTGATTACTCAGGTATACGAGTTTTCGAGGATCTATTGGAAAGGGCTGAAGCAGCAGAGTCAGCCGGTTACTACAAAATACTCGAAAATGATTGCGGATTTCTCTTCGAAGTTCGGCGGGGAAATACCGGATAACTTTGTTGCACAAAAGACACCCTGGTTCATATAACGATATGCTCAGCCTTGCAGAAATCATAAATAAGTCGCTTTTTTTCCTCGGTGCAGGATTTTCATTTGGCACTGGATGCAAAACTTCAGTTGAGATGTTCGCCGATTTGAGAAAAAAGATTTTTGATGAACAGGATGAAACATTCAATCAGACACAAAAAGAGGCGTTGAAATTCTTGATATCCTGTCTGCAATATCATTCTGAGTGGCGGACTATGGAATCATCAAACGGAATAACCTTTAAGCCTAACATAGAGGAACTCGCCCTCTTAATAAGAAGAATAAAGAACCGAGAGAATTTTCTCCCTTATCCTATCACGGGTAATTGGGCGGACAAGCTGGTAACTCTGGAGTCTCAGTATTTCACTGAATCCAAAAATATTTCCCTATCTCCAGGTGACGGGTTGTTCGAAAGCCTTGAAAAAATATTTAAAAATTTGCTGAGAGATGAATGGTTTAAGATCAATTGCGACTTGTCTTTCATGAATCCTCTTCTTGAACTCATTAAAAGCACTCCCAAGGATGAATACAGCTTCGACATTTTTTCGCTTAATAATGATCTGGTCATCGAAGAATATTTTTCAAGCAACCATGAAATACCCTGGCGTGGATTTGTAGAAGGTAAGTGGCAGGGCGTTGTCAAAGATGAAATGAATGACCCATTCGGCCGCATCAACCTTTATAAGCTTCATGGATCAATCGACTGGGTTCGCCTTGAAGATATGGATGTGTGGGAAGAGCCAAAGCTTGATGATAAAAAGAAGGAGAATATTGAAGAAAAGCATAATCCATATCTGATATTTGGACAGGGGACAAAGACCTTTTCTGTTCAGCCGTTTTTCTCGTTGATTAACCACTTTAATAAACAGCTCAATTCAGATCATAAAGAATATTTCTTTATAATCGGTTATAGCTTTTTTGACCCATATATCAACAATCTGCTTTTTGACGCCGTTAAGAATTTGAAGAAGCTTATTATTGTTAATCCATATTTTGGACCTGAAAAAATTTATGGCGGCAATAAAGAAATTTTAAATGATCCCGATGATTGTTATAGAATAAAATACCCCGATGGGACTAACCAGAGTGACCTGACAGATTACCTGAGGGAGATTCAAAAAAATTCATTCTTTTCGGAGCTTCCGGAATTTAATTATGTAACCGTGAGTGCCGAAAATATTGAATTCATACCATTGAAAACTGAAAAGTTTATCAAATATTTTTTTGGTGAAAATGGTGAAATGTTGCGGAAATTCATTGAAAAATTTGAAAAACAGAAAGAAGAAAGCAAGCCGTTTTAAGCAATCTCATATTTTTTATCTCTACGACAAAGGGGTCAAATCCGCTCTTGACCCATTTCAGACCAAAACAAAAGAACGATGTCTTCATTCTTGACAGAAATGGATATAAACGAAGCATCGGCTTGGCCTAACCAATAACTGGACAGGGCATCAAACAGCTATCGCCTATGAGTTGATTTATTTAATAAAAACCATCCAGGCTAATCTGACCCTTATTTTGGAGGTCATAATGAAAAAATCCGTTGCCCTTTTTTCCCTTCTACCGGTTCTTGTTTTAATCCTCATTCCTTCCCCGTCCCACCCCTTCAACCTGACCCTCAACAACACCCCCACTCAGGTCTATTTCAGCCCACGTGGTGGCTGTACTGAGGCCCTTATCAACCAAATTGACCTTGCCAAGACCGAAATCCTGGTCCAGGCTTACTCCTTCACTTCGGTCCCCGAGACCCCTAACCTGTTCCTCCCGTTTTTATTCGCATTTCTTCCCCCCGGCTTCATCGGCTGATCGTGCAATCGGTCCTTGATTCTAAGAACCAATTCCCAAAATCCACCCTTCGATCTCGGCAACCTTCTTATCATACGGGTTTAGGTCCGGTTTGAATAATTACCAGGCTGCCGTCGAGATCGGAGCGGCGCAGCCATCCGGCAACTGAACAGGCATCCTGCTGACCTCTTTTTTACAGCTTATATATATTTTAACCTTTATTATTTTAATAGAGTCAAATCTATAAAAAAGGATTAAGGCGATTAAAAAACGTATGGGGAGAGAGAAATGAAAAAGATAGTTATGTCATGGATTATATTAGGGATGGTATTAGCATCTCTCAGTGGATGTTTTATACACCATTGGCATGACGATGGCGGACACCGTGGACATGATAGGGACAGAGGCGACCGATATGAATATAGAAGATAATGCCGAATGTTGCAAAAAATCAGCATTCTTTATTACGAAAGGGATTCCTGGGTGATCGTCCACCTGTTTGGAGGCTCGATGGGGAGGGAGGTGGACTCCAGAACCGGTGTGCTTAGCATTTGTGAAATAGTATGGAATAGCCGGGTGAATATTATCCGGAAATTTTTTGAAGAGGAAAAACAAATCTTGGTTGTCGATGCTTATTTTTTAATTAAAATGGAGTGGAAAAAATGAAAAGGTTATTTTTCGGAACCGTGCTTTTAGCGTTAGTAATGGCAGTTCCCAATCAAACAATGGCCAGAGTGGATGTAAATATCAATATTGGTCTGCCGCCGCTCATCGTGTTTGCCGAGCCACCGGAATTGATAGTGCTGCCGGAGACGTATATCTATGTTGTTCCTGATGTAGAGGCGGACCTCTTCTTCTTTGATGGCTGGTGGTGGCGTCCTTGGGAAGGGCGCTGGTATCGATCACGGTACTATGACAGAGGTTGGGCCTACTATCAAAGGGTCCCATCTTTCTATCACGAGATACCCTCAGGCTGGAGGAATTACTACAAGGAGCATCGTTGGAGAGATCATCCGTGGAACTACAGACGAATACCTCATCATCAAGTTCGACGGAACTGGAGGGACTGGGAAAGGAGTCGGTATTGGGAGAAGCAGCAAACTTGGGATGTCCAAGGTTTGCAGCCCCGAACAAGATCACCACACCCGTCTCGGGAGTTCCAATCAGAGCGC
>CAZVHO010000026.1:38441-42726 GCA_964627515.1 uncultured Thermodesulfobacteriota bacterium | reverse complement strand
CTCTTCGTGGGTATTTTCGATCAAAGGCAGAAGTTTAATGCCGGGTGATACAAGAAATATGTAATTTGATTTTTGTGCTTGCAATTTACATATTTTGTGCTAACATTCTTTTATGATTGAGAGAACCATTGAACCGATCCTCGTTGACTTGGCCCGGCGTTATCCGGTGGTGACCATAACCGGGCCTCGGCAGAGCGGTAAGACTACTCTATGCCGCACGGCCTTCCCAACACTGAAGTACGGCAACCTCGAAGCCCCGGACGTCCGCAGATTCGCCATCGAGGACCCGCGTGGTTTTCTGGCAGCCCATAGCAACGGCGCTATCCTTGATGAGATCCAGCGGGCACCCGAGATCCCCTCCTATATTCAGGACATCGTTGACGTAGAAAAGAGGCCGGGGCGATTTATTCTGACCGGCAGCCAACAGTTTGAAGTGATGAACACCATCAGCCAAACCCTTGCCGGCAGGACTGCGCTTCTCAAGCTCCTGCCTCTTTCCCTGGCCGAACTGAAACAGACCCATCCTCCCGGAAACATAGACCGGCTCCTTCTTACCGGCTTTTATCCCCGTATCCACGACCAGGGGCTCAACCCCACCCAGGCACTGGGCGATTATCTCGACACTTATGTGGAACGGGACCTCCGTCAGATCGCAACCGTGAAGGATCTTTCCCTCTTCGAAAGATTCCTGAAACTTTGCGCCGGGCGGATTGGACAGGTGCTTAACCTGCAAAGCCTGGGAAACGACGCCGGTGTGTCACATACCACCGTCCGCGCTTGGTTGACCCTCCTGGAAGCGAGCTATATCGTCTTTTTGCTCCAGCCCTGGCACACGAACATCTCCAAACGACTCATCAAGTCACCTAAGCTCTATTTCCATGATGTCGGCCTGGCCGCTTTCCTGCTCGGGCTGGAAAATGAGACGCAGGTAAGCAGAGACCCCCTACGGGGCAACCTCTTCGAAAACATGGTGGTAATGGAGGCATTGAAATACCGTTACAATCGGGGCAGACGGAGCAACCTTTTCTTTTACCGGGAAAGCAACGGGAATGAGGTCGATCTCCTTGCCGAGAGCGGCCGGAACCTCCGCGCTGTGGAGATAAAGTCCGGCGCAACCATCAATCCGGACTATTTCAAAGGTCTCCATCATTTTGTTAAGGCGGCCGGAACCAAGCGGCATATTACCGGCGGGGTTATTTACGGAGGTAACGAGATCCAGAAGCGAAGCGATTTTCCGGTTTATCCGGTAACGCGGTGTGAAGACTTGTTTGCCGAACAAGGGGAAAGGTAACAGTTTAGCCCCTTTTAATCGGCGAAACTGCTATCCCCTCAAAAACCACCTCAAAGAGGATTTTAGAAAAACGGACAGGGCGTAAAAAAAAATGAAAATCATATTTACAGCCGATCTGCACGGACACGAAGGGTTATACGACCAGTTGTTTGATCTGGCCCAAAAGGAGAATGCTCAAGCCATTCTGATCGGCGGGGATATCTTGCCCAAGGAAGGCGATTTTTTGAAACTGTTTGAGGTGCAGAAGGGGTTTATCCGCCGATTTTTAAAATCTTATCTTAAAAAAATCCGCCGAGAGAGGCCAGGGATGGAAATTTATACCATGTTGGGCAACGATGATTGGGCTGGGAATTTCCCATTTCTGGAAGAATTGCAAACCCAGGGCCTGCTCAAGCTCCTGCACCGGAGAAAATACGCCCTCACCAAGGATTTTGAGATTATCGGCTACGGAAATGTCCCTCCTACCCCCTTCAGTGTCAAGGACGGGGAGAGAATAGATCTTCCGGGAGTTCCCATGGAATCGCAAACTTACAGCGCCTTTATCAGCTCTCCAAAGGGGATTGAGCCAATCACCGCCCTTGATTACTTCAAGACAAATTCCAACATCGAAGAGGAACTGGCCGACCTTCCCATTCCCCAATCCTATAAAAAGGCCATCCAGGTGTTCCATGCCCCGCCTTTTCAAACCCAATTAGACCAACTCTATGACGGCCGTCCCATCGGCAGTCGGGCCATCAGGCGGTTTATCGAAAATCACCAGCCCTATCTGACCTTACATGGCCATATCCACGAATCCCCCTATCGGTCCGGAAAGTATCTGGACCGGATCGGGGAGACCATAAGTATAAATCCCGGCCAAGCCGGGGACAAACTTCATGCGGTAGTTTTTGAATTGGACCGAATCGAAGAAACCATCAGGCATACTGTCTTTAGTTGAACATTTAACCTAATGTAACACCTTGGTCATAGGGGTCAGGGCTGCCCTTGACTCTTGCGGAAAACAAATAAGAGTCAAGGGCAGCCCCCATTTTAAAACAATGTGGGAGCTTTGATTGATCAAACACAAACAAGGTCGTCAACAAATTAGCTGATCTAAGTATCAGGGCGGGTGATCTGGCATAAAAATTTTTTCAGTCAAAAACATAGGTTAAATATGGAGGCACAATAAAATTTAATGCATTCTCCGCAATTGAATGGAGATAAAAAACCTTCCCGGTGGAAACGTCTTTGGTACATGGGGACCACCTGGCTGATCCATACCCGTCTGGCCTTTCATCTGGCCCTGCTGGCCATGATACTGACCCTGCCGGCCCTCTGGTTGGGCTGGCAATTAGACGACCATTTACATCGAACGGTTATGATGGGCCTCTCCCCTTTTAAATCCGGGCACCTTAAAATCTTTTCCGCCTTTACCTTCTTTAACGGTGACTCTGAAACGATTCGCCGCCTTATGGACCTGGGTGTTCTTCCCTGGTGGACATCCCCTCATTTTCGTATTGAATTTTTTCGTTACCTCAGTTCCCTGACCATGTGGCTGGATTACCGGCTCTGGCCCGATTGGCCCTCGCTGATGCATTTGCACAGCCTTTTATGGTATGCCGGTTTAGTGGCGGCGGCCACTTGCTTCTACCGGCAAATTATGGGACCTGCCTGGATTGCAGGTCTGGCGGCCCTGCTTTACGCCGTGGACGATGCCCACGCCCTTCCGGCCGCCTGGCTGGCCAACCGGAATGCCCTGCTGGCCGCCTTTTTCGGTATTCTCTGCCTGACCGCCTATGACGGCTGGCGCCGGCTGGGGAAAAAGTGGTGTGCCCTGGCCCACACGGCCTGTCTGGCACTGGCCCTGCTATCCGGTGAACTGGCCCTGGCCGTGGCCGGCTACCTCCTGGCCTACACCCTCTTTCTTGATCAAAGCCGCTTAAGCCGCCGCTTCCTGGCCCTCCTGCCAGCCGCCTTGGTGCTCCTCGCCTGGGCCATCCTGTATTGGTCCTTCGATTTTGGAACCAAGGGCTCGGGTTTTTATATCAATCCCCTGATCAGTCCTGTCGAATTCATCCGAGCCCTCGTCCACCGTGGACCCTTTCTTCTTTTGGGACAATGGTCTCCCCTACCCGCCGAATTAGGCACCATCATCTCCGGGAAATGGATCTTAATTTTTTTCCCTGTCCTTCTGGCTTTCCTGGTTTTCCTATTGTTCCCCTTGATTCGTCTTGACAAAATAGCCCGTTTCTGGCTCCTGGGCATGACCCTTTCTCTGGTTCCTATTGCCGGCGTTGTTCCGGGCAACCGACTGCTCCTGTTTGTCGGCCTGGGGGCCATGGGCCTTTTGGCCCAGTTACTGAGCGGTCTAATCGAAAAACCGGGGAAATTTCCTGGCAGGCCCTCCTGGCGTATCCCTGCCTTAACCTTAGGTATATTCTTAATGCTGTTTCACCTGATCCTTTCCCCTCTCTCCCTGCCGGGAGTTGTCTATTCCTTAAAACCCTTAGGCGAATTCTTCGCTTCCCCGGTCAAAACTGTTTCTGATGATCCCAAGATCAGCCGCCAGGACCTCATCGTGGTCAATCCACCGGACTATCTGTTTTCCATAAACCTCATAGGCGCTCTGAAAATTCTGGAGGGGAAACCCATTGCCCGAAGCATTCGGGCCTTATCCGGAGGACCAGTACCCCTGGAAATCCAGCGGCTGGACCAGTGTTCGCTTCGGGTAAAGATTCATGGCGGGCTCTTCCAGGGCGTGACCGGACGATTATACCGTTCCCAAGAAGAACCCTTGACCTTGGGCCAGGAAATCCACCTGAGGGGTCTATCCGCCCGGGTGACCCGAATGGACCAGGACTACGGACCGGAAGAGGTGGTTTATCGCTTTCCCGTTCCCCTGGAAGATGCCTCTTTGCGCTGGCTTAAATGGGAAAAGGGCACTTATGTTCCCTTTATCCCGCCGCCCATAGGCAAGTCGGTGCGGTTTTCGGGGATCGATCCCTTTGACTTTTT
>CAZVHO010000026.1:21427-38341 GCA_964627515.1 uncultured Thermodesulfobacteriota bacterium | reverse complement strand
CGCCGCCCATAGGCAAGTCGGTGCGGTTTTCGGGGATCGATCCCTTTGACTTTTTCCGAAAGGAGGGGCACCCATAAGGCATATTGAACGGGACAACAAGATTGCGAAATTTTGGCTTGACCCGATAAGATTATAAAATAGCGGAGGATTTAACAGGACGGAAATTGGCCAAATCCTCAAAATCACAAATCGATATTATCCACAATTAGTGGAGGCATGGCATGAGTATTTTGGCAAATGAAATAGAAGTTCCAAAGGCCGAATCTGTGAAAGTTTACAAGGATACCTTAAGAGTAAACCTGAGTGACGGGCGAACGATCTCAGTACCTCTCGCCTGGTTTCCCAGGCTTTTACATTCTATGCCGGAAGAAAGGAATAATTGGAGGTTGATCGGTAAGGGGCATGGCATTCACTGGGAAGATATCGATGAAGATATCAGCGTTGAAGGTTTATTGGCAGGAAGACCTTCAGGTGAAAGCCAAGTTTCTTTTAAGAAATGGTTGGATAGCCGGTCTTCTCATCAAAAGAGGAATTTCAACCGTCGTTTGAGGGCCCAGGGCTGACTCTGTAAAAAATTATACCAGCCATTGACATTACCATTCATTATCAAAGCGGTCATTCATGATGGGGGCATGATGCGGGGGGCCGGGTCAGCAAGGCAATGGGGATGCCGGCAAAACAAAAAACGGCGGCCAGAGTCAGGGGTAGAAAATAACTGCCCGTGGCATCACGGAGGAACCCCGCCAGGACCGGACTGCCGGCGCTGATCACGGTGACTACCGGTATAGTCCAGCCGATTATCCGGGAATAGTTGGCCCGCCCAAAATAGGCCCCGATGAAAGTAGGCACCAGGACGATCATACCGCCAAAGCCGATTCCCGTCAGGATCGAATAGAGGCCGATAAAAATCATTCCCCGGGCATTCATCAAGGCCAGGACACCCAGTCCCATACCGGCCAGAAAGAAAGCCGCCAAATAGCGGCTTTCGATTCTCATACCCAGGATACCGCCGGCCAATCGGCCGACGATGCTCATCCCGATCATTAAACCCAGGGCCGTGGCCGAAACCAGGGGAGAGAAGTTCAAATCCTGGAGATAGGCCACCTGATGGGTGGTCAGCAGGCTGGTCACATACAAAATGATCGAAAACAGGGCCATCAACATCCATAAGGCCGGGGTACGAAAGGCTTCCTTGACGGACCAGTCCCTTAGTGTCTGGTAGACTTTCCGGTCCGGGGCCTGATGGTTCATGCCAGCCGCCCCAAGGCCCTCAGAGATACCGTCCGGGTGCTGGTCCAGATCTTCCGGTCGATTTCTGATGAGGATTCCACCCAGGATGACGGTAAGTAAAAGATGGCTGCCGGCCAGCCAGACCCAGGCCCAGCGCCATCCCAGAACGGAGATAATCCGGCTGATCAGGGGGGGCAGAACAAAACCGCCCACTCCGCCGGAGGCAAAGAGCAAACCCATGGCCAATGATCTTTTCCGGATAAACCAGTTGTTGATCACAGAGGTAATCGGTATAAACTCGCCGAAGCCAATACCCAGACCGGCCAGGACGCCAAAGAACAGATAAACCTGCCAGAGGGCCCTGACCTGAGACAGGCCGAGGAGACCCAGGGCGGCAATGAAATTGAAGATGATGATATTTTTTCTGGCCCCGAATCTGGCCACGCTCAGGCCGGCAACCGGTCCAAGCAGGCCGCCGACAATGAAAAACAGGGTATAGGGTCCGGACAGGGCAGAACGGCTCCAAAGGAAGGTTTGGCTCATGGCCGGTAAAAACACGCCGTAGGCATAGGTGATATCCCCGCACAAGCCGGCATAAGCCGCCATGAGACCTATGAGGGTCGTCCATCCGGAGAAAGGCTGCATAGATTCTTAAATTGCCATTCTGAGAATTTACCCTTAACTTTTCGAAAACGCAAGATCATCCGCCTCTGGCCGGATGATACTGGGTGCTGGATACTGGATACTGGATAAAACCAAACAGCCGATACTTGATAAAATCCAGCATCCAGCATCCAGCATCAAGCATCAAGCATCCGGCATCATTTCATGCCGACCAGTTTATCCGCTTCGACCAACCAGCCTCCACCCATGGATTTATAGAGGTTGACCAGGGCGCGAAAGAGGACTCCTTGGGTTTGCGTATAGGAAAGTTCGGCACTGAAAAGACCCCGCTCGGCATCAAGCACTTCCAGGTAACTGGTATAACCGTTCTCATACCGCACCCTGGCCAGACCCAGATAACTCTGTAAGGCCTCTACCTGTTTTTTTTGCCTGGCTAATTGTTCCCTTGACTTGGCCTGATCGATCAGGGCATCCTCCACCTCTCTGAAGGCGGTCTGGACAGCCTGCTGATAACGGACCAGGGCTTGTTGCTGTAAGGCTTCGGTGGCCTTTATCGTCCCGGCGATCACGCCTGCATTAAAGACGGGCATTGAAATCTGGGCGGTATAATTCCAGGTCCTGGCCGGCCCGCTAAAAAGACTGGACAACTCCGTGCTTTCCAGCCCGAAGAAGCCGGTCAGGGAAATGGAGGGAAAATAAAGGGCCTTGGCCGCCCCGATCCTGGCATTGGCGGCAATAAGGTTTTGCTCGGCCTGACGGATATCCGGGCGCCTTTCCAGAAGCTGCGAAGGGACCCCGGCCGGAACGGCCGGTAGAACCAGATGGTCCAGGATTTTGCCTCTTGGAATCCGACCCGGATGGTGTCCTATCAACAGGCTCAAGGCGTTCTCCTGCTGGAAGATCAGCTTTTGAAGCAATGAAACGGTGGCCAAGGCCGATTGGACCTCCGATTCTATTTGCCTGAGTTCCAATTGCGAGATGAGTCCCCGCTCAAAACGGAGATTGAAGAGTTTGAAAGAATCTTCCCGGCTTTTGGAAGTTCTTTCGGCAATTTCAAGCTGTTTGTCCAGGTCCCGGAGGTCGATGTAGGCAATGGCTACTGCGGTCACCACGGTCATCAGGACCCCCCGTCGCCCTTCTTCGGTGCTCAGCAGATCGGCCCGGGCCGCTTCCGTTGCCCGACGCAGACGCCCCCAGATATCGATCTCCCAATTAGCCGTCAGGAGGGCCTGAAAATCATAATAGGGGTTGTCGGTCGTTGAAGACCGCGGGGGATTGGTGTATTGGGTCAGGGACTTTCTCTGGAACATCCCCGTGGCATCCGCCTGGGGGAAGAGGGCGGCCCTGGAAAAGCCGTACCGTCCCATGAATTCCTCGACCCTCAAGGCGGCAATCTTAAGATCCAGGTTCTCCTTAAGGGCCGTAGCGATCAACTCGTTCAAGACCGGATCATCGAACTGCCCCCACCAGGCGGTATTGGCCCAATCCTGGGCTTCTTTTTCTTCAAAACGCCAGGATGAAGGGACGTCCATTGCCGGACGCCGGTAATCCGGCCCAAGGGTACAGGACGAAATAATCAGAACCGAGAAGAGAGCGGTGATCCCTTTAAACATGGTCGGCCTCCTTTTCATCCTCCCGGTGTTTTTTATTTCTGCGCCTGAAGATTTTTTCTACGACATAAAAAGTCACCGGGATCAGAAAAATAGCAATTACCGAGGCGGCAGTGGTCCCCCCCATGACCGCCGTACCCATAATCCGCCGGGCTACGGCACCGGCGCCCGAGGAAAAAACCAGGGGGAGCACACCCAGCAGAAAAGCGAAGGAGGTCATCAGGATCGGCCGGAGACGCAAGCGGGCAGCCTCGAGGGCGGCCTCATCCAAAGGGCTTCCCCCCTCATGTCTTGTCTTGGCGAACTCGACGATCAGGATGGCATTTTTGGCCCCCAGACCGATGAGGACGATGAGACCGATCTGGGCATAGATATTATTCACCTGGCCGGTGAGCCATATCCCGGCGAAGGCCCCGAAAACAGCCACCGGTGTGCATAGAAGCACACTGAACGGCAGAGACCAGCTCTCATAAAGGGCCGCCAGGATGAGGAAGACACAGAGGAGGGAAAAACCGAAGATGGCTGAAGCGGGGATGCCTTCCTGGGCCTTTTTTTCCTGGAAGCTCATACCGATGTAGTCGAGGCCCATCTCCCCCGGCATGGTCTGATGAAAGACCTCTTCCAGGGCTTTCATGACCTGGCCTGAGCTGAAACCGGGTTTGCCCATGGCATTAATCTGGGCTGAGCGATAAAGGTTATAGCGCATGGTGAACTCCGGACCGGGGCGGTTCTCCATGGTGGTCAAAGCCGAAAGGGGCACATGATCCCCCTTGTCGTTATCCACATAGAATTGCCGGATGTCTTCGGCCTTGGTGCGGTACTCCCCTTCAGCCTGGACAAAGACCTGCCACTGGCGTCCGAAACGGTTAAAAAAATTTACGAAATAGCCGCCCATAAAGGCCTGGAGGGTCTGGTAGACCTCCCCAAGGTCAACCCCCTGTTTGAGCACCTTATCGCGGTCCACCTTGACAAAAAGTTGTGGAACCGAAGGAAGAAAGGTAGTCGTCACCCTGGCCAGCTCCGGCCTTTTCCTGGCCCCGTCAAGAAATTTGTTGACGTTTTCCGCCAAAAAAGAAAGGGGTTTGCCTGCCCGGTCCTCGAGGACCAGGGTGGCTCCGCCGGCCAGCCCGATACCTTGTATGGCCGGAGGCGGAAAGGCAAAGGCCACAGCCTGGGGCAACTTGCTTAATTCACTGTTCAGATGGGCCATGACGGCCTGGTATTGTTCCTCCGGCTTTTTTCGGTCCTTCCACTCTTTGAGGGTCACAAAGAAGAAACCGCTATAGGTATTTTGGGCAATGCTCATCAGGCTGATGCCGACGACGGTCTGGTAGTGTTCGACACCCGGGGTCTTCCTGATGATCTCCTCAATTTTTCGGCAGGTGGCGTCCGTCCTCTGAAGGGAGGCGGAATTGGGCAGAGTCACGTTGATGTACATATAGCCCAAATCTTCTTCCGGCAGGAACCCCACCGGAATCCCTTTGCCGAAAAGACCGCCCAGGAGGGCGATGCCGGCTAAAAGAATGAGACTCAAGACGCTCTTGCGAATCAAGGTCCCGCAGACCCGGATATAGCCTTTTGAGGCCCGGCTGAAGGAACGGTTGAACCAGGCGAAGAAGACCCCTAAAGGTCCCCGGGTCTCTTTCCCCGGCTTGAGCAGCAGGGCGCAAAGGGCCGGGCTCAGGGTCAGGGCGTTGAAGGCCGAGATGAGAACCGAGATGGCGATGGTCACGGCAAACTGCTGGTAGAGCCTTCCGGTGATGCCCGGTATGAATATGGTCGGCACAAAGACGGCGCTTAAAATCAAGGCGATAGCCATCACCGGCCCGGAAACCTCCTTCATGGCCTTGAACGAGGCCTCTTTCGGGGAGAGTCCTTCCTCGATGTGACGCTCTACCGCCTCCACAACGATGATGGCGTCATCCACCACCAGGCCGATGGCCAGCACCAGGCCGAAGAGCGACAGGGTGTTGATGGAGAACCCCAGCAAGGGGAAGACGGCAAAGGTGCCGATCAGGGAGACCGGAACGGCCAGGGCCGGAATAAGGGTCGCCCGCCACCCCTGAAGAAAAAGGTAGACCACCAGGATAACCAGGAGCAGGGCCTCCAAAAGTGTAACAACGATCTCCTTGATCCCCTCGTTGATGGACCTGGTGGTATCCAGGGCGACCGTATAATCGAGGTCGGCCGGAAACCTTTTTTTGGCTTCGTTCATCAACTTTTTAATGGCCTGGACCGTTGTTAAGGCGTTGGAACCGGGCAACTGATAGATGGCCATGATCCCGGCCGGCTTTCCGTCGATGCGGCCGTTGATAGCATAACTTTGGGTCCCAAGTTCGATCCGGGCCACGTCCTTCAGCCTGACGATCGACCCGTCGGGGTTGGCCCGAACCACAATCTCGCCAAATTCCTCCTCCGAAACCAGACGGCCCTGGGCGCGCACGATATAGGTGTATTCCTGGCCGGGCGGGGCAGGCTCACTGCCGACTTGTCCGGCCGGATTGACCGTATTCTGTTTCTGGATGGCACCGATAATATCGGGAACGGTCAGGCCCAGCTTGCCCAGGGTATCGGGTTTGACCCAGATACGGATGGCATAGGGACCGGCGCCGAAAATGGCCACCTGCCCTATGCCAGGCACCCGCAGGAGCTGGTCGACCAGATTGATATTGGCGTAGTTGGCTAAAAAGGCGGCGTTGTAGCTGCCTTTTGGGGAGGTGAGGCCGATGAGCATCATCGGTGCGGCTCTGGATTTGACCATGGTCACGCCGTAATTGCGCACATCGATGGGCAGTTGGGGTTGGGCCTGGTTCTGCCGCATCTGGGTAAAGATCAAATCCGTGTTGGGGTCGGTCTTGACATCAAAATTAACGAACATCCGCATCGTTCCATTACTGGCATTCACGGAATACATATAGTTCATATTGTCCACGCCGCTGATCTGCTGCTCGATAGGGGTGGCCACGGATTGTTCCACGGTTTCGGCGTCTGCACCGGTATAGGTGGTGTAGATCTGGATCTCCGGTGGAACGATCTCCGGGAATTGGGCCACCGGCAGTCCCACCATGGCCACCAGGCCCAGGATGACAAACAAGATAGAGATGACCATGGCTACAATGGGACGGTTGATAAAAAACTTCGACATCCGGCCTACCCCCTATTTTTTCCCCGTCTTTTGGATGGCCGTCTGAGGCCCGGCCGTATTGGCCATCCCGGAATCAGGACGGAAGGGCCTGGTCGCCACCACCGTCCCGTCTTTGATCTTCTGAAGCCCTTCGATGACGACCTGCTCGCCTGAGTTAAGGCCTTCTTCGATCACCCAAAGATTGCCGACCCGTTCGGCCGCTTTGACCTGCCTGATAGAAACCTTATTATCCGGGCCGACCACGGCCGCCTGATATTTTCCCTGTAATTCCATGACCGCCCGCTGGGGAACCAAAAGGGCCCCCCTCTTGACCATAGTCCGGGCACGAATCCGGGCAAATTGTCCGGGCCGGAGCACATTTCCCGGATTCTTGAACAGGGCGGCCACCTTGATCGTCCCGGTTCTCAGGTCCACCTGACGGTCGGCAAAGGCCAGTTTCCCCTGAAAAGGATGGACATTGCCGTCGGCCAGGATCAACTCCAGGGGTATCTGCTGGGTGGTCTTTCCATTCCCGTTAGCCATATATTTCAGGTACTCCTGTTCGCTCATCGGGAAATAGACCTTGATCGGGTCCACAGTGGAGACGGTGGTCAGTTCTTCAATGGAACCGGGTCCTACCAGGTTACCCAATTGGGCCCTGGCAATACCGGCGATCCCATCAATGGGAGATGTGATCCTGGTAAATCCCAGATCGACCTGGGCCTTATCGACTACCGCCTGGGCGGCCACCACGGCGGCCAGGGTGACCCGTTCTGTGGCCACGGCCTCATCAAAGTCTTTCTGGCTGACGGCCTTCTGGGCTACCAGGGGCTTGATCCGTTCGAGATTGGCCCTGGCGTTTTCCCATCGGGCCCGCTGCTCGGTAAGCTGCCCCCTGGCCTGATCCAAAGTCGCCTGGAGGAACCGGGGGTCGATTTTAAAGAGGACCTGCCCTTTGAGGACGAAATCCCCTTCCTTATAATCCTGCTCGACCAGGTACCCCTGGACCTGGGCCCGGATGGTGGCGTTGACAAAACCATCCGTAGAAGCGGTCCATTCCGAATAGATCGGTACATCCTTCAGGAGAACAGGGGCAACTTCAACGATGATTTTAGAGAAACCTTCTTTCGCTTGATTTTTTTTGCATCCTATCGAAAAAAGCGTTATCCCAAACATCAGAAGAATGCCTGTGGACCAAAGCACCCTTAACCGATTTCTACCAATCATTCAAAACCCTCCTTGTCGACGGAGTTAGCAGTTTCATAACATTCTTCCTTATCGGAACGCCTATTACCCAACCTTGGAGATTTGTTTCAGGCTCCAGGGGCTCAAACCTCTCCAAGGGCCTATATCTGTTTAATTTTGTTTGAATTTCTTTTTAAGGAAAAGAGTATAGGATAGGAAGGAAAGAGCGTCAAGGAGAAAAACAATACTCAACAAGAAGGTTGCCAAATCCATTAAAATTTGATAGTTTCATCTGAAAAAACAAGAATAGGAATTCAAATCCTTTTACGTAACAGGAGACTCGATGATCAGAGAGCTTCAGGTAAAAGAAATAACCCAGGCTGTTAAACGGTTATGTATTGAAGCCAATGAAAACCTTGGCGAAGATGTCCTTAACTGCTTTCAGCAGGCCTTGCAGAAAGAAGTATCCCCGGTCGGGAAAGAGATTCTGGAACAATTGATCGAAAATGCCCGGATCAGCAGGGAGGAGCATCTGCCCATGTGCCAGGATACCGGACTGGCGGTAATTTTTTTGGAAATCGGCCAGGACCTGCATCTGACCGGCGGGGACTTGAAAGAGGCCGTCAATCAGGGGGTCCGAGAGGGGTATGGAGAGGGGTATCTGCGTAAATCGTCCTGCCATCCTTTTACCAGGGCCAATACCGGGGATAATACGCCGGCCGTCATCTATATCGATGTGGTCCCCGGTGACCGGCTTAAAATTTGGGTTGTCCCGAAAGGCGGCGGCAGTGAGAATATGAGCCGTTTATTTATGCTTCCCCCCTCGGCCGGGCTCCCTGGAATCAAGGAGAAAATTGTAGAAACCGTCAAGGAGGCCGGGCCAAACCCCTGCCCTCCGACCATTATCGGCGTGGGCATCGGCGGAACCTTTGAACAGGCCGCCTTGCAGGCTAAAAAGTCTCTGCTCCGTCCCCTTGGGAGCCCGAACCCTGATCCCGAGCTGGACCGGCTTGAGATCGAACTGCTGGAAATGATCAATAAACTCGGAATAGGCCCCCAGGGTTTGGGAGGCCGGACGACCTCCCTGGCCGTCCATATCCGGCTTCTGCCCTGCCACATTGCCAGTCTTCCCGTGGCGGTCAATATCCAGTGCCATGCCAGCCGGCATAAGGAAGTGACGTTGTGATACCGTTCGGCGTTAAGCGTTCGGCGATGGACGGTCGACAAAAAACGAATTACAACTTGCATCTTGAAACTTGAAACTGTATTCTCCCAAAAAAGGACCAACCCATGTCCAAAACAGTCTATCTAACCACCCCGTTAACCGACGAAATGGTTTCTTCCCTTGAGATTGGAGACAAGGTCTTTTTAAACGGTGTCGTTTATTCGGCCAGAGACGCCGCCCACAAAAGGTTAATTGACCTCTTAGATGCCGGGAAACCGCTCCCCTTTGACCTTAAGGGACAGGTTATCTATTATGTCGGCCCCTCCCCTGCAAAACCGGGGCGGGTAATCGGGGCGGCCGGCCCGACAACCAGTTATCGCATGGACCCCTATGCCCCCCGATTGATGGAACTGGGTCTGAAGGGGATGATCGGCAAAGGGAAAAGGTCCCCTGCCGTAAAAGAGGCCATAGTCAAATATAAGGCCGTTTATTTAGGGGCCACCGGGGGGGCCGGGGCCTTGATTTCCCGGGCCATCAAAGCCGCGGAAGTCATTGCCTATGAGGAATTGGGTCCTGAAGCCATCCGCCGGATGGTGGTGGAAAACTTCCCGGCTGTGGTCATCAACGACAGTCTGGGACGGGATCTTTACGAGGAAGGCCTTAAAGAATACCAGTTACCATAGCCGGAAGATGGTTTAACATGAAAACAAAGGAGTGTTGGGATGCGAGATAACCGGTCTTTCATTTATTTTAAAGAGATCAGTCTGCTTATCGGCCTTGCAATGATAGCAGGAATGCTATCCTGTACTTCCAGTACGGGCGGGTCCAGCAGTTCCGGCTCGGGTACCGGTACGGGCTGGACGATATCCGTATCTGCCACTCCGACCTCTGCTTCGGCCTCGAATGGGGAAGTTCTGGGGATTGTGGCCGTGGTTAAGGATCGCAATGGAACACCGGCTGTAAGAGGGACCAATGTGTGTGTAAGCGCCTTGAGAGGGGGGTTTGTCAACTCCAGTTCAACGGATGGACTGGTCGTGGTTTCCATATGTTCGACTACCTCAAATGACATAGGACAGGTTCAGGCCGTTTATACCCCTTTAAAGGTGTATGAGGTCGAAGTAACAACCGGAACCTTTAAACAAATGAATGTCCCCATAAGCCCGGGGACAGACACGTTAACCGCTACGGCTATGGGTGTTTCCGGTTCGACTAATATTCAGGTCACGCCTTAATTTGGAACGGTGTAAGGTCCCCGGTATTCGGTGTATGGTTTTCTTTCAACCCCGGACCTTATACCTTGTACCTTATACCTGCATTATATCACCATCTCCTCCCGCATGACCCGTTTCAAGGTTTTACCGGCCGTGCTCCTTGGGAAATCCTCTTTAAAAACCACTTTGTGGACCCGCTGATAAGCAGCCCCTACCCTCTGGTTGATCCAACCTTTCAGTTCATCTTCAGTAACGGCCCCTGGCCGGCATAGGATAACAGCCGCCACCGGGGTTTCTCCCCACTTTTCATGGGGAATGCCGAAAACCGCCACTTCGCGCACCGCCGGGTGCTGGATCACAATTTCCTCAATATCTTTAGGATAGACATTGATCCCCCCGGAGATGATCATGTCTTTCTTCCGGTCCACGAGACAAAGATAGCCGTCCGCATCCATATAACCCAGATCGCCGGTGTAGAGCCATCCGTCGATAACGGCCTTCTCGGTCAAATCCGGGCGTTTATAGTAACCGGGCATGAGGATTGGCCCCCGGCCGACGATCTCTCCCACCTCACCAACCGGCAGCTCCTGCCGCTGGTCATTCATAATCTTCATCTCAAAAAAGGGCGGGCAGCAGCCCACGGAGGAAAGTTTGGCCGGAAAATCATTCTTATCCAGAATGGTCACGAAACCCTCGGTCAAACCGTAAAGTTCATAGAACCGGCCGGGCAGCCGGCGGTTTAACTCTTCCTTGTGTTCCTTAAGGAGTGGGGCCCCCAAACAGATTAAACATTCCAGGGAGCCACAGGTTTCGAGGCTGAAATTCGGGGAATTAAGCAGGCCGATGATCTGGGCCGGGACCGTATCCACATGGGTAACATTTTCTTCAGAAATGGTCCGGATCATGGCCTCGGCATCAAATTGCGGATGCAGGATGTAGGTGGCCCCCAGATACATGGCCGGCATGAGGGTCAAAAAGGCCCCATTAAAGACAATGGATCCGGTGTGGAGGATAACGCTCTCCGGCCTGACACGAAAGGCCGAGGAAAAGTGGGTGCAGTACATGGCCCGCACATAATGGGTATGGATGATCCCTTTAGGCAGACCGGTGGTCCCACTGCTGTAAATGATATTGTAGAGGTCCTGATCCATAATCTCGACATCGGGTGGATCATGGTCGCTTGTTCGGGCCTTCAAAAAATGGTATCCTTGATACCCTGGGGTGTTGTCGCTGTCGGTCAACAGATAACGATCGGCTTTAATTACCGGAAGCTGTTTTTTGATGGGGTCGAGCACTTCCACGAAGGCCTTATTGGTAACAACCAGGAGGGTGTCCGAATCGTTGAGCAGGCTGACCAGCCCGGTCCCCCTGAGCAAAGGGCTTAAGGGCACCACCACGGCACCGATGCGGGCTACGGCCCAGTAGGTCTCGTAAAGCTCCAGGCAGTTGGGCAGGATGGTGGCTACTTTATCCCCTTTCCGGACCCCCAGATCCCGAAGAACATTAGCCAGCCGATTGACACTTTTATTGAGTTCCTGGTAAGTCAGGCGCTTTTCCTGAAAAACAACGGCCATCTGATGGGGGCGGAAGCGGGCCTGACGGGGCAATAAGGTTCCAAGATTCATAAGTCCTCCTTCGAATGACTGAATGACAATAATCTAAAATTTTTGCAAAAGTCTAACTTATGCAAAATGCACATCATTAACAAAAAATCCCCACTTTATCCCCCCTTAAATAAAGGGGGAAAGGGGGGATTTCATATGGAAGCCATTATTAAAGCTGCTAACGTGCTTTCTTTATTTCCTTAAATCATCAAATATTTCTTACGCACCTCTTCGCTGGCCTTTAATTCCTCGATGGTGCCTTGATAGCGGATAGTCCCTTTGTCCATGACATAGGCCCGGTCACTCAGGGTCATGGCCAGCCCCACGTTGTGCTCGCAGATGAGCATGGTGACACCTGTTTTTTTGATCTCCATGAGTTGCTCGCCCATAGCCCGGACCACCATAGGGGCCAGTCCTTCCCCGGGTTCATCCAGCAGAAGCAGGGACGGGTTGGTCATCAGGGTCCGGGCGATGGTCAGCATCTGTTGCTCCCCGCCGCTTAAGTGCCCGCCCATATGACTGTCCAGTTCGATCAGCTTCGGAAACAGCGTATAGATCCGGTCCAGATTCCAAAGACCTCCCTGGCGCTCCCTTTTACCCAGAAGAAGGTTCTGGCGGACGGTCAGATCCGGGAAGATCCGGCGGTCATCGGGAACAAAGCCCACCCCCATCTGGGCGATGGTGTAAGGAGGTTTGCCGGACACTTCTTTACCCTGAAATTGAATACTCCCCTTCTTGGGCGGCGTAAGGCCGATGATGCTCTTTAAGGTAGTGGTCTTACCGGCCCCGTTTCTGCCGAGCAGGCAAACCGCTTCCCCCTCTTTTATCTCCAGAGAGATCCCGAAGAGGATATGACTGGTTCCGTAATAGGTATGAATATCTTTGACTTCCAGGATCATGCCGCACCGCCCAGGTAGACTTTTTGAACCTGATCACTGGCCCGGACCTCTTCCGGGGTCCCATCGGCGATCAGGGTGCCCTGGTGAAAGACCGAGATCCGTCGGGCAATCCCGAAGACCACCGCCATATCATGTTCGGTAAAGAGGATGGTCAGACCTTTTTGATCGACTAATTTTTTTATAATTTCCATGATACTGTCGGTCTCCTCGGGAGACATGCCGCAGGTCGGCTCATCCAGGAGGAGCATCTCGGGTTTGGTTCCCAGGGTAACGGCCAGTTCCAGCCTTTTTTTATCCCCATGAGAAATGGAATCGCCGTTGATCCCCGCCTGATCGGCCAGGCCCACATCTTCCAGAATTTGCCAGACCTCTTCCTTAAAATATTTTTTAGCTGTAGAGAAGAAACGGGTAGTCACCTTCTGGTGGGAGAGAAGGGCCATCAGAACACTCTCATAAACCGTCATTTTGGGATAGATGCTGGTAATTTGAAAGGAGCGGGTGATCCCCAACCGGCACCTTCGGTAAGGAGGAAGCTTGGTAATGTCTTGGCCCCTGAAAAAAACCTGGCCGGAATTGGGGAGGTGATAACCGGTGATCAGGTTGAAATAGGTAGATTTTCCGGCACCATTGGGTCCGATAATGGCATGAATATCACCGGGACGTACGGAAAGCGTCACACTGTTGGTAGCCAGGAGTTTTCCGAATATTTTGACTAACTTTTTGGTTTCCAGAATCACGGTTGGGTCACCCTTGCGTTTGCTGGTTTCTATTTTGACGATTTTCCAGTTTTTCCTTGATAAATCCGAGAATCCCTCCTGGCAGGAGAAAGATGACGATCAAAATCAAGGTCCCCATGATAATAGGCCAGAAGTGGGTGAATCCCAGGAGATAGGCATGGACAAAGGTGATCAGGAAGGTCCCCAGGACGGGTCCGAAGAAAAGACCGGCCCCGCCGAGGATGGTGGCCATGACCGGTTCTCCGGACTTGACCCACATCAGAGTCGAAGGGGCTACCGACCGATAAAAGGGCGCCCACAAGGCACCGGCCAGGCCGGCAAAAGCCGCGGAGATGACAAAGGCGATCAACTGATAACGGGCAATGGGGATTCCCAGGAACTCGGTCCGTTCGGAATTTTCGCGCATGGCCTGCAGGGTGTATCCGAAAGGGGAATGGATGATCCGCCACAGGATAAAGGCAGAAAGGCAAAAAACGATCAGAATAAAATAATAATAGGCTGTCGGGTCTTTAAGAAATTCCGGGGGAAAGACCCCTTGAATCCCGTCATCCCCGCCGGTAAAATCATGCCATTTATAGATGACCACAAAGATCAATTGCCCGAAGGCCAGGGTCAGGATGGAAAAATAGATCCCCCGGAGCCGGACGCAGAAAAGGCCGACCAGCAGGCCGATCAAGGCCGCGATCCCGATCCCGGCTATAAAACTCAACCAGAAATTGACCTGGAATTTGGTCAGGAGTATGGCCATTCCATACCCCCCCAGACCGTAAAAGGCGGCTTGACCAAAAGGGAGCTGACCCATATAGCCGAAGAGCAAGTTAAAGCTCAGGGCAAAGAGGCTCATAACCAAGGCCTCACCCAGGATCAGCAGATAAAATTCACTGATCACATGGGGGGCAATCAAGCCGGCCACTATGAGGAGAATCAGCCACCAGCCCCGCTTCACCCAGGATTTTTTTTCTTCCATCCGATTGTTTTTCATACTTAGCGTTCCGGTCTTCCGAAGATCCCCCAGGGGCGGATGATCAGGACTATGGCCATGACCATGAAAATAAAGGCCAGGGCCAGTTCAGGTTTATACATGATACCGAAAGAATAGACCTGCCCGACAATCAGGGCACCCAGGAGGGTTCCGGGCAGGCTGCCCATGCCGCCGATGACCACCACGGCAAAGCACTCAACGATGATTTCAATATCCATGCCCAGGGCAATGGAACCGTAGGGTGCGGTCACTGCTCCGCTCAGGCCGGCAATCAAGGCCCCCAAGACGAAGATCCAGGTAAACAGCCAGGGTATCGGGATGCCAAGTGCCGAAACCATATCCCGGTCGTGGGCCGCAGCCCGGATGATGTCTCCCAGGCGGGTTTTATAAACCAGCCACCAGAGGAATACCACCAGGGCCAAACCGAGAAGGATGACAAAAAAGTTATAAGAGGGGAAAGGAAAACCGAAAAGGAATACCGCCCCGGTGAAGGGTTTGGGTCTGGGAATGGAAAGAAATTCCCCGCCCCAAAACCATTTGACGATATCGGTGATAATCAGGATCAAGGCATAAGTGGCCAGGAGTTGCTCAGGCCAGCCACGGGAATAAAGGCGCCGCAAAATATAGTATTCAATTAAGAGCCCGATGCCTGCCAAAATCAAAGCACTGATCAGAGTGGCGATATAGAAACCGACTACCGGGATGAGGAGCCATTTCCAGACACTGTAGGAGATAAAAGCCCCTAACATGTACAGGGATCCGTGGGCGAAGTTCAAGACCCTCAAGACCCCGAAGGTCAGGGAAAGGCCCGAAGCCACCAGAAATAACAGAGCGCCTCGGGCTATCCCGCTTAAGAACTGATTGAAAAGGACATCAAAGGACATGGGAGAATCCTAAATAAAGTCCGATTTCGGATTTTCGATTTCGGATTTCGGAATTTAAAAACCTGGGTTTGATCGCCTCGGGTGGAGCGATACCGGATACTGGATACTTGATGCCGGTTTTAATCCAGTATCGGTATGTTGGTTTTATCCAGCATCAAGCATCAAGTACCCAGCATCTTTTCTTCAGCGGACAACCCCCGTCTTTTTCCAAACTTCCCGCACGCCGGCCTCGGACCGCCAGACCTGTTCCCCGGGGACCCGGACCACGTCCTTCCAGACTTTGAAGGGATATTTGGGGTCCTTGGCGATGATCCCCTGGTAAGAAGGCACGCTGCCCATATGATCCAAAGGCCGGATGGTGAATTTGCCCCGCAAGCTGTCCAGGCTGATCCCTTCCATGGCCTTGATGACCTTCTCCGTGTCGGATGATTTGGCCTTTTCCACGGCCGCCTTGATCAGATAGACCGAATCATAGGCCTGGACCGCCCAGGAATCCGGATAGGCGCCGCGGGCCTTGCGGTATTTCTCGACGAATTGCATCATCTTTGGATTGGGATCCATGAAGAAACAACCCCGGCCGAAGGCCATGACCCCATCCGGGGCATCGGCCCCCAGGGCGACAAAGACCGGCAGGTCATAAAGGGCGATAAAAGGGATCTTTTCAAAGAAACCGTATGGGGCGGCCTGTTTGGTGAAGGCTACCAAATCCCCTCCGAAAAGACAGCTATGGACGGCATCGGGTTTCTTGGCCATAATGGCGGTAATAAAAGAGGTGAAATCTTTTTCCCCGGGTTTGGGCCAGGCCTGATAAAGGATCTCGGCATCAGGCACCAGCTTTTTGATTTCTTCTTCAAAGGCGGCCTCTTCCCGGCGGCCGAATTCATAATCCGGGGCAATGGTGCAGAACTTTTTGGCCTGAGGATATTTTTTATTCATGAATCTTGTGGCGGCCACGGCCTCCATATAGGTATTGGGCACCACCTGGGTCACATAAGGGGTGAATTTATCCACCACCTGGCCTTCGGTATTGGCCATACAGGTTACCCTCAGGACCTTATTTTCGGCATGCACCACCTGTACCGCCAGAGCAACGCCGCTGCTGCAAGGTCCGATCAGGAAATTGACCTTTTCCCGAAGGATCAGGTCCTTGGTCTCCCGGGCACCGACGTCGACCTTCATTTCCGTATCCCGGACGATCAAGTCCAGTTTACGGCCCAGGACGCCCCCCTTGGCATTGATTTCTTCAACGGCAATCCGGATCCCCTGAACAGCCGATTCGGAAAGCATATAACAAGGTCCGGCAAAATCCCAAATGGCCCCCAGACGGATGGCATCCTTGGCCCCTGTTTTTATGGCCGCTTCCGCAGCCTTTTTGGCCGGAGCGGATTTGGCCTGGGCCAGGACCAGTGAGGCCATTAATAATGCTGCCATACACAAAACAACTGTCAATAAGGCCGTTCTTTTCATTGTTTCCTCCTTCGATCTTAAAAAGTTTTTTTAATTAGGACGCAGATTTTCGCCGATAGCCGCAGATAACTATTCTTTATATTCAAAATCTTGACAATCTGCGTTCATCGGCGTCCAAAAAGGAAATTCCTCTACCATTTAATTACTTTCCTGATTTTTTCTCGGCATAGGTCAAGACCATACCACCGTCGA
>CAZVHO010000026.1:18540-21327 GCA_964627515.1 uncultured Thermodesulfobacteriota bacterium | reverse complement strand
TTTAATTACTTTCCTGATTTTTTCTCGGCATAGGTCAAGACCATACCACCGTCGAAAAGCAGGTCGCCGCCGACCAGATATTTGGCAAACCGGGAAAATCCGAAAAGAAATAGATTAGCCACCTCGATGGGAGTCATCATTTCTTTGACCCGTGAATTGCCCAGCATCACATCCTGGATCACCTCTTTCGGACTGATGCCCCGTTGTTTGGCCTGGGCCGGGATCTGTTTCAGGGTCAGGGCGGTCTTAACAAAACCGGTGCTTATGGAAAAGGCTCGGATTTTACCCATTCCCTCTGCGGCCAAAGACTGGGCCAAGGCCCGTAAACCGAACTTGGTTATATTATAGGCCGGCTTGTTCAAGGTGCAGATATGGGCGTGAATGGAGGCCATGTTACCGATGGCCCCTGTCCCGTTCCGGCTTTTTTTGATATAGGGGATCACCAATCGGGAGAGATAAAAGGGTGCCCGCAGCATGAGACGCTGCATATAGTCGTATTTTTCCATGGGGAAGTTTTCTATGGAATCGATGTGCTGGATACCGGCAATATTGGCCAGGTATTTTATGGATCCCAGTTTGGCCGCCTCCGAAACGGCATGTTCCAGATCTTCATCCCGGGTCAGATCGGTTTTGATAAAAATCATCTGGCCCCCCATTTCCCGGGCGAGCCGCTGGGTCTTATTCCCTTCTTTTTCGTCGATATCCAAACCTACGGTCATCAGGCGGTTGGCCGCAGCGGCCACGGCCGTGGCCCGTCCGATCCCGCCGCCTGCCCCGGTTACCAGGCAGACATGTCCTGGATTGAAATCCGGATCACTCAGAATAAGGAGGTCTTCTTTCTTGATCACCGGTTCCGACAATTCCTTACTTAAGCGCATGAGGGAATTCCTTAGAATTCATTTTTTGGGGAGTGTTAGATCAAGAGAGCAAAATGCAGGCCAAGTACTTATTAAGGAGTAATAAATTAATTATCCTATTAAATATACAAGATATTTAGACAGAAAAAGTATTTAAAGATTTCCCCCTAAAAAATCCCTTTAATGTATCAAAAAAGCTACATTAATTCTTGAAGTTAAAAAAATCTTAATAATTCTAAACAAATTCTTAAGATGTATATTAATAGCTACATGTAGAAAAATTGGTACAAATAAAAAAGTTTCAAGATGCAAGTTTCAAGTTTGGCAAAACCTTGGACCTTGAATCTATTTTCAAGTTTCTTAGCACTCACTGGGGGCCTGAGGGCTTAGTAGGTGAAATAATTTTGAAGTTTTCTCTTCGTCTATAGTCTATTGCCCGCGGCTCTTTTTCGGTTTTCCAAACTTGTAACTTGCATCTTGCAACTTGAAACTTCATTTCAGGAGGGGCTGTAAAGGGATATGATGCTTTTTCATTTTTTTATAAAGGGCCGTCCGGTGGATTCCCAATAAAAGAGCGGCCTTATTCTTGTTATATTTGGAACCCTGAAGGACTTGCAGGAGGGTCTCTTTTTCCCGATCCTCCTTGATCCTCTTCAAAGAAGCGTGGGGGGAGGGAGAAGGACTGCGTCCGATGTCTTGCAGGAAAAGGGGCAGATGATGTTGTTCGATAGTATTCCCATCCAGGGAATAAAGGATCCTTTCAAGGATGTTGGCCAATTCCCGGACATTTCCGGGCCAATGGTAGCGTGTAAAGCTCCGGAGGGTTTCAGGCGCCAAGCGGGTCACATTCATACCCAAATCCCGGTTCAGAATCTGGATGAGATGGTTAGTCAGTATGGGGATGTCCTCCTTGCGTTCCCTTAAAGGGGACAGGTTAATCGGAATGACATTTAAACGGTAATAGAGGTCTTTTCGAAAGCGTCCCTCCTGGACCAGTTTTTCCAGGTTCTCGTGGGTAGCGGCGATTAACCTGAAATCGGATTTAAAGATGCGGGTGCCGCCCAAACGCTCGGTCTCTTTTTCTTCGATGACCCTTAACAGTTTGGGCTGCATTTCCAATGGCAGGTCTCCGATCTCATCCAGGAAGATGGAACCCTGATGGGCCAGTTCAAACTTGCCCGGTTTGCCCCGGCTGCCGGCCCCGGTAAAGGCTCCCGGCTGATATCCGAACAGTTCGGCCTCCAAGAGGTCCCTGGGAATGGCCGCACAATTCAATCGAACAAAGGGAAAAGGCCTGCGGCTGCTGGCATAATGGATGGCATGGGCGAACAGTTCCTTGCCCGTACCGCTTTCTCCCAGGATTAGCACCGGGGCGCTGGTCTTGGCCGCCTTTAAGGCGATCTTCTTCAGATCCGTCATGACCGGACTTTTCCCGACAATATGGTTAAAGGTATATTTGGAAGAACGTAAGGTTTCCAATTCCTTTTCATAGAGTTCGACCTTGGATTCCAGATAGGTCAGTTTTTTGGCCAGGGCCTGGACGTCACGGATGTCTTCAAACATCACCTGGCCGTAGACCGCTATGATCTTGTCGTCCTTATAGATAGGAATCCGTTGGACTACCATATCCTGGCCTTTGATGCGATGGGGATGGTTGATTTCAGGGATGCCGGTCTGGGCCACCACATCCATCCGGGTGTGTTCCACTACCTGGCGGCAGTGTTTGCCGATGACCTCCCGGGGATCGACCCCCAAAAAATTCCCATAGGTCCGGCTGAAGAAGATGACCTTACCATCGGGATCGGTAATCATCACCCCGTTTCGGATGTTGTCCAACACCCGTTCATAAAACTCGATCTTTTCTTGCAATTCCTGGTTGGTCTTGGAAAGCATGGAGGTATGCTACCTTATTCGCCATTTTTTTCAACAG
>CAZVHO010000026.1:0-18440 GCA_964627515.1 uncultured Thermodesulfobacteriota bacterium | reverse complement strand
GTTGGTCTTGGAAAGCATGGAGGTATGCTACCTTATTCGCCATTTTTTTCAACAGGTATTTTTTGCACTATTAGTTTAATTTTGGTAAAATGTATCGGTTCAGCTTTTTGAAAAAACGTCGATAACCCCTCCGTGCGAGAATGTCAGAGAATCAGGGAAGTGGTTTTTTCCGGACCTTGAACCCCGAACCTTGAACCATATTTTCGAACTAATAAGGAGGCCCTATGAACCGACCCTTTGTTGCCGAAAATGCCCGGGAGCGTGAAAGACTGCATTCCATCGTCGGACGACTGACCGACGAGGAGCTAAACCTTCCCATGGGAACCGATTGGACCGGGCCGTGGCCCTGGCCCATCTGGCCTTTTGGGACCAGCGGTCCATGGTCCTGATGCGGAAATGGGAGGCCGATGGGGTGGCCCCCTGCCCGATCGATATCGATGTCATCAATGAATCACTCCTTCCCCTGTGGCTGGCCCTCCCGTCCAGAGCGGCGGCCGGCCTGGCCGTTTCAGCGGCCGAGGCCATTGACCGGGAACTGGAAGAGGCCCCTGAGGAGCTGATCGCCGCCATCGAAAGCCTCGGGGAGCGGTTCAGGCTTTATCGATCCGATCATCGAAAAATGCACCTCGACCAGATCGAGGAAGTTCTAAAAAACAAGGTTTTCGTTAAAAAATGAGAACAAACCTCCAGAATTCTAAGGTCGCTGTTTTAATCAGTTCGCTTTGGGCAGGAACAACCGGTCTTTTGATTTTAAAGAGGATCCCGTGATTCCCTGGCAGGTCCTGGACAGGGTCCGCATGCCCGGAAGCGACCAAGATCTTCTCCTCTACCAGCGGGGCCGGGAGTTCTCGATCAGGGTGGGCGGCCGGGAGCTCATGAACAGCCGACGTCATGGATCGGAGGATGTCCTGGCCGACCTGGCCTGTGCAAAGATCGCCGGCCATCCTCGTGTCCGGGTCCTGATCGGAGGTCTGGGTATGGGATATACCCTGGCTGCAGCTTTGCGCCAACTCAGGGCCGATAGTTTGGTGGTAGTAGCCGAATTGGTTCCGGCAGTGGTCGCCTGGAACCAGGGGCCTCTATCTGTCCTGGCCGGCCATCCTCTTCAGGACAGGCGGGTCATTATCCGAATAGAGGACGTGGCCCGGATTCTCAAGACGGAGCACAAAACCTTTGACGCTATTTTGCTGGATATAGATAACGGCCCGGAAGACCTGATCCGAAAGGCCAATGACTGGCATTACACCCGGGCCGGATTGGAGGCCGCCTTCGGGGCCTTACGTCCTGGGGGTGTTTTAGCCATCTGGTCAACCGGTTCCAATCGGACCTTTAGTCGTCGTTTACGCCGGACGGGCTTCGAGGTGGAAGAGGTCGAGGCAAGGGCTCGAGGTCCTCGAGGCGGAGGACATCACATGATCTGGATCGCCAGTCGCGGTTCCTGACCTTGCCAACCAGAGGGCCTCATTGAACTTTCAGTCTCTTCCTTAGCCCAAAAAACCTTTCAGCAGGGTACAAAAGGTATCGATCTTTTCCAGAAAGGCCGCATGACCGGCTTCAGGGATACAGACAAACTGGGAGTTGGCCATGGCCCGGCTCATTTCAAGCATCTGGACATAGGGTGTTATGATGTCTTCCTGGGCGGCGATCAGCAGGGTCGGATGTTTTATGGCGGCCATTTCCGCTCTCAGATCATAGGTGGCATTGGAGGAGGCCAGCCTTATAAAGCCGTCAAACCATTCCCTGGTCAGAAAATCCTTAAAAAGCTGCCTTCGGTTGGCCAGCCAATCATAATGATTGTTGTAAAAGGCCCGGGAATAGATTGGGATCAGGGCCAGGTCGAAGAAGGCCTCCCCGTCATATAACCGGGCGGCCCTCTTCCACATCTCCCCCATGGAAAGAAGATATTGATCGACATAAGCCGAGGTATTGGAAAGGACCAGCTTGTCGACCATTTCCGGATATTTCAATGAAAAAATCAAGGCCACCTGGCCGCCGTAGGAAAGGCCGCAAAGATGGGCCTTGGGTAGGGATAAATGGTCGAGAAGTTTCTTGAGGTCTTCGGCATGAATGCGGTTATCGTACCCCTCTGCCAGTCGACTCGATTGCCCCTGATCCCGCATATCGTAAATAATGAGCTGGAAATGTTCCTTGAGTCTGGCCACATGTTCCACCCAACTCAGCGTATTCATCATAATGCCGTTCAGGAAAACCAGCGGCCTTCCCTGACCATGAACTTCATAATAAATTCCTGGATCGTCTAAAAACATAACACCCCCTCATGATCGGATAGAAACGGTTTAAGTGCATTGAAAAATGGATTACTTTTCAGAGGCCAACTGACTGACGGCTACGACGATCTGATCCCGAAGGATTCTCAAATAATTGAGATCGGCCTTCGAGATATCCTTGAAGCCCTTTTGTTCTCCTTCAAGGCAAACCAAACCGATGCTTTTTTTGTTGATGGTTATCGGTAGCAAGATCAGGTAAGCAGGGGACCGGACCTGCTTTTGATACCAGGAAGGGATGAGATTTTTTATTTCCCGGGAAGAAATATCCTGGATGACCAGGTCGCTGCCTTTGAAAATAGCGGTGTTGAATATATCTTTGGATCCGGTTATCTCAATCACGAACCCATTCATGGCTTCTTCAATACGGTCCCCGAATCCCGATCTGATCCGCATAAAGGGTTTTTGAGTATCTCTTACAAAAAATAGCGTCCTTGAAATCCCGGCCTTTTTCAGCCCCCGGTGGATGGTTTCAAGGGCTATCCTTATGACATCATTCAAGGCAAAGGGTTGGAGTATCGAACTATTAATATCCTGAATCCCTTTTGAAAAAATAGTTTCGGCGTCCTCCTCTTCCCTGGGGAAAAACGTTTCGATGATCTTCAAATCATCCGGGCTGCCTTCAAGGGCTTCTGCGCCGGAGAGGGTCTTAGATTCTGGTCCTGCCCAATCTATTAATTGTTTATGCAAAGAGGTTCCCTTAATATTCAGATTTAAATCAGAGCCCAGTCGATGCAGATCCTGAGCAGCGGCCGTTATCAGACGGTCAAGATTCTCCGAGATTTTAATATGATCTTTATAACCATTGAGAAGCTTTTTTAATATAACGGTTTTTTCTTTTTTCCCATAATCCGTTCCCAGGATATTGGAGATCTGTGTAGAAAGGGTGGCTATCATACGGAGTTTCTCCATTTCCCCGAGGTTGGCGGTGAGATCAGAAAGGCGGGTATTGTGCATACTCTGGATGATTTTTGAGGGAAAATTCCATTCCGTGGCGATCGTTACCCCTATTTCTTCAAAGGAAATCCCCAGGACGGAAGTTGAGGCTGAATTTTCCGTGTAGTCTTTTTCCGTGCCTCGTCGCTCAATCTCGGCAATCTTCTCCGGCATGGCGAAAGCGGTCAGGATCTTACCAAGAGGATGAAGGAGTGCGCAGATAAAGGCTTCTTCCTCCTCTACAAAGTTCAGATCGTGGACTATTTTTTCGGCCATAAAGCCGCCCAAATAGGCCTGGCTGATAATATCCAGAATTTTAGGATGCGCGCTGTTTTTTTGAAGATGATCCAGGATCATCAAGGTGAGGGAAATATCTTTAATGTTTTCTATACCAAGAAGAAAGATAGCTCGCGATATAGTAGTCACCTCACCGAACTGCAGATAAATGACACTGTTGACGACTTTTAACAGTTTGGCGGTTAGCGCATAGTCTTTCAGAATAATATTGGCGATTTCCGTAATATTTTGATCGGCAAAAGCCTTTATATTCTGAATGAATTTTATGGTTTCCGCCATGACAGGGAGATCGCTTGCCTGGCGGATAGTGTGTAAAACAGCTTCTTTTTGGCTGACCCTTGGCGTGCCCATCAAAACAAACTCAGGTTATTCCCAAATTTCCTTTTTGCGGGACTTGTTTCTGGAATTTATTGAAACATTATTTGACTTTAAATGATTGTTCGCTGGAGAAATGGGGGAAAACCCGAACTTTTCTCTAAGCCGTTGTTTAACCACTTCCGGTACCAGGCCGTCGATATTTCCGCCTAACGAGGCCGCTTCTTTAATAATGGTAGAGCTGATGTAAAACCATTTATAATCGGTCATCATAAAAACCGTCTGGACTTTCCGGCTTAGCTTTCGATTCATCAGGGCTAACTGGAATTCGTACTCAAAATCCGACAAAGCCCGCAGACCTCTTAAGATAATATTGGTCCCCTGTTGTTGGACATAATCCACCAATAAGCCCTGAAAATGATCGATTTTGGCCCGGGGATAATCCTTCAAAACCATAGTCAGGATGTCGATCCGTTCTTCCAGGGTGAACAAGGGTTTCTTTTCCGGATTGATGGCAATGGCTACAATAACTTTGTCAAATATCTGAAGGCCCCGGCGAAGCAGACTGAGGTGTCCATTGGTGATGGGATCAAAAGAGCCCGGATAAATCGCCACTCGCTCCATTATTGTTTTCTACCTTATCATTTTTTTGATTTGTAAAAAGAAATTCTGGTCGGCCCATACCGCCGTTGATCGGCAATTGCCCATGCCCCGACTGCCATAGGAACAGATTCTGTTAAATCGTGTTCCAGAACCAGAACCCCTGTTTCTTCAAGGACGGGAAGAGTCAAAAGAGAGGTGATTATAGGTGCACACCACCCTCCTCCGTACGGAGGATCCATAAAAACAAGATCAAAGGGACAGCCGGCTTTGATTAAAAAATAAATCCCTTTTGCCAGGTCCCGTTGGATCACCCGGGAGCTTCCCTCCATTTTCAAACGACGAATATTTTCCCGGAGAACATCGATAGCCCTTCGGGAAGAATCCACAAAAAGGGCCGAACCGCCCCAACGGCTTAAGGCTTCCATTCCCAAGGCCCCGGTCCCGGCAAAAAGATCGGCTACTCTTAAAAAAGGGCCTTCGGGCTCCAGGATGTTAAATATCGCCTCCCGGACCTGATCTTGAGTCGGGCGGGTCTGCCTGCCTTTTAAGGGAGCTAACCGATGTCCTTTGCAATGCCCGGCAATGATCCTCATGGAAGGGGTAGCGGGTGACGGGTGACGGGTGACGGGTTAAAAACAGAAAGAAAAATCAGCTTTGTTGATTCTTGGCGAAATCGTTGGGAGTCCATCCTGGTTTTTTCCCGTCACCCGTCACTCGTCACAATTTTGATTTACCCCCTCTGTGTCCATATTTCAGCGATTTGTACGGCGTTGGTGGCCGCCCCTTTTCGAATATTGTCGGCCACGATCCACATGGCGATTCCTTTTTCATGGGAAATATCTTCCCGGATCCGGCCGACAAAAACTTCGTCTTTACCTTCGGCCATTAAAGCGGTCGGGTATATCTTGTTGGCTATATCATCAACCACCATTACCCCGGAAGCGTTTCTAAGGAGATCTTTGACCTCTTGGGGATGGATCTTTTTATCGGTCTCAATATAGACGGCTTCCGAATGGCCATAAAAAACCGGGACCCGTACCGTCGTGGCCGAAACCCTGATGGAATCATCTTCCAGGATTTTCCGGGTTTCATTGACCATCTTCATCTCTTCCTTGGTGTAATCGTTTTCCAGAAAGACATCGATATGGGGCAGACAGTTATAGGCAATCTGGTAGGGATATACCTTTATTTCCGGTTCTTTTCCTTCCGATAAATCCTTGATCTGATTCTGCAGTTCAAAAATGGCCTTCTGACCGGTCCCCGAAACGGCCTGGTAGGTAGAAACAATAATCCGTCTGATCCGGACCTGATCATGGATCGGTTTTAAGGCCACCACCATTTGGATGGTCGAACAATTCGGATTGGCGATAATCCCTGGGCCCCCGGTTATCCGATGGGGATTGCATTCCGGAACCACCAAGGGGATTTTGGGATCCATCCGGAAGGCGCTGGAATTGTCAATCACGATGCTCCCGGCCTGGACCGCCTGGGGAGCGAATTTCAAGCTGGTAGAGGCCCCGGCAGAAAACAAGGCAATCTCGATGTCCTTAAAAGAGTTCTCCTTCAATTCCTCAACGGGGACCGGTTCCCCTTTATATGGCAGGGTCTTGCCAAGAGAACGGGCCGATGCCAAAAACCGAATATTTTTTACTGGAAAATTTCTTTCTTCCAGGCAACGGATCATCTGATTTCCAACCGCACCCGTAGCACCCGCTACCGCTACATTCCACAATCTACTCATTGATCTGACCTCTCTTTTATAGCTATTTGCGATCAGCGATCAGCGATCAGCAATCGGAAGAAAAGGCTTTTCCTGAAAGCTGAAGGCTCTGAGCTGATAGCTCACAAATACGAAACCACCAAATCTCCAACTTCCTGTGTCGAAAATCCCATCTTACCGGCCGTAAGGTCCTTGATATTATTTTTGACTACCATCCGAATGGCCTTGTCTACTCTTTGAGCGGCCGGATCCAACCCGAGATGGGCCAGCATCATTTGGGCCGCTCCGATAGCGGCCAGGGGATTGATGATATTTTTCCCGGAATACTTAGGGGCCGAACCGCCGATAGGCTCAAACATAGATACCCCCTGGGGGTTAATATTCCCGCCGGCGGCAATGCCCATCCCGCCCTGAATCATGGCCCCCAGATCGGTAATGATATCTCCAAACATATTATCCGTGACAATAACATCAAACCATTCCGGGTTTTTTACCATCCACATACAGACCGCATCCACATGGGCGTAATCAGTGGTGATGTCCGGGTATTCATTCGCCACTTCCTTGAAAGCCCGCTCCCAGAGATCAAAGGCGAAGGTCAGGACATTGGTCTTGCCGCAAAGGGTCAGTTTCCGTTTTTTATTCCGATGGCGACAAAATTCAAAGGCATAGCGGATACAACGTTCCACGCCTTTACGGGTATTAATGGATTCCTGGATAGCCACCTCATCGGCAGTCCCTTTTTTCAAGAACCCCCCTGCCCCGGCATACAAACCTTCGGTGTTCTCCCGAATCACTACAAAATCGATATCCGCCGCTCCCTTATTTTTTAATGGGGTGTCCACTCCAGGATAGAGAATAACCGGTCGCAGGTTGATATACTGATCCAGATCAAATCGCAGTTTTAAAAGCAGACCCTTCTCCAAAATACCTGGTTTTACCCCCGGATGACCAATGGCCCCGAGATAAATGGCGTTGACCTTCTTTAATTCTTCCAGGACCGAATCCGGCAGGATTTCCCCGGTCTTTATATAACGCTCACCACCCAGATCAAAAGGGATGAACTGGAAAGAGGTCTTCTCCTTTTGACCCACGGCCTTAAGCACCTTTACGCCTTCGGCCACAACTTCAGGTCCGGTGCCGTCTCCCGAAATGACTGCAATCTGATATGTTTTTTTCATGGTTTTTTCCTTACCTCTTTGATTTTTTGCCTTGTACCCTGGGCCTTGTACCTTGGGCCTTTTTATTGATATGGGCAACCAACCCCCCGTCATCGATCAATTCCTGCATGAACGGAGGAATAGGTCCGGCTTGAAATTTTTTCTTTAAGGTTCGATCTTCAATCAGGCCAGTTTCGGCATTAACCACCACAACATCCCCGGTTTTAATAGTTTGGGCGGCTTCCGGGGATTCAAATATCGGAAGCCCCATATTAAAGGCATTTCGATAAAAGATCCGGGCAAAGTTTTCAGCAATCACGCAGGAAATGCCGGAGGCTTTGATGGCAATGGGGGCATGCTCTCGGGAAGAACCGCTCCCGAAATTTCTTCCGGCAACAATAATATCTCCCTTACGGACCTTCTTTACAAAATCAGGATCAGCATCTTCCATACAATGGCTGCCCAATTCCTTCGGATCCGAAGTAGTTAAATGACGGGCTGGTATGATGACATCGGTGTCAATATGGTCTCCGAATTTCCAAACACGGCCGGTATATTTCATTTTGTATCCCTTTTCTTCATGATGACGATGTAAAAACTCGTCATTCCCGCGCAGGCGGGAATCCAGTCCAGGCATAACTAATTAATCCCGCCTTTAGCGGGACTGGCTTCCCGTTTTCACGGGAATGACGCAAATGGGCGCTTCCGGATTTTTAATGAACTGGTCTCTTCATAATGCCTAAATATATTTCTGGCAGGTACTCCTGATGTTGGAAAAATTGTTTCTCCGAACCCTTAACTCCGAACTCCGAACTATAAACTCCGAACTTTTTTCCCCCTCGGCAAGGCTTCCACCGGCCCGATAGATCCCAGGACGGCCGAGGCCGCAGTAATGGCCGGGCTGGCCAGGTAGACCTCACTGCCCGGATGGCCCATGCGCCCCACAAAATTCCGGTTGGTGGTTGAAATGGCCCTTTCTCCCTGGGCCAGAATCCCCATGAAGCCTCCCAGACAAGGGCCGCAGGTTGGGGGGCTGATCACCCCACCGGCCTTCAAAAAGATGTCCAGCAATCCTTCGGACATTGCCTGTTGATAAATCCAGGGGGTTGCCGGGATAATGATCAGCCGGACCCCCTTAGCGACTTTGTGCCCTTTTAATACCCGGGCCGCAATCCGCAAATCCTCCAACCGTCCATTGGTACAAGATCCTATGACGGCCTGATCAATTGGTACCTTTCCCACTTTCGATATGGGCCGGGTATTTTCGGGCAGGTGCGGGAAAGCCACCTGGGGTTCGATGCTACTCAAATCATAATAACGTGTTTCCCTATACTGGGCATCCGGATCGGAATGGAAAATCTTGCCTTTTCTTTTGGATCGTTCCCGAATGTAGGCCATGGTTTTTTCATCCGGTTCAAAGATACCATTCTTGGCCCCGGCCTCAATGGCCATATTGGCCATAGTGAACCGATCGGCCATGGAAAGACCGGCCAGGGCCGGCCCGCTGAATTCCATGGCCTGATAACGGGCCCCATCCACCCCAAGGTCTCCGATGGTATACAGGATCAGGTCTTTACCCGAAACCCAGGGCTTGGGTTTTCCGCGATAAACCAGTTTTATGGTCTCGGGGACCTTTAACCAGGTTTGGCCGGTGACCATAGCCGCGCCCAGGTCCGTGCTCCCGACGCCTGTGGCAAAGGCCCCCAGGGCCCCATAGGTGCAGGTATGACTATCGGCCCCGATAACCAGATCGCCGGGTAAGACCAGCCCTTTTTCCGGAAGCAGGGCATGCTCTACCCCCATCTCCCCTAACTCAAAAAAATGGGTAAGCTTTTGCTCCCTGGCAAAAAGACGCATCTCCCGACACTGTTCAGCCGCCGCTATATCCTTATTGGGTACGAAATGATCGGGAACCAGGACTACTTTTTTCGGGTCAAAAACTTTTTTACCGCCGGCCTTATAAAAAACCTCCATGGCAATGGGGGCGGTGATATCATTGGCCAGGGCCAGGTCCACCCGGGCTTCGATCAATTGACCGGGATGAACGGTTTTCACTCCGGCGTGGGCTGCTAAAATTTTTTCTGTAATGGTTTGAGACATATTATAGCTTTCAGCATTCAGCGCTCAGCGCTCAGCTTCAAAAAATGAAATGGAAAATAGTTTACATCCGGAAACCTCGAGGTTCCAGATGGAACGAATAGCCGATAGCGGTCAGCATAAGCCGGTTTTTCAATGATTTTTCCTGACGGCTGAAAGCTGATCGCTGACAGCTTATGGTCATGATAGCTTTTTAATCGGATTCTTTTTTAAATATTCCAATCGATTCAGGGCGTTTAAATAGGCCTTGGCACTGGCCGTTATAATATCCGGATCCGATCCCTTGCCCAAGCCCACCTTGCCGTCTTGTTCGACACGGACATTAACCTGCCCCTGGGCATCCGTACCTCCGGTAATGGCATTAATCGAAAAACTTAAGAGCTTACAGGCCTTGGTACAGGTTCGAATAATTTTATTGATGGTATTAAAAGTGGCGTCAATCGGACCGACTCCAAAACCGGCCTTCTGGATAATTTCTCCATTGACCTCTATCTTAACAGTGGCCGTCGGGACCGCCATATTTCCGCTGATCACACTTAAATAGACCAGTTTATAGGTATCGGGAATCATCAGGATCTCATCAGCGATCAAGGCCTCGATATCTTCATTGACCACTTCCTTTTTCTTGTCGGCCAGGTCTTTGAACCTCTCAAAGACTTTTTGTAAATCCTCCGGACTCAAAACATAGCCCAATTCCTTTAGACGCTCCTGAAAGGCATGGCGACCGGAATGTTTTCCTAAAACCAATACACTTTGGTCCAGTCCGACATCCTTGGGGGTCATGATCTCATAGGTCGCCCTCTTTTTAAGAACCCCATCCTGATGGATCCCAGATTCATGGGCAAAGGCATTGGCCCCCACTACGGCCTTGTTGGCCGGGACCAACAGGCCGGTTATGCGGCTCACTAAGCGACTGGTGGGATAGATCTGCCGTTTTTCAATATTGGTAAAATAGGGCATTCGATCTTTTCGGGTATGCAGGGCCATTACCAGTTCTTCCAGAGAGGTGTTCCCGGCCCGTTCCCCGATACCGTTGATAGTCACTTCCGCCTGCCGGGCCCCATTCTGAATGGCGGACAGGGTATTGGATAGGGCCAGCCCCAGGTCGTTATGGCAATGAACGCTCCAGACCACCCGATCATCGGCCGCTACCTTTTCCCGCAAGAGGCGAACTCTTTGCCCGAATTCTTCCGGCAAGGCATAACCCACCGTATCGGGAAAATTGATAGTGGTGGCCCCGGCCTTGACAGCCGTTTGGACAACCTGGACCAGATAAGAAGGATCGGTTCGGGAACCGTCTTCGGTGGAAAACTCGATATTGGTGGTATAGCGCCGGGCATAGGCAATCGCCTTTTGAACGATATCCAACACCTCTCTCCGGGTCTTGCGCAATTTATATTTTAAGTGCAGGTCGGAGGTCGCTATAAAAATATGCAAACGGGGATCAGCCGCCTCTTTTACGGCCTCCCAGGCCCGATCGATATCCCCTTTGGCTGTCCTGGAAAGGGCGGTAACCGTCAATCCCCGGACCTCTTTGGCAATCAAGGCCACGGCCTCGAAATCGCCTTGTGAGGCCACCGGAAATCCGGCCTCTATCACATCGACCTTCAATTTTTCCAATTGTCGGGCCAGACGCAATTTTTCGGCTTTGTTCATGCTGGCCCCTGGGGATTGCTCTCCGTCTCTTAAGGTCGTATCAAAAATAATAATGCGTTCAGCCATGTTCCTCGTTCCTCGTTACTGGTTAGGCGTTCCTCAATCCAGTATCCAGCATCCAGTATCTGTATTAAGCCCTCATGCCCCTTTGGGTTACCAACGGTTTATGAAAATGCTTATTTTAATTCCGAAATCCGCACTCCGAAATCCGAAATCTTATTTTTTATCAGACCGTCCTCTCTACAGGTTCGGTCGTCGGTTTCCTCTTCAACTTATACAAGGCCAGGACAGGACCGGACAGCACATATCCCAAGAGCCCCACGGCCAGCATGACGAAGGGTTCCAAGGCCACCAGAACAAAAATCAGCACCGCCGCCACCAGGAAATTGAAAGAGCGTCTTTCCGCTAATTTCAGGCCTTTAAAGCTGGGATAAGGGATATTGCTGACCATCAAAAATGACAAGACATAGATCATGATCAACACCACAAGGTAGCCTGTTGATCCTGTTCCGCCTACCTGATAAATGAACAATATCGTTGCGGCCACGATACTGGCTGCGGCCGGAATCGGCAGGCCGACGAAATAATTGTTTCCCACCTGCCCCACTTGAACATTGAAACGGGCCAACCGCAAAGCCCCGCAAACCACATAGAGAAAGGCGGCCATCCAACCGAATCGGTTGAAGGGTTTCAAAGCCCAGAGAAAAACCAGGACCCCTGGGGCCATTCCGAAAGCAATCAAATCGCATAATGAATCATACTGAACACCAAAGGCGCTGGTCGTTCTGGTAATACGGGCAATACGTCCATCCAGACCATCCAGGACAGCCGCAATCAACACGGAAAGGGCGGCCTGGTAAAAATTTCCCTGAATCGCACTGATTACAGCATAAAAACCGCAAAAAAGACTGGCCGTGGTCACCAGATTGGGGAGCACATAGACGCCCCTTCTCCGCTCCTTCCTGTTTTTATTCCTCCGATTTTTTATCCTCATGGCAGTTCTCCTAAAATGGTCAACCCTGCCTTGACCTTATCTCCCCGTTTGATCCGGAGTCGGGCTGCGGTGGGCAAATAAAGGTCCACCCTTGAACCAAACTGGATCAACCCAAAACGTTCTCCCTGCTTTACGGTTTCACCGGCCTTGACCCAACAGACAATCCTTCGGGCGATCAGGCCGGCTATCTGAACAAAACAAATCCGTTGTCCTTCGCGCGTTTCAAGGACCAGGGCGTTTTGTTCGTTTTGGGCCGAGGCCAGGTCATTATTGGCCGCATAGAACTTCCCGGCCTGATAAAAAACCTTTTCTATACTGCCGCTTATCGGAATGCGATTAATATGGCAGTTAAAAACCGACATAAAGATACTGATCTTTATGGCCCGGCCAGTTAAAAAAGAGATTTCTTCCTCTTCCTCGATCAGCAGGATTTTACCATCGGCCGGGGATAATATGACCTTTTCTCCCTGGGGCGACTCCCGTTCGGGGTCCCGAAAAAACGCGGCCACGAAGAGTGTAAACAGGCCGGCAAATCCCCAACCTATGGACAGGTCCCACCAGGCAAAAAGAACAACCCCTGCCAGCCCAAGAATAATAAATGGATACCCTTGACGGGCTATCGGAACATGCATAAAATATGGTATAAGGTATAAGGTTTACGGTATAAGGTTTTTTTTGACCTTTGAGCCTTGAACCTTGAACCTTGAACCTTGAACCATTCGATTCTGTTCATCATTTCTTCAGCCAGCTCATCATCTGCCGGAGTTTTTCGCCCACTTCTTCTATGGGATGTTCGGCCTCAATACGCCGCAAGGCATTAAAGACCGGACGATTGGCCTTGTTTTCCAAGATCCATTCTCGAGCGAATTCACCCGTTTGGACCTCTTGCAAGATAATCTGCATCTCTTCACGGGTCTCTTCAGTGACGATGCGATTTCCGCGGGTCAAGTCGCCGTATTCAGCCGTATCACTTATGGAATAACGCATCCGGCTGATGCCCCCTTCATACATTAAATCGACGATCAGTTTTAACTCATGTAAACATTCAAAATAAGCGATCTCGGGTTGATAACCGGCCTCCACCAGGGTATCAAAGCCGGCCTTGACCAAAGCGGTTACGCCGCCGCACAAAACGGCCTGCTCACCGAAGAGATCGGTTTCCGTTTCTTCTTTAAAGGTGGTCAAAATAACGCCGGCCCGGGTGGCTCCAATCCCCTTGGCATAGGCCAAAGCCGTCTTCATGGCATTGCCGGAAGGATCCTGATGGATCGCAACCAGGGATGGAACCCCGGCCCCTTTTTCAAATTCCCGACGTACCAAATGACCTGGTCCCTTGGGGGCAACCATTACCACGTCCACATTAGACGGGGGGACAATTTGCCCATAATGAATATTAAAGCCGTGTGAAAAAACGATGGTTTTATCGGGCGTCAAATGGGGCAGGACCTCATTTTCAAACAGATAGGCCTGGGCATGGTCCTGGGCCAGGATTTGAATAACCTGGGCCTGGGCTGCGGCTTGGGCCGCAGTAACCGGAACAAATCCTTGTTCCTGGGCCAGTTGGTAATTAGGAGTACCGGCCAATTCAGCTACAACCACGTCCACCCCTGAATCCCGTAAATTCAAGGCCTGGGCGTGTCCCTGACTCCCGTAGCCGATGATGGCTACTTTCTTTCCTTTTAGGTAGTTAAGATCTGCTTCCTGGTCATAAAAAATTTTCATTTTTTCCCTCCTCCAAACGTCTCTTGTAGTATAACAGATTTTTCCCTCTTTAACGAACCTTCTTTTTTGCTCCGGGCCATGGCAATAGCACCGGTGCGGGCGATTTCTTTGATCCCAAGGGGACCCAGCAAATCCAAAATGGCCTTGATTTTCCCTTCATTGCCGGTCACCTCAATCGTATAAAATTGGGGACTTACATCGACCACCTTACAGCGGAAGATGTCTACGATTCTCAAAATTTCGGCCCGGGTTTGGGCCTCGGCCCGGACCTTAATCAAGGCCATCTCTCTTTCTACAAATTCGGTATTGGTAAAATCTATTACCTTAATGACATTGATCAGTTTATTGAGCTGTTTAGTTATTTGCTCTATAATTTGATCGTTTCCTCGGGTTACTAAGGTAATTCGAGAAACCAGGGGATCCATGGTCTCAGCCACACAAAGACTTTCAATATTAAAACCTCGGCCGCTGAATAAACCCGTAACGCGCGACAGGACCCCGGGTTCGTTATCCACCAATGCAGAAATAGTATGTTTTTGATCTTGATGATTTTCCATTTGGTAGCCTTTTAGCTATCAGCTTTCAGCAATCAGCAAACTCAATAATAATCCTTCGGCTGATGGCCGACCGCTGATAGCTGATCGCTTTTCTTACACCAACAGCATCTCGGTCATAGCTTTTCCGGAAGGGACCATAGGAGAGACACATTCTTCAGGGCTGACAACAAAATCGATAATCACCGGTCCTTTAATGGATAAGGCCTTTTCGATAACCGGCCCCACCTCTTCGGGACGCTTGGCCCTGAGTCCGGTTGCCCCATAGGCTTCAGCTATTTTCACAAAATCGGGATTGCCCTTGAGGAAGGTCTGAGCATACCTTTTTTCATAAAAAAGTTCTTGGAATTGACGCACCATCCCCAAATAACCATTATTTAAAATGGCAATCTTCACCGGCAATTGATTGGCCACAACCGTTGCCATTTCCTGAATGTTCATCTGGATACTCCCGTCTCCGGCAATATCGAATACGATTCGGTCCGGGCAGGCCACCTGGGCCCCAATCGCGGCCGGAAAACCATACCCCATGACCCCCAATCCACCGGATGTAATAAAGGAATTGGGTTGGTCGAAATGATAATATTGGGCGGCCCACATCTGGTTTTGTCCCACCTCCGTGGCGATGATGGCCTTTCCTTTGGTCAGTTCGTAAATCTTTTCAACCACGTATTGGGGTTTGATTTCGTCTTTTCCCTGTTCATAGCTTAGAGGGTGGGTTTCCTTCCATTCCTTGATTTGTTCCAGCCAGGGTTGTCTTATCTTACGCCATTCCTGTTTTCCCGGTTTTTGGACCAGTTGATTTAATTTGTTTAAGGCATCCTTGCAATCTCCGACAATCGGGATATCCACCGAGACATTTTTCCGGATCGATGTGGGATCGATGTCGATATGGATAATCCGGGCCTCGGGGGCGAACAGATCCACCTTACCGGTGACCCGATCATCAAATCGGGCTCCTACGGCAATCAAGAGGTCACAATTAGCCACGGACATATTGGCCCAATAAGTCCCGTGCATCCCCAGCATCCCCAGCCACAGGGGATGCCTGCCGGGAAAGGCCCCCAACCCCATCAGGGTAGTCGTTACGGGAATGGTCAAGCTCTCGGCCAAGGTTTTTAATTCTGAGGAAGAATGGGAGGTAATGACCCCTCCTCCGGCATAGATTACCGGCCTCTTGGCCTTCAGGATCTGTGCTGCTGCTTTTTCGATTTGTTTGGGATGGGCACTGTAAGTCGGCCGGTAGTTGCGCATCTCAATTTTTTTGGGATACTTAAATTCGGTTTTGTTGTGTAGTATATCCTTTGGCAAATCGATCAGGATCGGTCCCGGTCTACCGGAACGGGCCAGGTAAAAGGCTTCCTTTATGATTCCAGCCAGATCTTCAACCGCCTTAACCAAATAATTGTGTTTGGTACAAGGACGGGTGATGCCGACAATGTCCACTTCCTGAAAAGCATCATTGCCGATTAATGGGGTTGGAACCTGGCCGGTAAAAACCACAATGGGGATAGAGTCCATATAGGCCGAAGCTATTCCCGTAACGGTATTGGTGGCCCCCGGGCCGGAGGTCACCAGACAAACACCCACCTTTCCTGAGGTCCGGGCATATCCATCAGCCATATGGACGGCGCCCTGTTCATGGCGCACCAGATAATGACGGATGGGACTTTTATCCAGGGTGTCATAAATGTCCGTAATAGCTGCTCCGGGATACCCGAAGATGGAGGTAACCCCTTCCTGGATCAAGCTTTCTATAACGATTTCGGCTCCACTTAATCTCAAGCTCTTTAACCTTTTGCCCGGTGGTCTCTCAATATCTGTTCAATCCGATCCCGGCCGGCCAGCTTTAATTTTTGAAGCTTTCTCTTTTCTCGATTTTCTTCATCGGAAAGGTATAACCTTTTATTGAATTCTTCCAACTGGCTTTCAAATTCTTTGTGTTCTTTCACCAACTTTCGCAGTTCTTCATCCTCGGCAATCAGTTGGGCGATTAATTCTTCGTCTCTTTTTTCCATAAGCTACTCCCTTAGAATTTAATGGATATTAAAATATCCCGGTCGTTTTGTCAAATACAAAGATAGGTGTAACCTGTTAATTAAAATCTAAAATAAGTTTGAAAAATTAATTGGAAGGTATAAAATAGCATGAGTTATCATTCCTTACCCAAGATATCTAAAAATGAGGCCTTGAGCGGGTTCTCCTGGATCGCTTCTTCGGAAGCAGTTGATTCCGAGTTATTAAAAACTTAAAGTTTATGAGTTCGTAAAAAATCCGGGAGACCCCAATTTCGTCATTCCCGTGAAAACGGGAATCCAGTGTTTATAATTGGTTAGGCCTGGCCTGGATTCCCGCCTGCGCGGGAATGACGAGTTATTACGAGACCATCTAAGTTAACTTCGCAGATATAGAGCATATGAATCTAATTAAGGAGGTCTTTCTATGGGGTGGATCGAAGCATCGACAGAAGAACGGGTTCGGATATTAAAATTAAATCGGGGAATACCCAACCCCATAAACGGAGAACTGGTAAAAGAGCTTGAGCTTCATCTGAAGGAAGCCCAGGACAGCAAGGGGGTCCATTCCCTGGTCCTGACCAGCGCCAATGATAAATTTTTTTCCATGGGTTTTGATCTCCCTGAACTCTATTCCAAGGACCCTCAAGTCTTTAAGGAATTCTTTACGGCCTACAACCTGCTCTGTTTAAATCTCTATATTTTCCCCAAACCGACCATCGCTTCCCTTAACGGCCATGCCATCGCCGGGGGGTTTATCCTGGCTTCATGCTGTGACTACCGTTTTATGAGCCAGGGAAAAAAATTTTGCGCCTTAAACGAAATCAACCTGGGTGTACCTTTGCCCTACCTCTCGGATTGCATTTTGAGACAACTGGCCGGAGACCGGAAGGCAACAGAGATGATGTATACCGGGAAAATGATCCCGGCAGAGGAGGCCTTATCCATGGGGATTATCGACGGCCTTTTCCCTTCGGAAAACCTTTTTCAGGAGTCCCTGACCAAGGCCCGGTTACTGGGCGGTCTTCCGGCTGAGGCATTTGAAGCAATCAAGAAGAATAGAACCGGTTCGGTGGCCGATGATATCCGCCGGCGGCTGGAGGAAGATGTAGATCTGTTTTTAAAATTTTGGTACGCCGAAGAGGCCCGGGAAAGGCTGAAGGAGGCCATGAAAAAGTTTTAACAACAGGCGTAAGGCGCAAGGCACGAGGCTCAAGGCAAACGATTTGTTTGATTTTAAGTTAAGCCCTTGCACCTTGTACCTTGTGCCTTGTGCCTTGCGCCCCACAAAGGAGGCATTTCATGGAATTTATAATCGGACCGACCCTCTTTTTCTTGGAAGAAGGGGATATCACCCAACAGGAAACAGAGGCCATTGTCAATGCCGCCAATTCCCGTCTGGCCGGCGGTGGCGGGGTGGACGGGGCTATCCACCGGGCCGGCGGACCGGCTATCATGGAGGAATGCCGAAGGATCGGGAGCTGCCCCACCGGACAGGCGGTGATTACCAGCGGCGGGAATCTTAAGGCCAAACACGTCATTCATACCGTAGGCCCTATTTATCAGGGTGGAAACAAGGGGGTGGCCCGGCTTTTGGCCAGTGCTTACCACGAAAGTTTGAAACTGGCCCATAAAAAAGGGATCCGGTCCGTGGCTTTTCCTTCTTTGAGCACCGGCGCTTACGGTTATCCTTTGGAAGAGGCGGCCCGGATCGCCGTAAAAACCGTAACGGACTTTATCCGTGAAAATCCGGTTTTCCACCGGGTCGGGTTTGTCCTCTTTGGGAATCAGGCATATAAGGCTTATTATCAGGCAGCCGGAGAAGAATTGGGGTTGGGGAAATGAAAAAATTATCCCCCTCCCCTTCCTGACCCTTTTATCCCCCTTCCCGATCCATCTATTGCAGCTCGAAATAAGCGGGCCATTTTTTGGACATCGGGATGTTCCCAGAGCTCTTCTATGGAATAACGCATCTTTCTGGACCAATTAGGATGTTCGGTGATGGTCCCGGGCAGGTTGAGCTGCGCCTTCTCCAGGAATAGATCCTCCTGGCTCAAGACCAGAAGCTTGGCCTTGGTGGAGGCCA
>CAZVHO010000025.1:38617-51722 GCA_964627515.1 uncultured Thermodesulfobacteriota bacterium | reverse complement strand
CGCAAAAGCAAGAACATTCTCCGGAATTATTGCGTCGAAAATAGCCGTTATTCGCCGCAAGTGAGGCAAGCGGCAGCATTTCCCTTGAGCCCTTGAAACCTTGCCCCCTTGAACCCTTCGCTCATCGCCAACTCTTTTGGAGATGGGCCATTTTAATTAAAGCCAAACCTGGATCAGTACCATATAAAAATTGCCAATAATACCAATACGACACTTATGACCCGGGTCATAAAATTGGTTATTCTTCTCCCCGGGAACTGGTCAAATTTCCCACAAATAAGCAGGAACAACCTTATCGAATGGGCCAAAAAATGGCCAGGCATGGGAATCGTTCGATTACACAAAATGGCGTCAAGGACTTGATGAAGATTTAACCATAGAAGAAATCAGCCGGAAGGCTCCCTTCACGCCTATTATAACCCCTTAATCGACTCAGACGCCTTTTCATCGCTTAACCCTTTCTTAAACCGATTAATCGTTTAAAATGAACTAAAAAACATCAGGAGGTAGGATGATGGACCCGAAAAAGGTCGTCACCCCGGTTAAAGCCGGGGGCCGGGAGATTTATCATCGGCTAAAGACTACCGGATTCCGGCTTTCGCCCTCCGGGGCGTAGACCCCTCCGGGACGGAGGCCGGAATGACGTAATGCGGGTTTCAGCGACTTTTTGCGAGGTTTTTAAAGACTCCGAACCGCATTTTTTACAAAGCACTTAAGGGCTTTTGAGGAATAGCAAAACCTTTAAATAAGGAGCAATGAGGATCATGGCTTTAATCGAAATGGAAAACATAAAAAAAGACTATTTTCTGGGTGAAACCGTGGTCCAGGCCCTTCAGGGGATCGACCTCAAAATCGAAAAAGGGGAGTTTGTGGCCGTCTGGGGACCGTCCGGTTCCGGTAAAACCACCCTTTTAAATCTGATCGGGGCTATTGATGAACCCACGGAAGGATCCCTGGCCATTGCCGGCCGGGATATTCGTTCCTTATCGGATAACCAGCGAAGCGAACTGCGTAACGAAACCATCGGCTTTATCTTCCAGGGGTTTAACCTGGTCCCGGTCCTTTCCGGCCTGGAGAATGTCATGCTGCCTCTGCAGATCAAAGGGGCCTCATCGGCTGAGGCCAAAGCCAAGGCCATGACACGGCTTAAGGCCGTTGGCCTGGCCGATCTGGTCCATCATCGTCCCTTCAAAATGTCCGGCGGGCAACAACAGCGGGTGGCCATTGCCCGGGCCCTGGTGACCGATCCCTCTCTGGTGATTGCCGATGAGCCGACCGCCAACCTGGATTCGGAAACCGCCCGTATGATTATCGGCCTCATGCGTTCGCTCAATGAAAAAGAAAAGACCACCTTTATCTTTTCCACCCATGACCAGCGGCTGCTGGACCAGGTCGATCGCCTGGTGCGGCTGGAAGATGGAAGGATCGTGGAAGGAGGTGTGAAGCCATGATGAAATGGATGAAATTGGCGGTTCGCAATATCCTCCGGAATAAACGGCGCTCACTGGTCACTTTGCTGGCCATTGGGGTGGGTTTCGCCGCCATCAGCCTTTTTCGGGGCTATGTCAGTAATGTCTATTCCGGACTGCGGACCTCGGCCATCCGGGGCGAAGGCTTGGGTCATCTGACGATCACCAAAGCCGGCTGGCTGGAAAAAGGCAAGCTCGATCCGGAACGGTATATGTTTTCCAAGACGGAAATCGAGAAGGTCATCAAACTGGTCCAGGCAGAAAAAGAAGTCCTATTGGCCACGCCGCAGATTCAAGTTACCGGGATTGTTTCCAATGGGACCACCTCGACCATTTTCATAGCCCAGGGGGTCGTTCCCAAAGATGATAAGACCATCAAAGGGGCCTGGGCCGCCTTCAGACCGATCAAAGGCGAGGGCCTGGAGGAGAAAAAGGCTTACGGGGTGGAGATGACCCAGGATCTGGCCAAGTATCTCAACCTCACTCCCGGCAAGGACGGGGTGGTCATGGCCACAACTCTGGGCGGCCAGATGAATGCCATGGATATACAGGTTGCGGGGGTCTATGATTCCGGATCGGACGCCACCAATGACAAATATATGCGGTTTACCTATGGGTTCGCCCAATCCCTGTTGGACACCCAGGGGGCGGAAAGGATCGTGGTCCTCTTGGAGGACTGGGACAAGACCGAAAAGATGCGGACCCTCTTGCTGGCTAAACTGAATCGGGCCGGCCTTCCCTGCGAGATAAAGACCTGGAATGAACTGTCCCTGTTTTATTCCAAGGTCCGGGGGATGTTCGATATGATCTTCATGTTCATATTCTCCATCGTCCTGGTCATCGTGGTGATGAGTACGGTCAACACCATGGGCATGGCGGTCCTGGAAAGGACCCGGGAGATCGGCACCCTGCGGGCCTTGGGCTTGAAGCGCAGAGGGGTATCGCTGCTTTTCGCCCTGGAAGGCGGTTTGTTGGGACTTTTCGGCAGTCTGATCGGGGTGATATTGCATATCAGCGGCTGGGCGGCTATTCGGGCCTTTCCACCAAGTTATATACCACCGGGTGTTTCCACACCGGTGCCCTTGATCGTCGATCTGGTGCCCGAGGTCTTGGCGGTGTTGATGTTTTGTCTGATCGGGCTTTCGTTGCTGGCAGCCATCATACCGGCCAGACGGGCGGCCAGGCAGAATGTGGTGGAGGCCTTGGGGCATGTGTAGGAGTGACGAGTGACGAGTGACGGGTGACGAGGGGTGAGGGGTGAGGCATAAGGGGTGGGTCAAACTCTCATGCTTCGTGGGGCGCCACTGAGCATGGAAATGTCGAATATCGAATAACGAATAACGAATGTCGAAGGAGAGTTTTTTTAAATTCCGAAATCCGAAATCTAAAATCCGTAATAGGAAGAGGAGAGGATGATGAATATTCAAGTCGATAAACCATATTGGATAGTGTTTATGCTCACGGTTCTTTGTTTTATGAGCCTTCCTGTTTTCTCCCTTCAGGCGGCCATGAGCCCCCAGGAAATCCTCACCAAAGCGGACGAGGCCCGGGGGAACACCGAGGGTATAGAATGGGAAATCCGGATTGAATCCATCGAGGGGGGCCGGGAGCAACAAAGGACCATCCGGGTTACGGCCCGGAGTTTCAATTCCCTGGCCGAATTTTTGGCCCCAGCCAATGTTAAGGGACAAAAGCTCTTGATGCAGGACCGCAACATGTGGTTTGCCAAACCAGGGCTTTCCAAGGCGGTCCCCATCTCACCCCGGCAGAAACTGATGGGCGGGGCGGCCAATGGGGACATTGCCTCCACCAACTATGCCGGTGATTATAAAGTGGCTCAGGCTTCGGAAGAGACTGTGGGTGGAGAGCGGTGCCATCTTTTTGATTTGAGCGCGGTGGATAAAAAAGCCACATACGATCGGATCAAATACTGGATATCCAAAGAACGGTTAGTGGGGGTTAAGGCCGAATTCTACACCGTCTCGGGGAAGATGTTTAAGACGGCCACCTTTGAATATGGAAACAACCTCATCATCGACGGCCAGCCGCGGCCTTTTATTTCCAAGATGATCATTGCCAGCGCCATCATAAAAGAAGACATCACTACTATGCTTTATCGCAAGGCCTCGATCAAGAAGGTCCCGGATTCGGTGTTTAATTTGAATCTTTTGACCAAGTGAAGGAGAAATAACGTTCGGCGTTCGGCGAGAAAAACCGAAAAAAAGTTCGGAGTTTGGAGTTTGGAGTTTGGAAAAACGTATCAAGTTTGGTTTTTGAAAACAACTGTTTCACCGCAGAGACCCAGAGGTCGCGGAGAAGCCCTTGTCATAGGAGGGCATGAGAGTATAAAATGAGACCCTATTTCTTGAATAAAATCCATTTTCTTGCCCTTGGTGTTTTAATCCTTGCCCTCTGGCTATGTTGGCCGAAAATAGGTCAGGCCGGCGAAGAGAAGGCAACAGGCCCTGATGGGTTACAGAAGATATTGACCGAAAGCTTTTCCTGGGATTTGCGGGTCTTGTCCTATGGGACTGTCCAGGAACCGGCCCATTCAACCCAAAATCCGGGAAACAATTTTTTGCAACTGCCCCGTTATTCGGCAAACCTGGAAATACGACCGGATCTGCGTTTAAAGCTGGATTCATTGGACCTCATGGCCAAACCCAGGATGAGACTGGTCCATGATTTCTGGCAGGAAGGGCTTCGCCGGGGGGAAAAACAAGAGAATAATGATGCGTACATCAATGAGTGGCTGGCCAGGTGGAAGGCACGGGAAAATTTATTCCTCTCCTTTGGCCGTGAAAATTTGCAATGGGGACCTTCATTTCTATTTTCACCTTCAAACCCATTTTTCCAGGACAACGGCCGTCGAAACCCCTACCAGGAAGTGCCGGGCATGGATTTCGGACGAATCGTCTGGATACCGGAAAGCTCCTGGACCTTCTCTTTTATCGCCAACACGGAGGCCGGACGCAGTACACCCTTCGGCCCAGATCCCTTTGAAAAGGCCTATGCCTTGAAGCTCGATTATACGGGACGGGAGAATTATGGCTCCTTGATCTTCTCCCATAACGAAGGTTCCCGGAATTCGTTGGGATTTTTTGGCGGGTGGACCGTATCCGATGCCGTTCTGCTTTACGGCGAAGGGGTTTTTGTCCAGGGTAATAAGGCCTTATATCCTCAAAAGGATGAGTCCCCTTTCGGAGCCTCCATGCAAAAACTCCATCAGGAGGACCAGGCGATTATGCCGGTCCTTCTGGCCGGGGGTTCTTATACCTTTGAAACCAAGGGAACGTTAACAATGGAATATGCCTATTATGGGCCGGGGTATAATGATGAAGAGGCCGCCAGATTCTATGCCTTGAGGCGCAGCGCAGCAGATGCCTTCCGTTCCAGGGGCTTGTTATCAGGGCTGGGGCAAAAGACCCTCGGTCAAACGGTCAACACAGGGTTACGCTTTTTGCGGAAGAAATATGGTTTGCTCCAGTATACCCAGAATAACATCTTGAACAGCCTCGACCTGACCTTGCGTTGGACCCAGAATCTGGATGACGGATCTTGTCAATTCACCTCCCTTGTGTCATATTCACTGGGAAATCACTGGGAGTTGTTTTCCGTTGGTACCGTAAATGGGGGGAGCAAGGATAGCGAGTTCGGGAGCATTCTGGATTTTCAATGGATGATCGGCGTGCAATTCACCTTTTAGACAGGATGCACAAGATTACCAGGATTTGAGGGGGGATTTTGTAGAATGATAAGATGCAAACAGTCAGGTGACTCAAGGGTGGCCTTAAAAGCGGATTTTATCGGAAATTATATCACCCTCAGAAATATTTTTCTTGACTTCTTCTATACCATGATCATATCCGCTTTGATCGGCCTCTTCTTAACCCTGACAGGGATTGGTGGGACCTTTCTTGTCAATCTGGTCATCTCCCAATCCTTCGGGATTTCCATTTGTTCAATTATTATGGTTTTACTCTGGATGTTTAAACCGGCCAAACCAGCCTCTTTTATTTTTATATTAATCATCGGAGTGGCCGGTGGCACCCTGTCCGGTATGCAAATAGGCCCTCTTGTCCTCCGGCAGGTATTTTCCATCCCCTTGGACCAGGCGCCGAAGAGTTTACTTCAAATGATCGTATTGGCTATCACCTTCGGCAGCATCGTCAGTTATTTTTTCTTTTCCAAGGCCGAATTAAAAGTCACCAAAGAGGAAATTCAGCAGGAAAGGATACAGCGCCTTTCCAAAGAGAAAGAAGCCCTGGAGGCCAACTTGCGTCTGCTCCAGGCCCAGATCGAACCCCATTTTCTGTTCAATACCTTGTCCAATATCCTGAGTCTGATAGACACCGACCGGACCAAGGGCAAGTCCATGCTGGAGGACCTGATTCATTACCTTCGCACTTCGCTCTCCAGGACACGCCATGACCTGATTACCCTGGGGCAGGAGATGGAGATCATCAAGGCCTATCTTAATATCCTGAAGATTCGAATGGATGAAAGACTCCATTTCCGGATTGAAATTTCCGATGCCCTCAGACAACAGCCCTTTCCGCCTATGTTGCTGCAGCCTCTGGTTGAAAATGCCGTAAAACACGGACTGGATCCCAAAATCGAAGGAGGAGAGATTCTGATCAAGGCCGAAGAAGGGGATGGTTTCATCAGAATAGAAATTAAGGATAACGGCATAGGATTTCATGCCTACTTTGAGGCCGGCGTGGGCATAGGTAATGTGCGGGAACGGCTAAGACTGCTTTATAAAGAAAAGGGAAGGTTGATCATGGAAGAGAACAAACCCAGCGGGGTCATAGTGATCATCGAAGTACCGATTTCAAAGGTCTCGGGAGGATAAGTCCTTACGAAAATAAAGTTACGGGATGCAAGATGCAAGTTTCAGGTATGAAAAAATCTTGGGCCTTGAATTTATCTTCAATATCGATTGAAATCAGGCAAAAGATCCCAATCCTGGGGTTCTAAATTGCGGCCCCGGTCGCGGTCGAAATAACCTCGGTCGTAACGACCTTGATCATTGTAACCCCGGTCGTGATGCCCCCGACCGTGATAATAATAACAGCCGGACGATCCAGCGATTACCAGCAATAATATAAATGCTAAATATTTTTTCATTAGTGATTCCTCGACTTTCTAACGCGTCATTTCCGTAGTATATATATTAAGTTCAATAAACCTTTTGCGTAAATACGATAAAGACAGTATTTTTTTAAAAAATATTACTTATTTTTATCCATTCCGGCCCGCCTCCAGATCCGGTTCGCCGCAATAACGCAAGATCTGACTCCGGGCCATATCGCGGAGCTTAAGGGCCGCCGGCCAGTCCGTTCCCGCGGCACTAATAATAAAAATATAAGATTGCCCAAATGGGAGGTCAAGGAGGGAAAAAATCTAAAATCTGAAAAGGAAAATAAAAGCTCTTGTTAGAAAAGGAAAGACGGATTAAGATAATGATGACCTACGACGGAATATACTGAGATCCTGAAATGACCTATAAAGCCATAATCGCCGACGACGAAAAAGAATTGAGAACCTACCTCAGATCTTTATTGGCCGAGGTTTGGCCGGAGCTGATAATTTGCGGGGAGGCTAAAAACGGCCAGGAAGCCCTGGATTTAGTGGAATCGGAGCATCCGCAGATCGCTTTTCTGGATATCCGGATGCCCGGTCTTTCCGGCCTGGAGGTGGCCCAAAAAATCGCCGGGGTCTGCCGCATCGTTTTTGTAACCGCCTATGATCAGTATGCGGTGGAGGCCTTTGAACGAGAAGCGGTGGATTATCTGGTCAAACCGGTTTCCAAAAAGAGATTAGTCCAGACTGCCGAGCGTCTCAAAAAACAAATCAACGCTTCCTCTGAGCCTTCCACCGGACTGACCGAGATTGTGGAACAGGTCCTTTCCTCCATAAAAAGAAAAGGCTCTATTGATTTTCTGCGATGGGTCAGGACTCAATATAAAGATAGTATCCGCCTGATCCCGGTAGAGGAAGTGGATTACTTCCAGGCCGAAGACAAATACACCCTGGTCATAACTAAAGACGGGGAGTCCTTGATTCGAAAAAGCATCAAAGAATTGGTCCAGGAACTGGACCCGGGCCAATTTTGGCAGATCCACCGAAGTTGCATAGTGAATTTATCGAAAATCGATCAGGTCAGCCGTTCTTTAACCGGCCGTGGGGCTTTAAAATTGAAAGGAAGGCCGGAGTTGCTCACCGTGAGCCGAAATTTCATCCATCTTTTTAAACAAATGTAGCTGATAGTATTGCTCTGCCGTCCGGCTAAATCCGGCCCCGTCGAACCGGGATTATTCATGAACAGGCGGTCTTGGGGGGATTCAAAAGATTTTTAAAAATTTAGACTTATGAAAAAATTCTGTTTGACAGGATTAACAGGATTTAGATGTTTTTTGCTCAGGGTCCGAGGGACCCTGAGCAACTTCTACGCATCCGGCGGAAAGCAAGACTTTTGTCCGAAGGACGATTCGTTTGTGCCTTTCTTCCGGAAAGGCACAAAATCCAGGTAATCCTGTAAATCCTGTCTAATAATAAAAGTATTCGAATTTCAAAAAGCTAAACGGATACAAAAAATAGACTAATTGAGGATCGCCTGGACAATCAGGGCCTTTATCAAGAACCGGTAATGTTCTCTGAGGGTTGGCGTATTGACCATGAAAACCGCAACCAGGTCTTCCTTGGGATCGACCCAGAAAATGGTTCCGGCAGCCCCGCCTTTGTAATACTCGCCGGCATTACCGGGAAAGTAGGCCTGTCCTACCGCCAGGCGAACGTAAAAATCGAAGCCGCCCCCATAACCACGACCGGGTACATACAGGGCATCGTCGCGGTTGCCCAGGGGCCCCAAATGATCCGAGGTCATAAAGGCTACGGTCCTTGGGCCCAGCAGTCGTTTGCCTTCCAATTGACCGCCATTGAGAAGCATCTGCGCAAAACGTGCATAGTCCATGGTCGTCGATACCAGACCGCCGCCCCCGCTTAAAAACTTTTGAGGTTTGGTCGGATCGGTGTAGAGGGGCCATTTGGGGTCCAGGTATACCAAACGGTCCACCCCTTTTCCTTCTACCGGGAATGCGGTATCTTTCATTTTCAACGGTTTGAAAATACGTTCTTCAAGGAATTTGTCCAGAGGCATGCCGGAAACAACCTCCAGGACCCGGCCTAATACGTCATAAGATCGACCGTATTGGTATCGGGTCCCCGGGTGGGCGACCAGGGGTAGTTTGGCCAATTTCTCACAGACTTCGGCATTGGTCAAATCAGAGAGTTTATTCATTCCGGCTTGCAGATACAGGGTTTGTACGGCTTGGGGAGGATAGAACCAATAGGTCAATCCCGAAGTATGTAAGAGAAGATCCTGGATGGTCATCACATTCTTCGGTTTCACCATGGTCAGTACTTCCTTGCCCGTTTCGTCTTTCTTGATTTCCCCTACCTGGATATCCTTAAAAGAGGGGATGTATTTGGCGACCGGGTCGGAAAGCAACAGCTTTCCTTCTTCCAATAAGATAGAGGTCGCTACGGCAATGACGGATTTGGTCATGGAGTAGACGCGGAATAGCGAGTCTTTTTCCATGGGCAACTTTTTTTCGGCATCCCGGGTGCCGAAATTCTTGAAGTAGGCGATTCTTCCCTTCCGCGCTACCAAGAGCACCGCACCATTGATTTTTCCCTGGTCGACGTCGGCTTTTAAGACGGTATCAATCCTTTCCAGACGTTCGGAAGAGAGACCGACGGCCTCCGGTTTAACCAGAGGGAAGCCCTTCGAAGTATCCTTTGCCAAAGAGGGGAAAGCAATGCAGACCGAGATTAACAGCAGGGTGAAGATCAACCCATTCCTGGTTTGATAAATTTTTCTGATTCTCATGACCGGCCTCCTTGTTTGGATATGAAAAACTAACTTGATAGTATAGGAAATTCCTTTTTGGACGCAGATGAACTCGGATCGGCAGAAGGCCGATCGTGCAGATTGCCAAGATTTTGAATATAAAAAATAGTTATCTGCGGGTATCGGCGAAAATCCGCGTCCTAATTTAGGCCTATTTTTAGTCTCCTTTTATCATGGGTAGATTCCCCGAAGCTGCACGGCCTTGGCCACCCGCCCCACCCCCAATATGTAGGCGGCCGTCCGCATGTTGACCTTTTCCTTCTCGGAAATCTCCAGGGTTTCCCGGAAGGCCCGGCACAGGATCTTCTGGAGGCGGTCCGATACCTCTTCTTCACTCCAGAGTAGCTCCTGGAGATTCTGGACCCATTCAAAATAAGAAACGGTAACCCCTCCGGCGTTGGCCAGGATATCCGGGACCACAAAAATTCCCCGACCAAAGAGGATGGCATCGGCCTCGGGGGTGGTTGGTCCGTTGGCCCCTTCCACAATCATGCGGCACCGGAGCTTTGAGGCATTCTCGGTGGTGATTTGATTGCCCAGGGCCGAGGGAACCAAGATGTCGCATTCCAGTTCCAATAATTCCTGATTGGTTATCGATTCGGCCTTGACTTCCTCGGTCAGGAAACACTGATAGCGCTGCTTGCAGGCCAAGGCCTGCTGGATATCCAGCCCCTTCGGATTATAAAGCCCTCCCTTGGAATCGCTGATGGCCACAACTTTGGCCCCGGCCGAATGAAAAAATTGGGCGGCTATGCCCCCGACATTGCCGGCTCCCTGAATAACGACCCGGGCCCCATCGATGGATAACCCGAGAAGACGGGCCGCTTCAGCGGCCGTGACAAAAACCCCTTTTCCCGTGGCCTCAAAACGGCCGAGGGAACCCCCTAACTCAATCGGTTTCCCGGTAACTACCCCGGGGACGGAATATCCCTTGAGAATGCTGTAGGTGTCCATGATCCAGGCCATGACCTGGGGATTGGTATAGACATCAGGTGCCGGGATATCACTCTCCGGCCCGATAAAAGGGGCAATTTCCCAGGTGAAGCGCCGAGTCATATTTTCCACTTCTTTTAAAGACATTTCCTTGACATCGCATTGGACCCCGCCTTTGGCCCCTCCAAAAGGGATATTCACTACGGCCGTCTTCCAGGTCATCCACATGGCCAGGGCGCGGACTTCATCCAGATCCACATCCGGATGATAGCGAATCCCGCCCTTGGCCGGGCCCCGGGCCGGAGAATGGACCACCCGGTAACCGGTAAAGATCCGCATCTTTCCATTATCCATTTTTACCGGAAAATGAACGATCACCTCCCGTTTGGTCTGTTTAAGCATCTCTATGACGCCTTCATCCACATGGAGATAGCGACTGGCAATTTCGACCTGCTCCTGAGCGATCTGGAACGAATTCAGCGATTCCATAAATGTTTTCCTTTCAGATTTTGCTGGGATCGGAAATCGGGGTCAGGGGTCGGGATTGGGTTTTAATTCCGAACCCCACATTCCGAAATCCGCATTTGTTTTCATCATGTTCTGGACCCAAAGAGGGCCGTACCCACCCGGATGATGGTTGCCCCTTCTTCGATGGCGACATCGAAATCATGAGACATGCCCATGGAAAGATGGGTCAGGTCCATTTCGGGAAATTCTTGCCGCCATTTGTCCCGCCAATGATAAAGCGAGCGAAACCAGGGCCGGGACTTTTCCGGGTCGGGATCATAGGGCGGCATGGTCATGAACCCCCGGATGCGTAAGGCTGGCCAGGCCGGGCTTTCTTGTAATAGGGAGGGAACCTTTTCGGGGGGTAATCCGGATTTGGTGGATTCCCCGGCCTCATTGACCTGGATGAGAATCTCCATGGTTTTCCCGGCCTGCATGGTCTGACGATTTAATTCCTGAGCCAAGGCGGCATTATCAACCGTTTCGATCATGGAAAAGAGTTTGACCGCATATTTGGCCTTATTTTTTTGCAGATGGCCGATAAAATGCCAGGTCCCCTGCTGGATGGAGTCGATCTTTTGTTGGGCTTCCTGGATATAGTTCTCCCCAAAATGGGTCAATCCTTCCGACAGGGCCTGTTGGATACGTTCGACCGGAATGGTTTTGGTTACGGCGATCAGAAGGATATCTTCCTTCCTTCTGTTTGATCGCAGGCAGGCCGATTCGATTCTGTTGCGTACCTGTTCGATGCTATCGGGCAAGGCATCCATGGTCATATCTTTTCTAACATAAGGTTTTCTAACTGGAATCAGTATAAAATGAGGCAGGCAAGGGGGTCAAGGACAAAAACAGTCCGGCCTTTTAATTTTTAGGCCATCGACCCGTTGATCTGGGTAAATTGAAACAACGGGCAGAACGGATCCCGGCCTATTTAAAGAAGTTGATTTTATCCATAATGGGTTTTAAAGTATTATTCAGAAGTCAAAAGAAGCAACTGAAGATTGCTTCGCTTTACTTGCTATGAAGGTATGGTGAAATTTTCAGGCTGCTATATTCAGGAAAGGCAGGAAAAAGATGGTAAAAAAGGTGATGGTTTGGATGGCGATGGTCTTTATGGTTTTGGGGGTCCGGGTCGTAAGCGCAGGGGCTGTGGATATCCCTCGAATCAGCAAAGAGGAGCTCAAACCGATGCTTGGAAATCCGGATTGGGTGATTATTGATGTCCGGGTCGCATTGGATCGAAAGATGAAGATGAAACAAATCAAAGGGGCGGTTCGGGAAGATCCGGAGGATGTGAAGACCTGGGCGCCTAAATATGCCAAGGAGAAAACCATTGTTCTTTACTGCGCTTGAGATGATGAAGCGACCAGTGTCCGTGTGGCACAGGAACTTGTCAATCTGGGATTTAATAAAGTCTACGCCCTTAAAGGCGGCTGGGTTGAATGGGATCGAAAAAAATATCCGACTGAGCGGAAATAGGGTTGGAACCGGGTTTACCAAATAGAGATCCTTCCAAGATTCCCACAGTGTCGGCTCCTAAAACCTATTGATTGAAATAGACGGCGGAAACAAGCTCTGTTTTCCTTCTGGCCATGCGTCTGGAGAAGGATTCCGGTGATTCATCGGGCTCCGGAATTTCCGGAATCTCTGTGGAAACGATTATTTAATAAGTGGGCTATCTTCTTCATCACGGAAAAGATGAGCACCGCTTGGTCCTTGATCAGAATGACATGATATTTCAGGGGAGGTAGTAAAATTTTAAGAAAGGAGCCGCCATAAGGTCTGACCTGAACTTTCCAAATCTGGTGCTGGGGATCAAATCGTATTTTTAGAAATTCGATCTCCAATCTCCAACATTCCTCAAGAAGGCCTTGATCTTGATTCAGGAATTGGTCCACTCCATCTCGATTGTTTCCCAATTCTTTGGAACCCACCGGGGCAAAGAAAGGCCTTCCTTTTTTGATGAAACCAGAATAACGAAGTTCAAGGTCTTCTGGAGCGGAGAAAGGCATCTTTCCAGGAAATTGTCCTTCCAGGACCATGACGTAAATCTTTCCGAGAAATTTTTTCTCCAGGTCATAACGGATTTTAAAACTGGAGAAAGGAAGGTTTTGAACCGGAAAGGAGAACCCCTCCCCGTTTTCCAGGGGTTCTCCCAAATTTTGAATGAAATATTCCGAATCGGTCCGCAGAAATGGGATTAGATTCTTATCAAGGTTCATTGAAGGGCTTATTCTTTCAGCGCTTCTTCATATTTTACGGGCCTGAATAGGCCTTTTTT
>CAZVHO010000025.1:0-38517 GCA_964627515.1 uncultured Thermodesulfobacteriota bacterium | reverse complement strand
GGGCTTATTCTTTCAGCGCTTCTTCATATTTTACGGGCCTGAATAGGCCTTTTTTCATTTTTAAGGTGCACCAGAGGAAGGCGTAGATACCCCCCCCCCCCAGAAAATAAAGGGCATACTGATAAATTTCCATTTTCATCTTCGGATCCGGAAAGATAAAAATCATTACCAGGATAATGCCTAAAATACCCAGGATTTGAGGTACAGGGAAAAAGGGCGTTTTAAAGGGACGTTCCAGATTAGGATATCGGGCTCTCAAGATAAGGGCGTCGACATGGGCGATGATGTAGGCCAGGAGCCAGGAAAAAGCAGAGGCAACAATAAATACGACAATGGTCTCCACGGTCGATATGCCGATTAAGATCTGAACAAACATGCCAAACCCCAGAATAATAATACCTACCCAGGGAGTACGGAATCGCGGGTGGAGCCATTTGAAGATAGAGGGGACCTGGCCGGCATGGGCCATGCCATAAAGCATCCTCGGGACGGAAGCCAAAAGGGTATTGATCACGCCAGCCGTGGCAAAAAAGGAGGCAATTCCGGCCCAGTATAAACCGGCCTTCCCCAGGATAGCCGAGGCGACATCCACATGGGGAGTGGGCGAGGTCGATAGAATATTCATGGGAACAAAGCGGACCGCAGCAATGCCAAAAACAAGATTTAACAACAAGATGATAACCAGTCCGACAATCATGGCCAGGGGCAAATCCCTTCTGGGGTTTTTGGCCTCTTCCACTAAGGGACAGATAAATTCGGTGCCGATGAGTAACCAGACCCCGAGAGCGACAAAACCAAATACGTCCGTTATTCCCAACGAAGGGGCGACATATTTTATCTGAGGATTTCCAAGGGCAACGATCCCAACGATTCCGATCACGGCCACGGTAATAATCTTGATGATGGTAAAAATAATTTCAGCCTTGGCAAAGACATCAACACCCAGCAAGTTTAATAGCATAAAAAGCAGTAACATGAGAATGCCGATCAAGGTAGGGGAGAGCCCGGGGAAAAAAACATTTTTCATGACGATGCTGGCCACGGCGATCTCCGCCGGTCCGGCCAGGAGCTGAACGATAATATATCCGGCGATGGTGGCGATAATGGCGGGAAAATGTCCGAGGGCGACTTCAGTATAGGAGCTGATACTTCCGGCCCGGGGCATAGCGATAGCCAGTTCACTAAAGGTGAAGGCTTGAAAGATCATAAGGACCCAGGCAATAAGCATGGCCAGGATAAAGCCATAACCTCCCAGTCCCATTCCCTGGCAAAGAGAAACCAGGGTGGTGGAAGCCACCACCAGCCCCACGGCTACTGAAAGCAGAGAAGGAAAACCGAGTACTCCCTTTCTAAGTTCTTCCATGACGATCTCCTTATCGTTGACCAACGTTCCCTTCAGAGAAATTCATCTCTACCCCCAAGGCCCAGGCGTTGGGGGTAGAGACCGGTTTAAAAGAGTTACTTGTTTTTAATCATTCCGCTCATGCTGACGTCGGACCGGTTGAGCCACAGGGCCGGATAGGAATAGGAATGGTAAGCGGTGCTGTGGGTATCGATATGGTCGAGGGCCAGGGTGTGAAACTGGTTGTAGGTGCCCATCTCAGGGATAAAACCCCAGACGGCATCATACGTCCGATATAAACGCCCCTTTTGATCATAGCTCTCAATATGGTGCGGATAGAGGATTTCCTTATCGACATAAAAGATACGCTTGCCGTAAACGTAATTTTTATCCAATTGGGTCAACTGGACGACCCAGCAGGGACGGCGCTCAAACTGGAGGTTTTTTAAAATAAACCCTTCTTTGGAACTCATATAGGGCGCTCCATCGGTGGTGATGGGAACCAGAAATTCCCCTTCTCCGATCAACTCGTATTTGTAGGGGTAGCGTTTCGGGCTCAACTTCTGGTTAAATCCCTGCCAGTCTTCATAAATGATATCCTGCCCCACTGCCGGATCCTGGGTATCGGAGGCGGTCAATTTTCGTATCCGCCTGATACTGTTGATGTACATGAGAAAGAGATCATCCTTGTTGGGATCGATGTAAGAGGTCACACTGATAATGTTCCCGAACAAGTCCCGCGGGGCCTGACTCATATATTGAAAGACCTTTAACTCTCCCTGGTCCTTGGCCCTGGAGTCTATCCAACCCAAAGGTGCCCATTTGACCCGGCCTTCCAATCTCATCGTATAAGCCGTGGCCATGCCTTCATAATCGTTCCGAAGATCACCGGTATATCCATAGACATGTTCCCAATAGAATTCACCGTCCAGGTTATAACTCTTGTCCCAGTTGTAAATGATCTGCTGGGCCTTGTGCGGTCCGGAAGGTCTGGGAAATGGTAATCCGGCCACATAAGATTCATTAATAATATAACCGTTTTTATCTTCCTTGACGGTCCCCATATATTTTTTAGTCGCTTCGGCCACCGGCAAAGCATGGTAATATTGTCTGGTGGGGACAATTTCAATCTCGGTAAAATTACAGACATGCCGTTTACCCGAGGCCGGTGTGGGGTTAAATCGGTCATACATCAGCTTCCACATCATTTTGTCAAAGGGGAATTTGGTTTTGTCCTTATAGGTGTATTTGCCAGGCTTTATCTCCGGATACACTTTGCCGACCACATCCGGGGCCTTGAACCCGATGGCCTCAGCCCAGACCTTTTTCATGGTCTCCAGGTCGTAGGTTACTTTTTTATAGGCCTCGGCCGGCATGATCTTTTTAAATCCTTCAATTTTTTTATAGAAGGGGGAGGGGTCATCAATAGGTGCTTTATATTTTTCAAGATCCTTGATACCATGTTCATATTTCTGGGCCCAACCCACAGAGGCCATCATGCCCGTCCCTAAGAAAAGCATCGAAATTCCCATGACGAACATTTTTCTTATTTTCATCTTTTTACTCCTTTCTTTATTTGCCTATATGATTTTTCGTAGAGGCCCCGTTTGATTAAAACTTATAGGTGACCTTGAAATAGAGATAATTTTTATTCCCGAAGGCCTCAAAACTATTATTCTGCTGTTGTCCATTGATGAAAAAGGCCCCCAGGGTCCCGCGCCAGGCCGAACTCCAATCATAAGTAACCTGGAGGCGGTAAAAGTTGGCCTCACCCGTAAAATCCCGCAGCCAGAAAAAGGAGGGAACTAATTTGGCATTCATATAGGGGGTGCTGATAAATAAGGTGCTCTGCCAGTTATCCTTTTCCAGGAGGGTATTGCCCGAATCCGTCCATTTTTCTTCATCCGGAAGATTGGTCAGCCTCCGGTAATAGACCTGGGGAGAGATGGTGATACCGGCTTTTTCGTTTATCAAAGGGATTTTGATCTTCCAGTCGATCCCCAATCCGGCCCGCACCTCGTCCGAATTGCCAAAATCGTTGTTGGGGGTCAGGAAGGTGGAGCCGAACCCATAGAAGGATTCCAGACGCAATACCGGGGCCACTCCCCCCAAAGAAGTCGCTTTAAGAAAAGGAATATCCCGGCTGGCCGTCAGACCGACAAATTTGAGGGGGAAAAATCGGCCTTCCAAAAAGGGACTGACCAGGACCACGCCATCCGAGGCGATATTGATGACCGGGTCTATAGCAGCGGTCTTCAAAACCGGGGAGTTGTCCAGACCGTAAAAGTAATTCAGGGTAACGATGGCATCGTGGACTACACCCTTCAGTCTGAGGGCATATTCATACCCGTCCGAATTCCAGTTATCCGGCTTTCCGATATTGTATCCTGCGGCTCTCCCCAGGCGCACAAAGCCAAAGGGGGCCGTGGGATCGGCAAACCTCAGGTTGGGGGCCCAAATGCCGGCATCGGCGTTTCCGATTAAGATGTCCTGATTGGGGATGAAATCGGCATTGGGATTAAAAACAAACTCCAGGCCCAGATCCTGGAGCCAGCTCGTACTGACCCGGGGGTAGAATTCGCTTCTGATGAGCCAGATCGGGATAAGGGTGTTTTCAAATTCCACGTCGGCAAAGCCCCGGCGGCTGTCCAGGGGATTGATCTGATCCATAATCCGGAAACCGTCCATCTCGCCCCAGGAAACGATCTGTTTGCCCACCCGGAAAAAGAAGTTGCCCGGGGTCCAGGTAGCATGGGCTTCATTCAATATCTGCCAGTAGTTGTTGTCCAGGTACATGCGATTGCTCGATTGATCGAACAACCGGTTGTTCCAGTCCCTCTGGCCGTTATTCAAAGGATAGGCCCAATCGGCTGAAAACCGGCCTGAGGCATAGAGGTTGAATTGAGGGTTGATCCGGTATTGCCCTTCCAGAAACAAGTTCATCAGGGCGGACTGGATTCCATGTTTGGTATCATATTCATCATTCAAGCCATAGGCCACCCCCTGGGTCACATAGCCCAGGAGGGTTAAGGGTTTGTCAAATAACATGTACTCGCCCGCTCCGGTGGGAGAGACCCAAAGCGCGGCGGCTGCCATGACCAACAAAAAAGTAACAATCAATCTCTTCTTCATAACCCCTTCCTCTCTCTGTGATTCCCATCAGGGTTTTTAGTGAAATGTTCTTTCCGCTTCAATTTCTAAAATTCCGGAAACCAGTAACTGCTTTTCCTCACCTCCTCTCGGTGATAGGTTCAAGGTTTTAAGGCGTGAGGCGTGAGGAAAACCGCCCTCAAGTCTCTGCGAGGCACCAATAAACTTGGAAATGGCTTTCTCCGAACTCTGAACTTTATTTCGCATTAGCCCCTCATGCCTCATTTCAGTTCCCATGATTTTTTAGCTACCGGGACCTTTCCACTGATAAACCTGGGTTTGATAATAAAAATCAACAAAGGATGAAGGGTCAGGCAGAGTATGACATTGGTGGCCATGATCATGGAGAGGAAGAAACCCACCTCGGCCTGAAACTTCATTTCGGAGAAAAAATACCAGGTCAGGATCGGTAGAATAACCGTTATCCCGGTGTATACCACGGCCTTGCCGCAGGTGCAGATGGACTGGATGATCGTCTGCTCCCAGTCGCCGCCCTGAAGGGGAAATTCCTCGATGGCCCGGCTGTAAAGATAGATGGCGAAATCAACCCCCAGGCCGGCCCCTATGGCCGCAATGGGCAGGGTATTGATGGAAAGTCCGATACCCATTAAATGCATATAAGCCCCGGCCACGCTGTTGGCCAGGAGCAAAGGCAGGGTCAGCATAAGGCCTGCCGTGACCGACCAATAGGAAAAGGCACAGAGGATGAAAATACCCAGATAGACCGCAAGATCGATCATGAGATGGGAGCGCTTCATCTCTTCGTTGAGGGCGATCTCCATCCCGATCCTTCCTCCGGCCAGTTTGAATTCCCCGTGTTTGATTTTTTTCGGATGACTCCTGAAAAAGTCATAGGCCGCATCCCTGATACGCAAAAGATTATCCGAGGTATGATCGGAAAAATAGAGGGTCAACTGGGCCCGCTCCAGGGTCCGGTCAATATACCGGCCCAGGGTCGCCGGATCGGTCGATGACTTTACATACCCCATCAGGCCGGTCAGTAGATTAGGATTGCGAACCAACTGGAACCAGATCTGGTCTCCGTCGTGAAGGGTCACATTGACCATTTTGACCGTATTGATAAGGGAATCAGGCGACTTGTAGATGTCCGGCAGCTTTTCCTGCATGTGGCGGTCAAATGCCTCGAAGGTGAGCAGCACCTCCGGGTCATAGACGGACTCCCGGGTCCCTTCATAATAGAGTAAAAAATTCTCTGAAGAAGCATCAAAGAGCTTGTTGACCAGGGCCTGATCCTTATTGTAGATATGGGTGGCATAAAAGATCGGCGAACCGGGCGTGGGATCGCCTATCTTCAGTTTACTCGTTTGCCAGAAGCAAAAAATCGTCACTAACACAATCAAGGCGCCCGCGGCATAGCGACTGCCGGAGGCGATGGAAAAGCGGGTCATGGCCATCATGATCCTGGCCTTCCAGTCCACCTGACAGCTCTCTTTGGCCCAGGCCTCACTGGCCACCTTTAAGGGGATTAAGCTGCAAACCGCCGGCACCATGAAACCGGTCAGCAGAATACTCATCATCCAGAAGCTCATGATGACGGCCAGGTGTTGCATCAGGGCGATCTTGGCAATAAACAGCACCAGGAAGCCGGCCACGTCGGCCACGACGGCGGCGAAATTGGGAATGAACATGGTCCGCATGGTGTTATAACAAGCTTGAGTCCGATCATTGCCGCTAGCATTGAGCTCTTCAAAATAGCGGTAGGCGATTTGATGGGAGTTGCCGATCATCCGGGAGCCAACCAGAAAGGCCAGAACGTAGAGCAGGGGGTTGAAGTTGATACCGGTGAAACCGATGAACCCCAGCCCCCAGATGGTCAGGATAAAGGCGTTGACCAGGGGAGATATCATGCCCGGAATATTGAGGAAGATAATATAAAGGATAAAGGCGATGGCAAAAATACTGATCCCGAAAACCATGACCATCTGGGGCTTCAAACTGTAAATCCAGCCCATGAGCATGGGATAGCCGACGATGTGGACGGAAGTGTCTTTGTCCGTGTAATCCCGGGTCAATTTTCGTAATAAGTTGAACATGCTCTCATAGGAGATGTTTTCCTTCATTTCGGTCAGGACCAGGGCGGCCGTCCCATCCCGCGAAACCAGGGAACCGTTATAGGCCGGTGAAGAAAAAACATTCTTTTTCAGTACGGCCATCTCTTCCGGAGATTGGGGAATATGGGGCCACATGATCGGTTCGATATTGATTTCCCCTTTCTTCAAGGGCCGAACGACCTTTACCGACCGCGTGGCCAGGGAAACGGTCAGACTTCGGTAGACCTCATCCCACATCAAAACCTCGTTAGTCATCTTTTGAAGCTTCTTCAAAAAGGCCTCGTTAAAGATATCTCCTTTTTTGGCCTTAAGGGCGATGGCCAGGGTCGACCCGCCGCTCCCGAAGACTTCCGAAAACCGGTTATGCAGTTTCAAGTAAGGATGATCATAGGGGAGCATGTCTTTCAGGATGACCTCCCCTTTAATCCTGAAGGCCCCGTAAAAAAAGATGGCGGTGATGACCAGAATGATCAGCAAAACGGCCATCCGGTGCAGGGTCAAAAAATGCGAGAGACGATCCAACCATGTCAGCGATTTTCCTGTTTCCATGCCTTTCCTTCCCTAAGTAAGAAAAAAACGGTTCAAGGTTCAGGGTTCAAGGTTTAGAAAAATCAAGTTCGGAGTTTAGAGTTCGGAATTCGGAGTAAAACCATTTTCATGACCCGTGGTTCTACGGGTTCATCCGGAGTTAAAGGCACCGGCAGACGGTTTAACCTTGAACCCTGTACCTTGAACCTTGCACCCTCTTAATAGGTAATTTGTTTCCAGGAAAGAGGATTGGTCCCCTCACTGAAGTAAATGACCCCTCCCCCGCCTACGGCCGCAAACCCGGCCTTTCCTCTCCGGGACAGGCCGTAGATCCAGTTATAAATATTAGGCGGAGTGAACCGGGGCGTTTTCCATGTCGCTCCTCCATCCAGGGAGATCAGGAAGACCCCGTTCCCCCCGATGACGATCTTGTTTTTGTCCTGGACGGTCACCCCGAATAATTGGGTCCGGGATAGGCGTGTCGGAACCTCCTGCCAGGTGGCCCCGCCGTTCACCGTCTTGATGACGGTTCCGTCAATGCCCACGGCCCAGGCCGTTTGAGGGTCCACGGCGATCACATCAAAGAGGTAATTTCCCCCCTCGACGTCTCCCGTGGCTTTGGAGATCCCGAACCGTCCCCCCTGCTTCTCCCAGGTTTCCCCCCCGTTTCGGGTATGATAGATAAAACCATACTCCCCTACGGCCCAGCCGTTCGACGGGTCACAAAAGGAAATGGATTTCAGAATAAAATCCTGATCCCGGAATTGGACCTGCCAGGTGAGGCCTCCGTCTTCGGTATAAAGGATATGGGTCCACTCGGAGACGATCCAGCCGATCTGGGAGTTTATGAAAAAGACTTTCATGTGAAAAAGATCTATGGGGCCGTTCTGCCGTTTCCAGATATGACCCCCGTCCCGGGTATGGAGAATAATCCCTTCTTCCCCTACCGCCCATCCTTCCAGGGTGTTGATGAAATAAATCGAACTCAAGGTCAGATCGACTCCTGTTTTCTGGCGAACCCAGGTTTTTCCTCCGTCTGCCGTATGGAGTATGCACCCCCAACGACCGGAGGCCCACCCCTCCTTCTCATTCGGAAAACTTACCGAAAACAGATCGTCGTAGATCTTTTGCTGGGCCTGACTTTGGGGGATTAAAAAACATTGGGAAGCTATAAAGACTAAAAAAGCAGATAATACTCCTTTGGAAATAAGGCGTCGTAAAAACGTTTTTTCCATCTGGCTCCTCGCGACTCTATGATTTTGTTACTTAGTTACGGTTTAATTTGTTCCAAATTTAACAAGTGCATCTTTTTTACTCAATCCCTCTGTCCCGGCCGCCAAATTTCTCCACCGTACGCCCCGAGTACAGTCGCCAAAGTTACACGGTCAGCCGGATCAGGGTTTACTCGAAGTCACATCTTCAAGAGGCAACGGCACGACCAATACCGGCTTGGTGGATCGATCCAAGACCGAACGGGATACGCTTCCAAGGAAGTTATGCCGCAAAAATCCTTTTCCATGAGATCCGACCACAATGAGATCGCACTCCTCCTCATCTGCCGTCCCCAAAATCTCCTCCAATGGATGTCCGACAGGACAGATAATTCTTGAGATAAAATGATTGCAGGGCTCTCCAATCCTATTCTCTACATCTCGACAACAAAACTCCACGAATTCCTTTATTCTTCCCTCCCTGTCCCCTTTCATTTTTTCGTAATAGTGAGTTTCTTCATCCCTGGTCCCATGAAACAGTGCTACAGCCGGAAGCGGCTCGATAGCATGTAGTATTACAATAGTAGCACCGTGCACTTGTGCCAAATTTATGGCATATGAAAAGGTGTAAGCGGAGTTCTTGCTGAGATCTGTCGCAAAAAGTATTTTTTTTATTTTAGCTGCCATAGATTCTTCCTTTTTTATTGTATTTCAAAGTCATTTCTCCATACCAGAAGGACGATTTCAGGGAAAAAGCCCTCTCAAGGATATGGCCTTGGCAACTCGACCTATGGCCAGGATATAGGCCGCTGTGCGCATGTGGACCTTTTCCTTCTGGGAAATCTCCAGGATTTCCCTAAAGGCTTTGGACATGATCCTTTGAAGACGATTTGATACTTCCTCTTCACTCCAGAGAAGTTCCTGGAGATTTTGGACCCATTCGAAATAAGAAACCGTAACCCCGCCGGCATTGGCCAGGATATCGGGAATCAAAAAAATGCCTCGATCAAAAAGGATGGCATCGGCTTCGGGTGTAGTCGGCCCGTTGGCTCCTTCGGCTACTATACGACACCGAAGCCTGGGGGCGTTCTCTCCGGTAATTTGGTTCTCTAAGGCGGCAGGAATTAAAATATCGCAATCGATTTCCAACAGCTCATGGTTGGTGATCGAATCAGCTTTGACGACATCGGTCAAAAAACACTGATAGTTGTGTTTGCAGGATAAGGTCTCAACGAGATCCAGTCCATCAGGATTATAAAGGCCCCCCTTGGAATCGCTGATGGCGATAACCTTGGCCCCGGCCGAATGAAAATATTGGGCGGCTATGCCCCCGACATTTCCGGCACCCTGGATGGCCACCCGGGACCCTTCGATCTTCAAACCCAGGTGACGGGCCGCTTCAAGAGCGGAAATAAAAACCCCTCTCCCCGTGGCCTCTAATCGGCCCACCGAACCGCCCAACTCAAGGGGCTTGCCGGTAACCACCCCTGGTACGGAATAGCCTTTGAGGATACTATAGGTGTCCATGATCCAGGCCATGACCTGGGGGTTGGTATTAACATCCGGAGCCGGGATGTCGCTATCCGGCCCTATAAAACTGGCGATTTCCCAGGTAAACCGGCGGGTCAATCTTTCTATCTCGGAGAGGGACATCTCTTTAGGATTGCACCGGACCCCTCCTTTGGCCCCGCCAAAGGGAATGTTAACCGCGGCGGCCTTCCAGGTCATCCACATGGACAGGGCACGGACTTCGTCCAAATTTACATCAGGATGGTAGCGGATACCTCCTTTCCCCGGTCCTAATGCCGGATTGTGGAGGATCCGATATCCTGTAAAGATCTGGGTCCTTCCATCGTCCATTTTTACAGGAAAATGGACCACCAGTTCCCGTTTGGTTTGTTTGAGCATGTTCAGGATTCCATCGTCCACCTTTAAAAAGGGACTGGCAATGTCCACCTGTTGCTGGGCAATTTCAAAAGAGTTCAAAGACGGCATGATTTTCCTCCTTTAATCTTTTGAGGGAGAATCCTCCCCTATTCACTCCTGACCAGATAGGAACCGATAATCGCCTCGGCCTTAATTTCTACCAGATGGGCCGGCCAGGTCAAGTCGGTAACCCTCAACCAATATGTTCACCGGGTTAATCTCTTTAAAAAAATTTCGATTTATAGTGTTTAATAACAAGTTACCTGCCAAGGTAGGCCCGTTTAACCCGGTTATCACTCATCAGTTCGGCCGTTGACCCGGATTCGACGATTTGCCCGGTCTCCAATACATAGCCTCGTTGAGCCAGGCTGAAGGCCAAGTGGGCATTTTGTTCGACCAATAAGATACTGGTTCCCGCCCGGTTGATCTCGACGACCACCCTGCCGATCTCCCTGACCAGAATCGGCGATAAAGCCAGGGACGGTTCGTCAAGCATCAGTAATTTGGGCCGGCCCATTAACGCCCGAGCAATGGCCAGCATTTGCTGCTCGCCCCCGGAGAGGGTGCCGGCTAATTGACGCTTGCGGTCCCCCAGAACGGGAAAATGTTCGAAGACCCTTTCCATGTCCCGAGTGATGGCTCCCCGGTCTTGTCTCAGATAGGCTCCGAGCAGAAGGTTTTCCTTCACCGGTAAGTAGGGGAAAAGGGCCCGACCTTGAGGCACATGGCCGATGCCGGCCTTGACCGTATCTTGAGGGCTCAGGAAATCGATCCGTCGGTCTTCGAAGAGTACCTCTCCGGCGCAGGCCCGCTTCAGGCCGGAAATGGTCCTCAGCGTGGTCGTCTTCCCGGCACCGTTGGAGCCAATCAACATCACGATTTCGCCTTCTCCCACCGTAAGGGAGACGCCCTTGAGTACATCGGCTCCTCCGTACCGGACCTTAAGATCGGTGATCGTGAGCAGTGCGTTCATTCCTCCTTCCTCCAGGGCTCTCAGGCGGTCAGCCGCCCGGCCCAGTCAGAATTTTCTTCAGCACCCAAGTAGGCCTTGATGACCTGGGGGTGCCGGGCGATCTCATCCGGAGTCCCCTCGGCGATCCGACAGCCGAAGTCCAACACGTAAATGCGGTCGCACAGCCCCATGATTGCCTTGACATTGTGCTCCACTACTAAACAGGTAAGGCCGTGATCCGTCTTCATCGTCCGGATGAGGTCGGACATGGTGGAAATTTCCTCGGCATTCAGACCGGTCAACGGCTCATCCAGCAGCAGCAGTCGGGCCCCGGTCGCCCGGCCGATGGCCAGGCTCAGGATACGCTGCCTCCCGTGGGGCAGGTTGCCGGCGGTAGTTTCCAGGTCGCCGGCCAGTCCGACCTGCTCCAGCAGTGCCCGGCCTTGGGCCAGGAATTTTTCCCCATAACCGGTCCGGCTGGGAGAGAAGCGAAAAAATTCAGAAAGACTCATCCGGTGTTGAAGATGGAAGCCGACCATGACGTTTTCCTGGACAGTCAACTCTTTGAAGAGGATATTCTCTTGAAAGACTCGAGCGATCCCCAACCGGGCCCGGTAGTGGGCCGGTCGGCGAGAAATCTCCAGGCCGTTAAAAGTGATCCGGCCCTTGGTCGGCAAATACGTTCCACCAATCATGTTTAAAGCGGTCGACTTGCCCGCCCCGTTGGGACCGATCAAGCCGATGATCTGGCCCGGGTCAAGTCTCAAGTCCAGATTGACGACTGCAGCCAGCCCGCCGAACAGCTTGGTTAAACCTTCAACTAAAAGTAGCGCCATAGGTTTACTCCTGCCCCGTCCGGGCCGACCGGACGCGTGAGGAATTGGACCAGAGGGTGAGAATCCTGATCGGAAGAACGACCAGACCCTGACGCAGAAACAGAACCACAGCGAGGGCGGTGGCCCCAATAATCATCGGCTGATAGTGCTGAACCGATCGCGTGAATTCAGCCATCAAAGATAGGAGGACCGCGCCAACAATCGGTCCGGAGAAGCGCCGTTCGCCGCCAACGATCATATAAACCAGGAGGTAGATCGTCTGCATCACCCCGAAAGTAGCATTTTGGTCGGCGCTGATGGCCTGTTCTTGATAGGCGATGAGGGCCCCCCCCAGACCGGCGAAGAAGCTGGCCGTGCTGAAACAGATGATTTTATACCAGGAGACGTTGATCCCGACCGCCCCGGCCAGTTTGTCCGCTTCCCGGATGGCCAGCCAGGTAAAACCGAGCCTTGATCTTTCCAGAAGGTAGAGGATGGCCAGACCGGCAGCGACCACGGCGACGACCAGGTAGTAGTAGGCTAAAAAATCGCCTAGATTGACTTTACCCCAGGTGGGGATAGATATCGTCCCCGGTTCCGGAATACCGACCAGGCCCTTGGAACCGCCTGTCAGACTTTCCCAATTCCAGGCTAAAACCCGAAGGCTTTCTGATGTGACCACAGTCAGGATGGCGAAATAAATGCCCTTGACGCGCATGAAAGGGAAGCCCAGAGCCAAGGCCAGGCATCCGGCCAGAAGCGCTCCGGCCGGCACCGTCACCCCGAAAGGCAGACCGGCCTGCATCGATAAAAGCCCGGCGGTATAAGCGCCGACGAGCATGAAGCCGGCATGACCGAGGGAGAACTCCCCGATCAGGGTAACCGTCCGCAGGCTGGCTGTCAAAAGGACGTTGATGGCCATCACGGTCAGTGTCGAGGTCCAATAATGGCTATCCAGGAGCAGGGGCGCAGCGATGACCACAACAGCCGATCCAAAGCCCATGAACGCCTTTACAGAATGATTATTCCGCATGCCCGAACAGTCCCTGTGGTTTTATTACCAGAACGAGGATTACGAGGAGCAGCGGCCCGATGGCCGCCCAGGCATGCCCGAAAAGGATGGGCACCAACCCGTCAATCAAGCCAAGGATCATTCCGGCAAGAAAAGCCCCGGCCAGGCTGCCCATGCCGCCCAGGACGATGATAACCAGCCCCTTGACCAGGGGCGCTAAACCCATGTAGGGACTCAAGGCGAAAAGTGATCCGGCCAGCATGCCGCCCGCGGCGGCCAGGGCACAGCCGATGACCATGGCCAGAGCGGCCATCTTATCCGGGCCGATACCCTGCAGAATAGCCCCCTCGGGGCTCTGGGCGCTGGCCACCATGGCCTGGCCGTATTTGGTCTTCCTCAGAAAAACATAGAGGGACAGACTCAGGATGACAGATACGGCTACGGCGACGATCCTGTCCTTGGGAACGGCGCTACCCAATAGGGTCAGGGGGCCGGTGGCCAGCAAAGGGATAGAGCGTTCGTAGAGGCCGAACAGGACAACTGCCCCGCTTTGAATAATCAGGGTCAGGCCAGTGGTGGCCACAATGGCCGACAAGACCTGCCCCTTGAGCCGACGAAATAAAAACCGCTCCAGAAACACACCGGTCAAAGCCATGGCCAGCATGGATATGAGGGTGGCTAAAACAAGGGGCAGGCCGAAAGAGGCGATCAGGTAATAAACAATATAGGCTCCGATCATGTAGATTTCGCCGTGGGCGAACTGCATGATGTGCATGATGCCGAAGATCAGGGTCAAACCGAGGGCCATGAGGACATAGATCCACCCCAGGGCCAGCCCGTTGATTATCCCTTGCCAGATTAAGGCCGGCGAAATTTCCAAGATGCTATCCTCCGGCCCGGAAGAGAGGTTCCTTCCGGGCCGCCATTGGATTGGCTATTTATCGACCACAGGCATCTTGAAGCCGACAAAAGATATTTCCCCTTTTTCCAATCGACTGATCGGCATGGGGCGAACTACGACCCGGTTGACCCCTAGACGGTTCTTCCCGCCCATGTTGCCCGGACCGAAGGCCGTCTGGAAGCTGCCCGGCGCGGTCATCGCGTCAAAGGCGGCGACTACTTTTTCCGGGTTGATGCTATTAGCCTTTTTAAGGGCCTGGATGAAAACCTCGGCCTCAGCCCAGGTGATGATCGAGTCGGAGAAGAAGGGTTCCTTATATTTCTTTTTCCAACGGTCCATGCACTCCTGCATGCTTGGCGTCGGGTGTCCCAGGTCCATGCCATTGCTGATGACCTTGTCCGCTCCCTCCGGACCGACCAGAGAAAGAATGAGCGCCGGCGCTGTGGGAGCATCAGAGATGAAGGCTCCCTTGTAGCCTAACTGGCGGGCGGCCCGGAGCTGGTAGCCGGACTGGGCCGAACACATGGCCTGGATAACGTCCGGTTTAGCGGCCAAGGCCTTGGTGTAAAAGGGCAGGAAATCGGCCGTTCCGATGTCCCACGTCTCTACGCCGACCACTTCCAGCCCCCGCTCCTGGGCCAGCTTCTTAGCCCGATCGATTGGCATGCCCACGTTGGGAACGACGATAAACAGCCGTTTCGCCTCGGGCCAGGTGGCCCGCAGGTAATCATAGTCCATCTCCCAGCCGGCGTCCGAGGAGATGCAGAGCCGGACGGCATAAGGTTTCTTATTGCTGACGTCGCCCGGTAAGCCGGGAGCGTCGATCCAGGTGATCAGATGAAGGACTTTAGCCTTGGCGCAAACCTGGTAAATGGCGGCGGCGCAGGGGGGGGTGATGGCCCCGAAGACAAATTTGCACCCGTCCTTGTACACCAGCTTCTTCGCGGCTGCGGCGGCCACGGTGGGATCGGTTTTATCGTCTTCGGCGATCAATTTGAGCTGGTAGGTCTTCCCGCCTAACTTTAGGCCGCCTTCCTCGTTGATCTTATCAAAATAAAGTTCCACCGCCCTGGTCAAACCGACCCCGACGATACTGATCGGCCCGGACAAAGGCATAATCATCCCCACCTTGAGCGTTTCGGCGGCCCGAGTTATGCCCGGAAAAAGCACGAATCCTACTATGAAAACAAATAAAGCCAGTCCTACCCCCAGAACCTTTCTTCGTCTCATAAAGTCCTCCCGAATTCCATTAAATAAAAGTTAACCGCGCTATACTTCCTAACCGGTGATCGTTTTCAAGGATATAGGTCAGCCCTCGTAAACCACCCGGCCGTTAACAATGGTCTTGAGGACCTTGGTATTCCTGATCTGATGGGGATCGATGGTCAGAATATCCTGGTCGATGATGCAAAAGTCGGCCGTCTTGCCCACTTCGATCGAACCCTTGACCGTCTCCAAATGGTCCTGGTAGGCCCCATTGATGGTATAGGTCCTGATGGCCTCTTTGACGGTGATCGCCTCCTCCGGACCGCTGACCGCTCCTGAGGTCAAGCTTTCCCGCAGGACGGCGTTTTCTACACCCAGGATCCAGTTCGGCACGGTGATGGGGGCGTCCGAACTACTGGTTAAATTGACCCCAGAGTCCAGGGCCGTGCGCATGGGCCACTCATAAGCGGCCCGCTGTTCACCGACCACGGACGGTTCGAAATCGGAGATCATGGCCTCGATTGTAGGCTGCATGGCCACCCCGCCATTAATGGCGGACAGTCGCCGGCAGGTCTCGGCGCTGATGAAATCTCCGTGGATCAGGTAATGACGCGGATCACCGCCCGGCTTGTTCTTCATGGCCAGGACAAACCCGTCTACGGCTGCGTCGATGGCCCGGTCCCCGGTGGCGTGGACGCCGACCTGGAAGCCATGACTGTGAACCAGGTCGATCATGGCCACCAGGTTGTCGTGCTGCTCCTGGTCGGTTTTTCCTGGAATGACCGATACCCCGTGGCCGTAATTCCCGCTGATGTAGTCGTCATTCATCCAGGAGGTATAGGTCAGTGGAATGCCATCAGCAAAGATTTTGACACCGGGAAATTGAAGCCATTCCCGGTCCAGGTCGGTCGGTACTTTGAAGGTTCGGAGTCCTTTTTCAAGATCCTCGTAGGTCAGGGCGCCATAGTCGCCCAAAAGGAGCAGGATGCTCACCCGGGCTGTCAGTTTTCCTTCGGCTAAAAATTCCCGGTAAATATCGATGAATTCGGCACTCATGACGCCAAAGCCGTAAGCTTCACCGCCGGGGCCGATGGCCGCATCGGTAAAGCTGGTTACTCCGTGGGAGTTCAGGATGGAAATGGCGTTCAACAAGGCGATCTTTTTTTCCTCCCGGGTGAGGATCGGCACATGGGAGGTTGCCAGGGCCTGGGCTCCCAATTCTTTGAAAATCCCCGTCAGTTCTCCCAGGGAGTCCCGCTCCATTTCTCCAGAAACCGGGTTGGCGGAACCCTTATGGAGACCGGCTATTTCCAGAGCCTTTTTATTGACCAGGATGGTGTGTCCGGAGAAATCAATGAGAATGACCGGATTGTCCGCGGAAACCGGGTCGATATCGGATCGTCGGGGGAAAACGGATGGGTCCTCCAGACATTCTTTGAGAGCGCCCTGATTCCATCCGAACCCTCGGATCCATTCTCCCGGTTTGACTTCGGCCGCCTTCCGGCGTACGGCTTCAACAATGTCTCCAATGGATTGAACTGCCGGGAAAGTCAGATCCAGGGCCAACGGCGGCCGGGTTGCCCCGAAGAAGGGGGTGTGAAGATGGGCATCGTTGATGCCGGGCAGCATGGTCGCTCCGGCCAGGTCGATGACTTTGGTCCCAGGCCCGGCCAACGCCTTGACCATATCGTTGCCGCCGACGGCGGTTATCCGTCCGTTTTTAACGGCCACCGCTTCAACGATGTCGAAATGCTGATTGACCGTCAACACCTTGCCATTAATAAGGATTAGGTCGACAGAGTTCATTTTGTCCATAGCAACCTCCTTTTACTTAAAAATTTGATTGACGCCTGTTTACACTTTTCCCTGAAATCCCACTCCAATCGGCATTCATCATAACGATGTCGGAGTCTTTTAATTGTTATTCACTTTTGACCAGATAGGAACCGATAATCGCCTCGGCCTCAATTTCCACCAGATGGGCCGGACGGGCCAGGGCCGAGATTTCGGCCATTATGATCACCGGTTTGATCTCTTTAAAGAATTCCGAATAAGCCCGCATAATGTCGGCCGCCTGTTTAATGTCCGTCACATAAATACGGACCCGGTAGACCTCGGCCAGATGAGCCCCTGCTTTGCTTAAAGCGGCTTCAATCTTCTGAAGTATGATTTTGGTTTGCAGGTAGGCGTCTCCTTCAGCTTCCACTATCCCGTCCGGATTGGTGGTAGTCGTCCCCCCGACAAAAACAAAGTTGCCGACCTTGACGGCCCGGCTGTAACCCGCCTTTGCCTCCATGGGTGCGCCGGAGGAATAATTTACTCGTCTGAACAGCTCCATCGAAACTCTCCTTATGTTAAATAACAGGCGAGGGCGCCTATCCTATATAATCTTGAACCCTTAATTTCGAAAATAACCCCGCATTAATATTACAGCGGCGCTTTTTTCGTCATTCCCGAATGTCTTTATCGGGAATCCAGCGGGTTTAATTGGTTTTGTGTCGCCTGGATTCCCGCCTACGCGGGAATGACGTTTTGCAAGTTCATCAATGATGTTCAGCGAAGCCCATTTTCATCCTTCGTGGCGCTCCAAGGAGCATGAGGTTTAATATCTATTGGGCGCCAGTCCGACCCGCCCAATTTAGTTTGGCCCTCCTAAGCGATATCGAAAGTCATCATTTAAAACACAGCGCCTGCTCCAGGTAAACATCCTGGGCCGGGTATGCCCTTCTCCATTGGTGGCAATATGGAAGGACACAAAGCCTTCTCCGGCAATCCCCACGCTGGAAAGTCCGCAGGAACCGTTCTTGACAAAGGATGCACACCTGGCCCGGCTGGCCATGGTCCGGATGTTGGCCAGGCTGTTGGAATGAATGGCCATGGTATGCCCATTACCCTGTTCGGCGGCAATGGCCCGGTCAATTGCCTCCTGGACATTACGACAGCGTACCAAAGGTAAAACCGGCATAATCTGTTCGGTCCAGACCAGGGGATGATCGAAGTCCGTCTCCAGGATAACAATCTTGGCTTCCGGATCCACTTCCAAGCCAATAGTGCGCAATATAAAACTGGGCGGTTTGCCGATATAGTCCATGTTGATCATCCCCGATTGTCCCGGTCCGCGGACCTCCTTGAAAATATGGGGGATCAGGTCCTGCCCTTGAGTGGCAGTAATTTCATAGGCCCCGTATTGTTTCAGCAGGGCCTTTAAACGGTCAGCCACCGAATCCACCACAAAGATCTCTTTTTCACTGGCGCAGGCCATACAATTAGAGAAAGAAGCCCCCTCAATAATGCACCGGGCGGCCCGTTCTAAATCAGCGGTTTCATCGACCACCACCGGCGGATTACCCGGACCTCCGGCAATCACCCGTTTGCCGGTCTGGGTGGCAAAGGCCACCACTCCGTGCCCACCGGTTACGGCGATCAATTGGATCGTCGGATGGGTCATGAGCTTCTGGGCTGAAGGGACGGAAGGCTCCTCCAGACAGCAAAGACAATTGGGAGGACCACCGGCCTCTCGAATGGCCTGGTTGAGGTCCCGGATGACCCTGGTCGAAACCCCTTTGGTTTTGGGATGGGGATTGTTGACCACGGTGTTTCCCCCGGCAATCATCATGATGGCATTAAAGAGGATGGTAGGGGCCCCATTGGTAACCGGATTAATGGAAGCGATCACCCCGATCGGAATCCTTTCCAGAATGGTCAGCCCTTTGTCTCCGGTATAGACTTCAGGAGACAGGTCCTCCATACCCAGGACATCACAGGCCGAACGGTTCTTTTTGATATTATCCTCCACCGTCCCCAGGCCTGTTTCTAAAAACTCCTGATGGGCATATTCCTCAGCCTGGGTCTTGCCGGTTACCCGAAGGGCTTCCAGGATTTTTCCCCGAGTTTTTAAAGGCAGGGCCACCAATTCCTTCTGGGCCAGGGCCGCAGCCTGGACGCAGACCCCAATATCCTGGAATACCCCATCTATTACCCCGGAGGTGCTTGAAGGAGGCGGACTTGAGCCCTGGACTTCACATCCTTCCTTTTCCAACCGGCTGATTACCATGGTGACTATCTGCTCGATTCGCTTTTCATCGAAATCCATAAGTTACAGCTCCTCCTCTTTAAAAATGGCATCGTCGCTTTCGAAAGGATTTTTGAATGATCCATTTAAAGACCGCGATAAACCTGTCTTCTTGTTTAATGAAAGCCGCTGAAAAAATTTGGTCGCCTTACTTCTTCTCTTTTTCTCCTCCGAAAGGGGTTGGCTTTTCGGGTATATAATACTTAACCTCAAGGGGATTTGTGTCTACGGGGGGAATCTCTTCGGTGGAAAAAAAGGTTTTTCTTCTTTTTAAGCCTTCCTCTATCAAGGTCAGACGTTTGACCGTGGCTTCCTTATCCAGAAAGGCGATTTCCTGGATTAAGGCACCTAACAAAGTAACGATGTGGGCAAAGGGGTCCACAAAAGACAACCCTTCTATGTCCATGATCAGGTACTGATCTGACAGGCCGATAATCGGCGATTTCAGAGTATCGCTCAAGCCGACCACATAAACATTATTTTTTTTGGCATACTCGATGAGTTCGATGGCCTGGGTGGGATATCGGGGAAAGGAAATGACAAATAAGAGGAGTGAAGAACCATGAAGGGCGATATAATCCAAGATATCCCAGGATAACTGGGTATCAAGCAACACTCTGGGGCGGATCTTCTTTAATAGAAAACCGAAATAAGAGGCCAAAACAGAAGAGGCCCGGTACCCGGCTACTAAAACAGATTCGCTTTGATGGATCTTACGGGCCAGGATTTTAATTTCCCGATCCGAAATTGTATGGATCATATTCTCCAGATTATCCAGGGTATTTTGATAAAAGGCTTTCAATGTGGTCACCTTTTCGGTCTTCCGGGAAGCCTTCAGAATACGCTCAACGCTGGTCAGTTCAATATGGAGGAGGCCTTTAATATACTCTTCAAATTCCTCATACCCGTTAAATCCCAGGTCCAGAATAAACCGGGTAACCGTAGGTTCGCTTACCCCACACTCTTTGGCGATCTCCTTGGCCTTCATCAAAAAAAGTTTTTTATAATCGCTGATGATGAGATCGGCAATCTTTTTCTTTTTGGGGGACAGATTGGGATAGATATTGATAATGCGATCAAAGAGTTCTTTTTTGGCTGAATTGTTCATCCCTTTTTTCCATTCTTTATAAAATTCAGTGGTCCCGGCCCGCTAAGGTAACCAATGCCCCCTCTGCCGCACTCTTGGCTGCCTGGATATCGGAGGTGGACCCGGCTAAATAGACGCGGCCGCTGGCCCCGAAGACACTGGCATGAATCAGTTTCACGGCCGCCGCTTTTTCCGCTTCATTGGCGGCAAATCCGGCGTATCCGGCGGGAACCACTTCCAGGATATAGAGGGTTTCATCGCCAAGCATCAGACTGGCATCCCGAAAACGGTTGACGATCTGGCTCATAAAGGGATCCATCCGTTCAATGGTTTCGACCGAAAGAATCTTAGGTCTCAGCCGGTCGGTTTCCATCAGTCCCAAATAGTCCAGAACCACCTCCCCCGCTTCCCGCACATCGGCCGGGGAATCGCCATGGACTTCCAGCATCCCGTAGGTTCTTTCCACCACCATGGCCCCCGGACGCACATTGGCCTTTTTCAAGACCACATCGGTGATCGAATTTATTTCTATACCCGGGGCGACTTCCAGGAATAGGGCGGACTGACCGGCAATGGGGTAATATCCCCGGGCCGTACTGCCGATGAAACTCACAAATTGTTTTTGCAGTTGATCGATAAAGGCAAAGGCCCTGAGTTCAATCATCGGTTTCCTCTTTTAAATACTTTTTAACCATTCCCGCTTGTTCGGACAAATAGCGGTGTTGGTGGTGCAGGTGGCGTTTCCTTCGCAGGTGCAGATATGATCTCCGCCCCGGCTGAATCGGCTGTAACAAAAATCGTTGAGCGGCAGTGACGGCCGGCAGTCCATGATCAATTCAGACATTAGACGACCTATGGCCGGGCTCAGACCGAATCCATGACCACTGAAACCGGTACAGAAGACAAAGCCCGGCACCTCGCTGGTCATCCCGAGGATAGGAATCCCATCCGACATCTGGTCGATCAGTCCGGACCACATACGAATGACCTGTAAATTTCTTAAGACCGGGAAATATTCCAGGACCATCCGGGAAATGGCCGGCCCGATAAAGTTAAAAAGGGGCTTTCCTTCCCGATAGATGAAGTTCTCCGTTCCCACAAACCCCCCCCAAAAGAAAGATCCGTGAAGGGTCTGTCGTCCGTAAAAAAGACCCCGGGCATGACCGAACATCTCTTTAAAGAGAGGGGGATAGGGTTCGGTAATCAGGGCTTCGGAAAAGACGGGTTTCATGGGATAATCCAATCCCACCAGATTGGCGATCTTCCGTCCGCCGATCCCGGCGGCGTTGACGACCAGATCGGTATCGAAGGTCTGCTTATCCGTAATCACCCGGGTAACCTTGTTTTTTTTAAGCTTGATATCGACCGCTTTCTCCTGGGTAAAAAACCGGGCCCCGAGACGTTTGGCCTTTAGAAAAAAACCGTAAGTGACCAAAAAAGGATTGGCGTGGCCATCGGTAGGGCAATAAGTGGCCCCGAGGACTTTTTCGCCCACGAAAGGGTTGAGATCCAGGACCTGCTGACGATCGAGCATCTCCAGTTCCAGCCCGGCCGTCTTCTGATTCTCCACCGATTTCCGCATGGCCACCAGGTCCTCTTCGCTGGTGCAGAGGCGGAGGTTCCCTCCCCGCACATATTCCACATCCATTTCCAGTTCTTCATGAAGGTGGCCAAATAGACGGATGCTCTCCATAGCCAGGGGCATTTCTTTCAGGTTCCTGGCAGACTGCCGGACCCCACCACCATTACTGCCAGAGGCCTCGCCGCCGATATCCGACTTTTCAATCACCACGGGCTTAAGGCCTTCTTTGGCCAGGTTATAGGCCAGCGCACATCCCATAACCCCTCCTCCTATAATTACTACATCGGCTGTATTTGGCATAGGTTCTCCTGAAACGTAACTTCAAATATTCCCGTTTTAAGCCCTCATGTCTGTTTGCGATGTGCACCACGAAGAATGAAAAAGCGAATATCGAATAACGAATATCGAATGTCGAAGGAGAGTTTCTTTAAAATTCCGAACTCCGAACTCTTAACTCCGAACTTTATTTTCGTATTAGTCCCCCCTGGACTGCACATTATCCTGTGGCCAATATTGACAGGGGAAGGGGTCGCACCGGGGCCCGGGCGGTCATCGGCTCCAGGGCTGCGGGTGCCCGGCCCAATTCACGGGCCAGGATCTGAGTCACCAATCGCTCACAGGTCTGGCCCTGACATAATCCCATCCCGGCCCGGGTAATCCGTTTAATCCCGCTTACGGTCTTAAGTCCATTTCGAATGGCTTCTTTGATCTCTCCTTTAGTGATCTCTTCACAGCGGCAAATGACCAGATCGTCGTCATCAGACGAAGCGGGGACCTTTCGCGCCTGCCCGGGGAGTCCCTTCAGCCCTTTGATTTTTTTGAAACGCGCAATGACCAGATTGACGATCCGCTCCACTTCTTCTTCTGCCATGGCCGTGTCTGCGGCAGGTTCAACGGTTTGATCAGGGGATGAGGTCCGGGTCTCCCACTCTTTTTCCGGCCTTTGAGAGGTTACCTCCTGTTTGTCTGGTCCGTCCGATGATTGATCCTTATCAGAAGGGGCCTCGGATGGGGGCTTATAAATAATTTCGATGTGATGTTCCCGAATTAAATCCAAGGCCGCGGCAGAAAGACGAACTTCTTCTCCAACCTCGATCGTCTTTTTACCCTGGTGAATGATCTCTTCTATGTCCTGGTAGAATATAAAATCAGGTGCCATGCTTTTCTCCTACAAGTAACTTCCAGGCGTAATCAATGGGTGGCTGGGCCTTCATGGACCGGCGTAATCCTTATTCTTTGCGGCCTTTAAGGCCGGACAGGGTCTCCACCACCTTACTGGCCGCGGCCAGAACTTCCGATTCCGTCCCGGACAGGTAGAGCCGGCCGGAGGCCCCAAAAAAGGAAATATCCACCAGGCGCACATTACAGTGTTTCTCGGCTTCGTTGGCGGCGATTGAAGAATAGGCCGCCGGGGTCACTTCCAGGAGATAGACATCATCGCCTCCCAATATGAGCATGCCCCGGCTGTTCCGGTTGATAATGACCGCCTGGTAGGGATCGATCTTGTTGACGATACTCGTGGCCAGGATTTTAGGAGACAGCCGGTTTTCTTCCTTGAGCCCGATTTCATCTAAAATCATCCGTCCGGCATGGAGGACCTCTTCCTGATCAAAGGAATGGATTTCCAGCATGCCATATCTTCTTTCCACGATCATTTCCCCGGGGCGGGCATTGGTCACTTTCAGAGCAATGTCGGTCAGGCGGTTAATTTCGATGCCCGGCACTACTTCCACAAAAAGGGAGGCCATACCCTCCACCGGGAGAAATCCCCGGCATCGGCAGGCAAACAGGGAGGCAAATTGAGGCTGCAGGCGATCAAGATGACAATAGGCACGTAGCTCAGGCATGGATGAATCTCCTTATAACGAATAGGACTCAGGTCTCTCGGACAAGGATCCCGAGTTCTTCGATTAAATCCCGGGCCAAAGGGGTGATGAGACCCCCAGGGGCCAGTCTGACGACCTTCTCCTGCTTTTCGGCCGCACTGCGGACTTCCTTAGCCGTAATCAACTCCAATCCAGGGAAGCTATTTTTCCCTGAAGGCTCCGGAGAAGGCCTTGGCAGGCCGGGAGACGAATTTCCAACTGTCAAGTGAACAAAGGTCTCCGCCAACTGCTGGGTCTGGCAAAAGGTCATCCCGAAACGCTCCAACTTTTCTAATTGGTGCTCGATTTCCTCTTTTATCGCCCCATTGGCCAGCAGGTCGCAGACCATAAACCCGTCCCGGCAGGCCAGCACCTTTTTGCCCTGGAGAAGGGCCGAAAAAACCAGCCGGGATTCCGGGTCATCACAGGTCAGATGGGCCACCTTGGAGGCTACCGTCAGGCATAAGGTGGGCAGTACCAGCCAATCGGCCCGGGCCAACACTTTTTCCAGCCCTTCCGGTTTAACCGTGTCCAGGATACAGGTTGTCCCGGAGCGATTGCGCACATCGGACCCGCAGACCCATGAGCGGGCCGAGGGAGCGGTATAGACCCCGGACCATACGGCCGCGGCTTCCAGGGCGGGTAATTGTTCCAATGCCTCTTCCAAACGACGCACACCGGCCTGAAAGACAATCAAAGCCCTGGGCCCGTGGGGCGAATGGAAAGGTGTCCTGGCCTTGCTCCCGGTGTTCGATTCAGCGAGAACTTCCAAGACCAGCTTCCGGATTTCATCCTTAGTGATCGTGACCATAATGGTTTCGCCTCTCCCTCAAGAGGCCTTGGAATAGGATGTAAAGATAATTTTTTCTTCCAAACAGGAAAGGGCGATACCATAGGGAGTTATCCCCTGAGGGGCCTCGGGCCGAAAAACTTCCAGGCCAAGATTCTCGGCTACCAGTTCGGTCAACCCCTCCAATTGGCAGGTCCCTCCCACCAGACAGATCTTTTTAATATTCCCAAACCCATTCAAGGCTGAGCGGATAATTGTGGAGATCTTGTCAATCACCGGACGGACGATGGGCAGGCATTCCTGTTGCCGGGCCTGGTCGGTTTTAATCCTTTCGGCCTGTTCAAAGCTGATCTTCAAATGTCCGGCCAGGACCAGGGAAAGGTGGACCCCTCCAGTAGCCTCATCACAGGTCCGGATGATCCTGCCGTCCTGGATCAGTGCCACCCCGGTAGTGCCACCACCCACATCGACAATCGCCCCGTCTTCCAGATTGAGAACCCGGTTGGCGGCTGTAGGTTCATCAAGGACATTGAGCACCTCCAGACCCGCCCCCTGGAGGATATAGGTGGTGGTATGGATGTTTCCGGATTCCGTTTGGGGGGGATAGGAGGTAGCCCCTTTTTCAATGGGCAGGGGGCTGCGGCTCCGGATCTCTTCCATTAATTCCTTCAACAGGGCGAGTGTGCCCGGATAGTCAATGATCAGTCCGCTGCCAATTCCTTCGGATTGCCGCATAAGGGCTGCCCTCGGGAAGCCTTGCTCATCCACCACGATGACCTTGCTCTTGCAGGTCCCCAGATCCACACCGGCCCATAATTCCCTGGCCTCTGAAAAATCCCATTGGTCCGGGCGATTCATAATCCGATTGAGGGTATCGAGAGGCTTCATCATATCAAATTGGGATAGAGTTCACGGCTCAAAGAAGGGATGACCACATGGCTCAGGATCAAGCCTTCTCCTTCCAGTGCCCCCAAACCGGCGCTGACCGCGGCCTGGACCGAGCCCACATCTCCGGTCAGGGTCACGTAGGATTTTCCGGCCAGACCGGTGGCACAGCGAATCTCGATGATATCCACCTCGGCTGCTTTAACCGCCGCATCGGCCGCCATGATACAGGAGGCCGACGAATAGGTTTCTATAATCCCCAGAGCGCCTATTTTGGGAATCTGGGTGGCACAACTGAGGGCCGGGAAAATGCTCGGGTGCACATTGGGGATAATAAAAGAATCCACCAGGAATTCACCGGCGGTTTCTTTTCCCACCGCTACCGAATTCTGGACCGAACCCACATCACCGGCGATCATGGCCAGATAGCGGCCAGGGCAGACCGGACGGGCCATGATAAGTTCCACGCTGGCCGCCTTGATCATTTCATCGGCTGAGTGGATCCCTTTGGCCACGCTGTTAAGCTCGATCAGTCCTATGGCTTTGAAACCCATGGCTCTATCCTTTAATGAGAAAATACCGTTCGTCGTTGAGCGTTCGTCGTTCGGCGTAATAATTTTCATCAAATCGAACCAGGAAGTGATTTGTTTTTGCCTTCCTTCGACATTCATTATTCGATATTCGATATTCGACATTCGAATTTTTCATGCTTTTCAGCGCTCTCCGGAGCTCACGTGTTTAATAACGACCGTTTCCCCGACCGAGACCACCCGTCCGTCCAGACTGGCATGGATCCTGGCTCCCAGGGCCTTTTCCGGAATCTCGCCTAACAGGTCCCCTTTTTTTACCCGGTCGCCGGGTTTGACCATGGCTACGGCCGGGGCCCCCAGGTGTTGTTTCAAGGGAATCCTGACCCGATCTGTCCGGACTTCCAGGGGTAAAAAATGGGGATGCACATCATAGCGCCCGATCTGCAGCCGTTCCATCAGCCGTTTGGTAGGGATCTTCCGTCCCTCTCTAAAGGCCGAAGGTTGGTAGGCCTCCCGTTTCGGAGAACGCTTTATGCCCTGGGCCAGCAGGCTTCTTTTGATCTGGGCATTGACTTCCCTGGGAGAGATCATCATGGGGCAGGCATATTTCTCGCACACCCCGCACTCTGAGCAGATCAGGGTATCCTCCTGGACCTCCAGAGCCGCTTTAGTGGGTGAGCCTAATTGCCGCATAATTTTATGAGGGGCCAGGGTGTGTCCCAAGAGGCTCCGGGGGCATAGATCCGTACACCGCGAACATTGGCAGCAGGCCAGGCGGGTGATGTTCCGAAGCCGGTCCGGGTCCTTGATTTTATCGGCCACCACCGGGTGATCAGGGGCCAGGACCAGAATCCCGCTGGTCGTCTTGGTTACCGGCGCAGCCAGGTCCGAGACCACCTGGCCCATCATGGGTCCGCCCAGCACGACTTTATAATCCGTGATCAAGGCCCCCCCGGCCAGGTCGATAACCTCCCCTACGGAAAGGCCGATGGGCACTTTCAGGATGCAAGGCCGGGCCACTTCTCCCCCAACGGTCAGGTACCGGTCTACCACAGGTTTTTTTTCGTCCACTGCCCGGGCAATATTCAAAAGGGACTCTACGTTACTGACTATGGCCCCGACCTGGAGCGGAAGCCCCCCCTCCGGGACCACTCTTTTCATGACCTCATAGACCAGGACCTGCTCATCTCCTGCCGGATAAAAATCGCCCAATTCAAAAACATCAATCCCCTGGAAAGGCCCTTTGCCGGCCTTCTCCCGGGCCGCGGCCATGGCCTCCCGGTGTTTCCCCTTTAAACAGAGGGTCCCCTGGACGGCCCCGGTGCATTCCATGACCAGGCGGAGGCCCCGAAGGAGGCGATCGGTTTCGTGCCAAATCAGATAGGGGTCGCTCACCAGGAGTGGTTCACAGGAGGCCCCGTTGCCCAGGACCCGTTCCACCCGGGCCTTTAATTTGACGTGAGTAGGAAACCCCGCCCCACCGGCACCAACCACCCCGGCTTCCTTTACCCCGTCGATAATCCCCTGGCTCATGATGAACCTGATTTTTTCTGATCCTTGGGCATCTCCAGGCTGTCCACAATCCCCACTACAGCGGCATCCACGGGAATCAATTCCTCTTTGTTAAAGGCCTGCATGGCCGGGCTGCCCTGGGTGACAAGGACCAGTTCCCCAATACCCGCCCCGATTTCATCGGCCGCCACCAGGATATCGCCGGCCGGCACCAGTCCCTTGCCCAAAGGTTGGACAAAGAGAAGCCTCAGGGCGTGGATCTTGTCATTTTTTTTGGTGGACCAAACGTTTCCCACTACTCGCGCGATTTTCATAAAACCCTTCCCGATAACCGGACATGCCGATCCAGTCCGAAACCTTTTTTGATTAAGGCCACAGGTCCCTAAAGGGATTATCCCAATCCGTCCTGGGCTTGAATGGCCTCCAGACTGGCCTTGACGGCGGCAATCTCCCCGAAGATCCCGATCATGGTCAGGTGCTGGGGACAGCTTCCTTTGAGGTCGACCACATGGACCTCGGCGGCCTTTTCGGCAATGTCTGCCGCGGCGATCATATCCACCAGCCTCCCCTGGACCAATCCCACGGCACTGAAGCTGAGGATGTCCAGCGTCTTCTTGCCGGCCGAACCCATGCGGGACATGAGGATGTCAATTACCCCTGGGCCGGGGTGGGTAATAAACTGGATATTCAACGCCATTGTCAACCTTTATTTCTCAGCATTATTTCTCGGCCTTGGGAATAATGAACTCAATATCGCCATGAGGTCTGGGGATGACATGCACGGACAGGAGTTCTCCGACCCTTTTGGCCGCGGCCCCGCCGGCATCGGTGGCCGCTTTGACTGCTCCCACATCCCCCCGTACAAATATGGTCACCAAACCGCCACCCACATGTTCTTTACCGACCATCTTGACGTTGGCCGCTTTGACCATTGCGTCGGCCGCCTCGATAGCTCCGACCAATCCTTTGGTTTCAACCATTCCTAATGCTTGTTCAGCCATGTTTTCTTACCTCCTGCTTTTATTTATCTTTTAAATTTAAAGGCCCTGGCCTTCATGGACCAGGCTTTCGGCACTTCAATGGTCACCACGGCGGTCTGATCCATTTTTTCGCTTTTCCTGACCGCCGTTACTTGTGCATCCCCCAATACGGTCCCGGACCGATCCAGGGCCAAAACCGTTTCTCCCTTTTCCGGCAAGGGCAGAAATTCATAGGGGAGACTTACCGCGGCGCGATCCTCCGGGAGGCTCTCATCCACCACAAAGATGGCCTGGCCCGGGCAGATGGGAATGCAGGATTGACAGCCGATACATTTTTCCCCCTCCAGCCGGGGAAGGTTGGTTATATCCTGCCCAACCGAAATGGCCTCCACCCGGCAACTGGCCTCGCAGGGGTTGCAAGGGATATGCTCGGTACATTCGATGACCGCCACCGGTCCTTTCCGACGTCTTTCCTCGGAAGGAACCCCGGGGCCGACCCCTAATTCTTCTTCTGAAAGAAAGCCTGTTTGGGATAATCCGTGAGCCATGGCCTTCATCCTTGCATAAGGGCATATATTTTGTTTTTATTTTCCTTGCGGGTCTCTCCGTAAGGTCCGCTCCGTAACCCGGCCATACTCTCTAACTGCTGGCTCCTCTGAAATTCAAAGGCCGGAGTGTCGAGGTATCCCAGACTATGGGCAGCAGCCAGTCCGGCAATTCGGCCCTCGATAATGGCCGTGCTGGCTTCCTCGATGCCGGAGACATCACCGGCCACATAGATCCCTGGAACAGAGGTTTCCTGATCCAGATTATGGGCCGGCACATTTCCTCCCAGGGCTGGAAGGTTGGCCATTTTACATCGGGCCATTCGCAGGAGCTGAGTCATGGGATTGAGGCCCACGGCAATGCAGATGGTGTCCACCTCCAGGTATTTCTCGGTTCCAGCCACCAGTTGCCAGGATGAATCCACTTCGACGATAACGGCCCCTTCCACCTGGTTTTTCCCCTGGGCCTCTTTGATGGTATGGGACATGAAAAAGGGGACGCCGAATCGGGCCACCTTGGCCGCATGGACCCCGTAACCCCCGATCTCGGGAGCGGCGTCGATAACCGCCACTACCTGGCATCCGGCCTGAAGGAGCTGAAAGCTGACCACCACCCCCACGTTGCCGGAGCCCACCATGAGAATTTTATTCCCCGGTCGCACCCCGTGGATATTGGCCATGGTCTGGGCCGCACCGGCCCCGATTACACCGGGGAGGGTCCAGCCCGGGAAGGGGATCATGTTCTCCGAGGCGCCGGTGGCCACCAGAATCCGTTCGGCCTTGACCTCTTCGATCTTATCCTTACTCCAGACATTCATGGTCTTATTCTCATAGATCCCCAGGACTGTCGCTTTGAGGGCCACTTCCACCCCGAGCCGGCGGGCCTCGTCCAAAAGACCCTGGCCGATATGGAAACCCCGCTCCTGGGCGTGATGTTCCCGGGAACCGAAAAATTTATGGATCTGTTTAAAGAGCTGGCCCCCGGGACGCTCATTTTCATCAAAGACCACCACTTCCACGCCGCAGCGGGCTGCCTCAATAGCGGCCGAAAGGCCGGCCGGACCGGCCCCCACACAGATCATTTCATAGCGTCTCATGGTTTCACCGGGGAAAGGTCCGGCCCTTTGCCAACCTGGATTCGGACCGCCATGCCGGCTTTAAGGGGAACGACACAGGTCCGGACATTGGGCTCGCCGTCCACCACCATAATACAATCGGTGCACCGTCCGATGGCGCAAAACATCCCCCGGGGTTCATTTCTTTTGGAAGTATAGCGATGGATCAAGATCCCGTTGCTCCGGAGGGCCATGGCAATGGGCTCTCCTTCGAAACCCTCCAGAACTTTTTCTTCAAAATGAAACTGGACCTTTTGACCTTTTTCAAATTTTCCTAATATGGGATGTTCCTGAATACGCATGACGCTTTCCAATTCCGGATTTCGGATTTCAGATTTCGGAATTTAAGAGCCTTCCTTCGACATTCGCTTTTATTATGTTTCATAGCACCCTCCTGACCATGAGGGCTAAACACGAAACAGGGTGTTTAACAAAACCCGAACCTTTCGGTAAAGGTAAAGTTGGTTCCCACCAGGGGGATGCCGGTCATGGCACAGGCCTCCAGGGTGAGGGAACGGATGTCTTCCCTTTCCAGGTTGGCCAGTTTGGTCTTTCCCGTGGCCTTGGCCAAAAGAACGGTTTCGTAGGTCATGGCTTTCACATAGTTGGCCACCCGCAGGGCCGCCGCATCGATGTCGAGGTTTTTCCTCAATTCCGGGTCCTGGGTCCCGATACCAAAAGGACATTTCCCTTCATGGCACCGGAGGCAGACCACACATCCCATGGCCACCATGGCCCCGGTGCCGATGGCCACGGCATTGGCCCCCAGGGCCAGGGCCTTGGCCACGTCGGCCCCGTCCTTGATTCCCCCGGAGACGATCAGACTGACTTCGTCCTTGACCCCCATTTCCTCCAGTGCCCGGACGGCCTGTATCAAGGCCGGAAGGGTAGGGATCCCTAAGTGTTTGGAGGCCATGACCGGGGCTGCTCCGGTGCCACCCTCGGAGCCATCGATGACGACACCATCGGCACCGGTTTTGACGGCGATTTTTACATCTTCCCGGACCCGGCCGGCGGCCATCTTGATAAAGATGGGGATCTGGTAATCGGTGACATCCCGGAGTTCCTGAATCTTCAGGACCATGTCATCGGCCCCGAAGATATCACCGTGACGGGGATGGCTGTGCAGATCGATCCCCTCCGGCAGTTGCCGGAATTGGGCAATCTCCTTGGTGATCTTGCTGCCCATGAGGTGTCCCGAAAGGCCGGGCTTGGCCCCGATACCGGTAATCAGTTCCAGGGCGTCGGCGGCTTCGATGTTGGCCAGGGAAAAACCCATCCGGCTGGGGGTGATCTGTACCACCTGTTTATAGGAATTTTGCCGTTCCTCTGGCAGCAACCCCCCCTCGCCGTTGTTAATGGAGTTTCCCACCAACTGGGTGGACTTGGCCAGGGCGATCTTGGCCTCTTTACTCAAGGCCCCGTAAGACATGCCGGAGATCATGATGGGTGTCTCCAGGACCAGTGGTTTTTTGGCATAGCGGGCCCCTAACACCGTTCGGGTAACGCATTCTTCCCGATAGGTATCCACTGACAGACGGGAAAGCTGGGCCGCCAGGATCAGCAGGTCATCGAAGTTGGGATAGCGGGAGGTGGAACCGCAGCCCCGGATGCGGTGCTTTCCGGTAAAGGCCTTGTATTTGACCTCGGCCACGGTCTCGGGATTCCAGACCCCGCGCTGCACATCTTTGGGTTTGGGTGCCTTCCCTTGTTCCACATACTGTTCCTCATATAATTTTTCATCTGACATGGCTACATCCCCGCTTGCTGGTGTTTGGGTTTAAACAGGAAATATTCATGGCGGCCCAGGACCTTGGGGACCACGCTCCGGAAATTTTCCACCCCCTGCTCCAGACCATACTTCTTGAAAAGCCCTTCCACGGCCCGTTTCTCTTCATCAGAAATGGGAATGAGAGCGGCATTTCCTCCCAATTTTTCCTCTGCGGTTGGATCCAGGGTGTGAATGACCCCGTTGTACATGGATTCCCCAATGACCGGTCCTATTTCCCCCAGGACTATGATTCGTCCTCCCAGGGTCATATAACCGGTCCAGCGGCCCACGTTGCCCAGAATGATCAGGTTGCCCCCCTTCATCCCCAGGCCGGCCCGGCTGCCGCTGCTGCCCTTGACCAGGATGGTGCCGCCCAGCATAGAGGGACCGCAGTTGCTGCCCGTATTCATCTCGATAATGATTTCGCCGGACTTCATGTTGTCCCCGGTGTACCAGCCGGTATTGCCTTTGATAATCAGGGTTGGGCCTTCCAGGAAGCCTCCGGTATAAAAGCCCGTGCTTCCCAGGGTAGTGACTGTTCCCTCCCCTTTTAAGGCCGTGGCGAAATTGTGGATCGAATGGGGGTGTTCGATGATGATTTCCTGGCCCTGACCAATAACCTCTTTGAGCTTTCGATTTACATCCCGACTGCTCATCCCGGCGATGTCTAAACGAACCATACCTTCACACCTCCCGGTTCCATCTCTGTGGCATAGACATCAGAGACAATAGGGGTTAAGCAGATCTGCTCCGATCCAAAGAGGACGGTTCCATCGTCCCGTTCAAAAAAGAGGACCGGCTTGAATCCTAACCGGTCCCTGAAGGCCCCGATCTGGTTTTGGGTGCTGGCCAGGATGGTGAAGACCCCGTCAAAGGCATCCAGGGCCTGGACCATGGCCCCCTCGAGGTCCTGGCCTTTTTCCTTCATCTGAAAGGCCAGGTAATGGGCGGCCAATTCCGAATCATTGGTGGTTTTAAAGCGCACCCCTTTATTTTCCAGACTCCGTCTCATGTTGAAGTAGTTGGTGAATTGTCCGTTATGGACGATGGCCAGTTCCGGAACCAGACAGGAAATAAAGGGGTGGGCAAAATTGATGTTTTCCACCGATTCGGTGGCCAGACGCACATGACCGATGCCATGGGTGCAGGGACCCACCCGGATATCGTGGGCCCGTTGTAAATCCTCGGCTGATCCCTGATCTTTATAGATCTTCAGGTGTTCTCCCAGAGAATGGACACATAGATTGGGATGGGTATCGATATCCCAGTGGAGCCGGGAAATCTGGGAAGGGTCCATATCGATGGAACCTTCATAAAAGTGGAAGATCCCCTCCCCATGATAACTGCGGGCCTTCCTGACCCGGCCGAAAAGGGCTAAAATTTCCTCCAGATCCCTTTCGTAGCAGGGATCGGTCAGGGAAACCCTGATCTGGATATCCTGCCTGTTTTCGTACACGGCCAGACCGGTAGCATCGCGGCCCCGGTGGACCAGTTCTTTGAGCATGTTGATCAGGTCCTGACCCAGGGTGGGGGAATTTTTTCCGATGATTCCAGCAATCCCGCACATAGTTTTACTCCTTTTTAAATTAGGACACAGATTTTCGCCGATATTCGCAGATAACTGTTTATTACCTCTTTAGATTCAAAATCCTGTCAATCTGCACGATCGGATCTCTGCCGATCCGAGTTCATCAGCGTCCAAATTGCATTTTATAAGTGAAAGGAATATTCATTAAACTCCCATTCAGTAACCGTCTTGCGAAATCGTTCGCACTCATGGGTCTTGACGGCCACGAAGGCCTGGATAAATTCCTCCCCCAGGGCCTGACGCAGGACCTGGTCAGCCTTTAAGGCTTCCAGGGCATCCTGCAGATATAGAGGCACGGTCTGATACTTTTCAGGTTCGGCCCCATAGATGTCTCCTTGAATAGGCTCACCGGGATCGATTTTATTTTCGATACCGTCCAATCCGGCGGCGAAGGCCGCGGCATAGACCAGATAGGGGTTGGCCGAGGCGCAGGGGGCCCGGTTTTCTATGCGTGTTGCCGGACCTCTTTCTCCGGGTATGCGGCAATAGACCGTCCGGTTATCCATGCCCCAGACGATAAAATAGGGGGCAAAGGCATTGGGTACATAACGTTTGTAGGAATTGATGGTTGGGGCGATCAGAGCCGACATCCCTTTGGCATGGGTCATTAATCCCCCCAGAAAATAACGCATCAGTTCGGACATTCCCCATTTCGTGCTTTCCGGGTCATGGAAAAGGTTCTTCCGGGAAACGGGATCACTTATAGAAAGATGGATATGGAATCCATTGCCGCCGCTGTCGGTTTTGGGTCTGGCCATGAAGGTCAGCAGCAGGTTGTGTTGAAAAGCTACTTCTTTGCAGACGTATTTAAAGGTAAAGGTCTGGTCGGCCACGGTCAGGGCATGATCATATTTCCAGTTGATCTCGAACTGGCCTGGGAAAAATTCATGGTTGGAATAGAGGATCTCCAGACCGAGGTCCAAAAAGGTATGATGAAGCTTTCGAAGAAATCCCAAGGGATCAACCCGGGGATTGGTGGTGTAAACACAGGAAAGATTTTTATTATAAGGTTCGGTGCCCGCTCCTTCATTTTGATTAAAGAGAAAAAATTCCAATTCCGAGGCCGCCACCGGTCTCAAGTTTTTCTCCTCATATTTTTTCAGGACCTTGCGGAGAATGTTTCGGGGATCCACGGGGTGGAGTTCCCGGTCCCGGTAGGCACTGGCGATAAACCGGGCCGTGCCCTCCATGTGGGGCAAAACGGCGTAGGTGTTTAGGTCGGGGATCAGGGTCATGTCGCGCCATTCGATTTCCGGCCCCAGCCCGGTTCCCATGGCCACATCGTTGGCCAAATCGACTGAATAAGTGGCCTGGGCGAAGTTGATGCCTTCATCGAGGACCTCCTCCAGTCGTCTGGCCGGAGCCAATTTGCTTCTGCAAATTCCGTAGAGATCAGGATAATCAATTCTCAGGGTATCAATATGATGGGCCTTGATGCTTCCCTTTATTTCCTCTATGGTCATAGCTTCCTCCCTATTCCCTGAAAAAATAAATGATTTGTGATACCTGGATCAGCTTACCTTAAACCACGCCGTGCCACCTTCATCTCTGTCTGGGATTTTAAAAATTTCATGAATGAGTCCCCGGAGAGGCCAGGGAGACTTGAAAAAGCTGCGCTGAGATAGTTTAAAAAAGCTCCGGTTAACCGGTCCATTACCTTTGTCTTTCTGAAGCTTTTTAAGTTTGGAAGGATCAATAAGGAACTGTTTATTATATTTCACAATACATGTCAAGGTGAAAATTTAATTTCAATAATATTTTTTTAAAATTTCTTCTTGATACTTAATTCTATTGCAAAAATTAACTAAGTATATATAATTTATAGATTAAATTTTTTTATTTTCTTTAAAAGTTAAAAATAAAATGTAAAAATACTTTCATTTAACTTTTAAAAGCGACCGGAGGAAAAACGTGAGAATTCATCGATTTGAACATGATCCTATTGATTTCCCCACCAACATCACCCTGTGGGCTGAAAAAAAAGGGTATTCCATCACCAAAACCGATGTCTTCCGGGGAGAGGAATTTCCTCTTCCCGAGGAATATGATTGGCTGATGGTCATGGGAGGCTCCCAGCATGCCTGGGAAAAAGATATTCACCCCTGGCTGGTCCGGGAAAAAAAGGCCATTGTCCAGGCCCTGGATCAGGAGAAAATTATTCTTGGGATTTGCTTCGGGGCCCAGCTTTTAGCAGAGGCTTTGGGCGGGCGGGTCTTCACTAATCGTGAAAAAGAAATCGGTTGGCACCCGGTCTTCCAAACTGAGGCGGGAAAAGAATCAATGCTTTTCAAGGGAGTGCCTGAAAAATTTATAACCTTTCACTGGCATAGTGATCATTATGATATTCCCCCGGGCTGTATTCCCTTGGCTTATAATGAATGTACGCCCAATCAGGCTTTCATCTGTCCCGGACGACCGATCTTAGGGCTTCAATTCCATCCGGAATACACCTTGGAGTTGGTTAAACATTTTGCGCTTGAATTCGGAGGCGATTGGACGCCAGGACCTTATGTGAAGGGAAAGGAGTCCATCCTGGTCCAAACCGAATCAGTGCCGGATACCTGTTGGCTGATGACCAAACTTCTGAATAACATGGAAAAGGTTTTTGGAAGCTGACTAAGATCTTATCCGGAATCCTGCATATTGAATCAGGGCTTCCAGGACCTCCGTTACCGGCAGGCCCACAACATTGGTATAGGAACCCCGGATCTTTTTGACACAGAAGGCCCCCTTTCCCTGGATGGCATAGGCCCCGGCTTTGTCCATCGGTTCTCCGGTCCGGACATACCAGTCGATTTCATCGGTCGATAAGGGCTTGAAGCTCACCCGGGTAGCAACACTTTGAGTCCTTTCCCGGTCCAAGACGCGATTCCTTAAACAGAAACTGGTAATCACCTGATGGGTTTTTCCGCTCAGGGCCTTGAGAAACTTTTTTGCTTCCCGAAGGTTTTTCGGTTTGCCGAATAATTTATTTTCCAGAACCACTACCGTATCTGCCCCCAACACCCATTGTTGGGGATGAGCAGCGGAAACCCTCTCGCTTTTCTCCCGGGCCATCCGTCTTGAAAAAGAAACCGGGGATTCGTCGGGTTTGGGAATTTCCGGTATCTCGTTTGAAACGATTTTTAAATGAATGCCCAAATCGGACAGCAGGGCCTTGCGCCGGGGTGAAGCTGAGGCCAGGATGAGGTGGAAAGGTGGTTCCATAGATATCCTCTGTTTTTTCTGATTGGATATTTTCTTTCCTTAAGTCAAAGACTTTAAGCCCGACCCTATAGATAGGAGCCTTTTGAGACAATCCCTTTGGTACGAGTCGGTATGGTGAACATCGAAAAACTGGTAGTTCAACCGCGAAGGGGCTACGGTCTAACTGTTGGATTAATTACTGTTGAGACGCCGCCAGAGCGTTGTGGCGCTGGTCCCCAAGATTTGAGCTGCCTTGATCTTATTTCCACCGGTATGCTTTAATACCATTTCCGTATATCTATTTTCTAATTCACCATAGGTGGGTAAATCCAAAGCGATATCGCTTAATGGATCCTTGATATCAGGCTTTATCGACATAGGCAGATGGTCTGGGTGTATTTGTTTGTTCCCCGCCAGAATAAGTGCATATTCCACGCAGTTTTCTAATTCTCGAACGTTACCGGGCCAACTGTAAGATTCCATAAAACGGATGGTATCCTTTGAAAAACCTAAATGATCTTTTCTAAATCGATTCAGAAAATGATGCGCCAGTGGTAAAATATCCGACCTTCTGTCTTTTAGTGGTTTAATATGCAAGGGAAATACCGCCAGCCGATAGAAGAGATCTTCCCTGAAACGGCCCTTCTCTACCATTTTTCTTAAATCTCGGTTTGAGGCAGCAACAATCCGAGCTTTTATCCTGACATTTTTGATTCCGCCAACCGGTCTGATCTCCTTTTCCTGTAGGACCCTTAACAATTTTACCTGAAGGTCCAGGGGCAATTCACTTACTTCGTCCAAAAAAAAAGTTCCGCTACCGGCCTCAACTATCAATCCGGTATGATTTTTTTCTGCGCCGGTAAAAGCCCCTTTTACGTAGCCAAATAGTTCGGATTCCAGCAAATTTGCCGGAAGCGCTCCACAATTGATGACCACAAAAGGTTCCTTAGCGCGGTTTGAATGGCGGTGTACAAATCGCGCAACCACTTCCTTACCTGTTCCGCTTTCACCTTCAATCAGCACAGTGGAGGAGGTAGGTGCCACCTTTTGGGCCAGCACCAATAATTCTTCCATAGATTTGCTTCGGAAAACGACCGCATCGTCGAATTCCGGTCTGCTCACCAGTGCTCTCAACCGTTTGATTTCAGTATTTTTTCTGACCAGATCTTCCTGAGCCTCGGTAAGTTTTTTTTGAAGATAACTCATTTCCTCCTCAAATGGACTCAGATCAAAATGAGCACGTATTTCTTCTGTCGTTATCCCCCATTCATTGGCCGACCTCCCCTCAAACCTGCAACAATCGTATCCTTGAGATTGACATTGTGTTTCTTTGACCAATACCTCATCCCCAAGGACCGCACTGGCAAATCCGCTGGCCAATGCGGATAGAGTCTTGCAGATAGGGGAAGACTTAGAATTTTTTTTCGTTAATTGCCTGGAATTAAGCTCAAAGGATCCATGCCAGGAACCGGTAAATCTTAAGGATTTATTTTTTTCATCCAAGAGAATAGTGTCAATCTCCTCATGGGCAATTCCAGCAAACGTACGAAACTTGCTTCCAGATTTTAACCATTCTTCTGCGGAATCGAAGTTATATAATTCGGAAGCAGCCATAGCCGTAGTCATACCGATATGATATCCAAAACGGGCTATGATTACATCAGATTTTTGTGAACCGAGGATTTTTTCCAGATCTCTTGCCATTTTGTTCATAGAATTAATGCTGATGATCATTAAGCGATAGGGACCGAAAAGCGGAAATCCGAATTCAGCATTCTGCCCTATGGTTTTTGGAAAAATCAAATCTTCAGCTTTCATAACTTATTATCCCCAGTTAGTTTAGTGACTTAAGAATAAAAATCTGCGCAAATTGGAAAGAATTTATAAAAAACAG
>CAZVHO010000024.1:16913-51888 GCA_964627515.1 uncultured Thermodesulfobacteriota bacterium | reverse complement strand
TTTTGTGGTGTATTTTTTTTATGATTCTATTAAACCTCTTTTCCCAATCATCGTCGGGAATTACCTTCAAGGTTACCCTCTGGTGTTCTTTGACCCTGATCTTTTGAAGAGGTTTAAAGACCCCGTTTTCGAATACGGCATTGATGATTTCGGGCATGATTTATTACCTCAATTCGGTGGTCATGGATTATAACTGTTTGAAAGATGATCCATTTTTGTCTAAATGTGGCATAAAAACCGAACCCTGTCAAAAGGGAAAAATCGGCAGTTCGGAGGGTGGGTGAAGCGAAACGTAACTCATTATGTAAACGCGGGTTTTGAATTTATTTCTGTATGTGGTGGGTTGCACTCCGTTCCACCCACCCTACGGGAAAAACCGGGTATGGACCTGGATGGGGCAATTAAGAAGTAGCCTGTTGGGTGGGTGGAGTGATAGCGTAACCCACCAATAGAAGTCATCCATCAATTTCATGTCGGCAAAAGCAGGAATTGAGGAATTGGAGAACCAATGAAAACGAAACGGGAAGGACTGACTTTATTAGGCATTTTTTTCATAACCCTTATGTTTTTTTCGTCCTCCTTTGGGGAAACGGTTACCTATACCTATGACAGCCTGAACCGCCTGACGAAGGTAAATTATGAAAATGGGACTACCGAGGAATTTAGCTACGATTGGGCTGGTAACAGGTTGAGTTATGCCGTAAATGTAACTGATGTTTCAGGCCCCTCCTTATCCATCACCAGCCACACCGACAGCCAGCATGTGAACACGGCCAGTATTACCTTAGCTGGCACGGCTTCAGATTCCGGGAAGGGAGACAATGGGATCTCCCAGGTGACGGTGAATGGCAGCAGGGCTAATAGTGATTCGGCTGCCGGAAACGGTACGGCCAATTGGAGCAAGGCCACCAACTTGAACCCCGGGGCCAATACCATAACGGTAGTCGCTTATGACAACAGCACCAATCAAAACCAGACGACCCGAACCATCAGTGTGTTTTATGATACAACCCCTACAGCCCAGACCAATGCCGCCACCGGGGTTACGGCCGCTGGGGCGACTTTGAATGGGACCGTGAACGCCAACAACTTCAGTACCACGGTGACCTTTCAGTACGGACTGACGACGGCTTACGGCACCACGGTGACCGCAACCCAGAGTCCGGTTACAGGAAGCAGTAACACCGTGGTAAGTAAGGGAATATCCGGGCTGACTCCGAATACGACCTATCACTTCCGGGTAGTGGGGGTAAACGCCGGGGGAACGGTATATGCCGGAGACCTGACCTTTACGACCACGGCAGCGGCCCCAACAGTGACGACCAAACCGGCCACCGGGGTCACGGCCACGGGAGCGACCCTGAACGGAACGGTGAATGCCAACAACAACAGCACCACCGTGACCTTCCAATACGGTCTGACCACGGCTTATGGCAGCACGGTGACAGCCGATCAGAGCCCGGTTACCGGGGGCAGCAATACGGCGGTGAGCAAGGCCATAACCGGGTTGACCCCGAATACGACCTATCATTACCGGGTTGTGGGGGTAAACCCCGGGGGGACGGCCAACGGGGGAGACTTGACCTTTTCGACCACGGCAGTGGCCCCCACAGCCACGACCAATGGAGCCGGGGTAACCGCTACGGGGGCAACCCTGAATGGGATCGTTAACCCCAACGGGTCACCAACGTCCTATTATTTTCAGTGGGGTTTGACTACTGCTTACGGAAATAGCACCAGCAGCCAGTCAGCCGGCAGTGGCACAAGTAATGTCGTTGTTTCAACTCCTTTGATCGGATTGACCCCCAATGCCACCTATCATTACCGTATTGTGGCTACCAACAATTTAGGGACAACCTATGGGGCGGATATGACCTTTAATGCCACAGTTAATCCTTTACCCTGGTTAAGGTTGCTGTTAGAAAATGAAAAAATATCAAAACCTTAGAGGGGGCATGGTTTTAGGTAACCGGATCGGACGGCCCTGTCATAGGCTTTTCTGAAAGCCTATGATGGCTATCTTTTTGATCAGGAAAAAAAACTTGGTAAGTAGGATAGGATATGCTATGGAAATAGGGGAAAAATAATGGTTTTCCTAACGGACGCATATATTAAAGATTCTAACCTGTTGGGTGAAAGATGGTTGGTAAATTATTTATAACCGTAGCCGCGACTTTATGCCTCATGTCCAGCGCCAATTTAGCCTTGGGTTTTATTGGAGTCAACTATGGACCGTTTCATAAAAGCGGTCAAAGTCCGGGAACTTTTATCCCCGATTCCCAAATCATTTCCGACTTGAGCCTCATTGCTCAGAATTTTAATATGATCAAAACCTATGGGGTCGATGTGGGTTCCAATCTGAATCGGGTGGTGATCGTTGCTGCGGCTAATTTTCCGAACCTAAAGATTTTCCAGGGGATTTGGGAAGATGCGACTTATAATAGTGCAGGCAACAAGACTTTTCTGGATACTGCCATATCATTGGCCAATACTTACGGAAATGTTTCCTGCATTGTAGTGGGCAATGAATGTCTGCCTGGTGATGCTGTGAATAATCCTATCTCCGTCAATCAACTCATTGCTGATTTGCAATACGTTAAAAACAGGCTCCTCAATAAGAATATTCTGGTAACCACCAGTCTTTCCTATGGTGCGGCTGCCCAAAATACAGACCCGAATACGGGAAAGATTTTTGGTGTCTTACTGGCGCCATACTGTGACGTGATCATGATCAATATCTACCCCTTTTATGGAGGCGTTTCCATTTCCAACAATGGGGCCATCAACAATCTGATTAATGCCTACCAAAATATTTTCCTGCCTATGTATTCACCCAAACAAGTGGTTATCGGTGAAACCGGTTGGCCTAGCGCCCCGGCCGGCAACCCTTTCGGTAATGCCATTCCCGGCATGGTTAATGAATCTATTTTTATCCAACAGGTCTTCGCCAATGCCGGTCGGTTGGGATCAACCTTTATCTATGAAGCCTTTGATGAGCCTTGGGGGCCTGGCGGCAATGCTTGGGGTCCTTATTGGGGACTCTGGGATCAGAACGGTCAACCCAAATTTTCCTTACCGAAGCATAAAAGTGTGTTACACTATCTGCCTCTTTTATTATTGGAAGCGAAATGACCGGGTGGTGTTAGTTGGTGGGAATGTTTTTCAGAGGGAGATGATGATTTTTAAGAGAATAATAAAATGTGTAAATCAACAGACACAATCATAAGATAAGGAGATCGTACATGCGAACAACTTTTAAGAAAAAAACTTTTATTCTGGGGTTAATCCTATTGACCGCAATCACCTTTTTGACCCTGAAATCCGAATCCCAGGCTGCCGATGCCTGGTATACCTGTTGGGTAAACGGTGCCGGGCCGGGGGGTGGTGGGGCCTTCATCTGTCTTACAGATGGCAGTGGCGCCTTTAGCACGAAATGGATGACCAGTAGATACGACCAAATGAAGGAACAATTGGCGGTGGCCTTGACGGCCATCAGTACCGGCAAGGCTGTAATGGCCTATTTGGATCTGACCCAACCGACTCCGGTGATCCAGTATCTGTATCTATTGAATTAGTATGGAGAATATATAGGAAGATCGACCTTCTTTCGCCTGTACCTTTGCAAAGATCGCCGGCTTTAGAATCCCGTTATCAATTGCTTAACAACATTTCCAATATGGGGGCGGTAGACTTGCCGGTCGATGGTGGTGTTGAAACCAAAGCTTTATCGACTTGAATTCGAGGTTTGGTTCCACCGGTACTGCAAATGGTGGCAACCTGGACCCCTGTTGAAATCACTGTGGAGAGGATCTGATCAACCGTGGCCATTGGCCGGTTCTGCAGCAAGATGGCCCAGGCCCCCGTTACATGGGGTGTAGCCATGGAGGTGCCACTCCAGGAAGCAAAACTGGTATCGGAGCTTCCGGTAGAGGAGTTGATCGATTCTCCCGGAGCAAAAAGATCCTGCAGGCTGGGATGCCAGTTGTTAAAACCGGTTTCTATATCGTTTTTGGTGGAGGCTCCTACTGCGACGGCCGATGATATACAGGCCGGTTGAGAAATCCCATTGCATGATCCGTCATTACCGGTGGCAATAATTGTGGCTATCCCAACGGATTTAAGATTGTCTATAGCGGCCTTTGTCGGGCCGTTATCACTGTCACATTGACTTTGGCTGTTATACAATGATCCGCCTAAACTCATATTGGCCGCAGCGATGCTGTAGGTATTGCGCAAACTATAAATATAGTCCAAACCCTTGATAATATCAGAGTCCCAGGCACCTACATCCTGGGAGGATGGAAACTTGGAAAAGACTTTTATGGCCATGATATCGGCGTCTTTAGCTATTCCGTTAAGACTTCCATCGCTTCTTTTGCCGGCTGCGATACCCGAGACATGGGTCCCATGATCATACCCTGAGTAATTGGAAGGATAATGGTCTGCCGCACCTGTACCATACATCGTATTGCTGCCATTCGGGCAATCGCCGGCCGGTGCAGTCTGATTTTCTCCTGAGGCAAAACAGGCTTCCACAATAGTTTTATTATAAAAAAATTGATGGGTCCGGCGAATTCCAGTATCTAAAACAGCTACATACCAGCCGCTCCCGGTGTAGCCCTGGTTCCAGGCCCCAGTAGCTCCGATAATATTGACGGAACTTGAAAGCTGAGGTCGGATTACCTCTGGTTGGTTGGTCGAATCCTTCTTGCCCGATGAATACGGGAGATTCGGTTGTGGAAGAGGGGTGACCTTATCAGGGAAAATAGTTACTACTTCCGGGGTGAGTTCCAGGATATCCAGCGATTCCATTGAGACCTTTAAGGCTACAAAGGGGAGGGTATCATAGCGGTGAATCAGGGCATGGGGTTTGCCCGACAGACGGGTCATCAGGCCATCGACCACCGAAGCTATTTCCCCGGTAAGTTTTTGATCAGCATCGGTGGCTGCCCGAATCTTCTTAGGGATAATTTTTTCCCCTGGAACAACACCCTGATGGGCATGTGATAAAGCAGAAAGCGTCCCTAAACGAGGGGATGTAATAAGCACGATGACCCGGCTCATCCCTGAAGCCTGGATATTTGTCAATATCGTTTGACGATCATAGACTTTGTTTTGTGCCGAAACATCCGTCTGGAATGAAAGGAAAAAAGCTATTATGCCCAAATGAATCAAAAAAACCCACTTTTGGGAGGCTCTTAGCTGCCAAAGGCTATGGATTTTTGATTGCTTAGGGACCACTTCAACTTTCTCCTTGACTCGATTTAGAAGACCTCTCAACAGAAAGTCTTAGTAAATTAGACTTTAAGTTTATAATCCTTTAATTCAATAGATACAAATACTGGATAACAGGGGTTGGTTGAGTAAGATCCAAATAAGCCATTACAGCCTTACCCGTACTGATGGCAGTCAAGGCTACCGCCAATTGTTCCTTCATCTGATCGTATCTACTGGTCATCCATTTCGTGCTGAAGGCACCACTGCCATCGGTCAGACAGATAAAAGCCCCGCCACCCCCTGGACCGGCACCGTTTACCCAGCAGGTATACCAGGCATCGGCAGCCTGGGATTCTGTTTGAAGAATAAAAAAAGGGATGACAGTCATTAATACCAGGACCAGGATAAAAGGGTTCTTTTTTAAAAATGTTCTCATGATTTTCCTCCTTAATTCAAATTGATATTAATTATCAAGTAACAATAACTCCAATATTGGTGTAATATTCTTGCGGGTTGATGTTAATTTTGCGGTATTGATGGAAGTGCCGGAGAAGTCCCGAAAAATGGCCTGCACGTAGGCCCCGGACTTCCAGTATTCCGAAACAAACCAGGTATATTTCCCACGATCCGGCAAATTTGAAACGATAGGCCGGAATTGCCGTGTGTTATTATCCCACAAATCGAGATCCACGTAGAATGAATTAGGCGGGGAGATCCATTCCAGATCCACCACATCACCGATTAACAATGATCCGGTGGAAATGACCGGTGCGGTGAACCTGCTGGTGCCACCCCGGACTGTGAAATAGCCGTCAGTAGCGTCCATAGGATTTCCTCCGGCGGAGGGAGAGACCAGGATCTGGACCTTATTGGAATTAATAAAGGGCAAGGTTATATCGATAGAGTTGTCTGAGACATTAGCGGCAAGCAAGGCCCAGGGACGTCCGTCTTGGGCAATAAAAACATTAATTTCGGCCACAGAAGCCGACTTCTTCCAGCCCACCCTGATAATGCTTCCCCCATTGGCCATCAGGTCGGGCCCGGGAGAAAGCAGGAGGAGCTCACTTGAACCGATGGTGAAGGCTCCGCTGGTTGCACTGCTTCCGATGATTTGACCGGAAGAGTTTTTGCAATCCATCCGGATGGTGTAACCGGTGCCCGGCGGCAGGGTAGAGGGCAGGGTCCAATGATAGAAACCGTAATCCGGATAATTAGCGGTAATTAGCTGCAGTCCCGTTCCGGAGGAATGGTAATAAATATCAACCAGGGCACCTCCTTTGGATTTCCAGGCAATGGTCTTCTGACTGCCGGCAGCGGCGATTTGTCCGGCTACGGGGGCCTGAATCGTAATCACACCCTGTTTCCCAAGAGTTTCCCTCTGAAAGGGATATTTGTCAACATAAGGGCCATTGATTGAACTCCTGGTTCCGGCTGCATTAATGATAAAATTATAGTAGGGCGTAGTGGTACTCGGATTGCCAATGGCAGGAAACCCGGACCAGTAATTTCCACCAATTAACCGGCCGGCGTCCCACTTGACATCCGCCGGCTGAAGCGAATAATTAAACCCCGTATTGATATACCGGTTTTGGAAGAACTGAGCGGCTGTCGTGTCCGGCCCGATATAATTAGGGACCTGAATATCCTTAAACGTATTCGAATAGATCTGATTGCCGGTGGAGCCGCCACTTTGCTGCCAACTTAAAATGGTAACGCCTCCATCATTCTTGGAGGCCGGAAGGCCTGTGCCTGAAATAAAATTGTAAGCAATGTCGTTGTACCAGGCGCCGCGAATCAGGATGTTGGCATTATTCGGATTGTCATAGATGTAATTGTTATGAATTGCGGTGTAGGACGGCCTGGGATATGTGGGGTAATCGGCGTTCCACCAAAGAAGCCCCGCCTGGCCGTTTCCGTGTACCCTATTAGCCTGGATATATGATTTACTGGAATTAAACGCAGTGATACCTGCTTCCACCGATCCGCTGACATCGTTCCCGAAGACATAGCTGCCGTCGGAAACGTCGTTAAGCCAGATTCCCGTTCCACTGACCCGGCCGGCGGACCACCCTGTAGAGACAACCAGATTCTTGCCCAAGTAATTGCAGAGGCTGAGACGCACTGTTGATTCCCCGGCAACGGGGGCGTCCCCCGGAGTAACGACAATGCCGTCCCACTGGAAGCCCGAAACGGTATTCTTTTCCACCCGGTTATAAGCCGCTCCGATCAGCTCGATTCCGTGGAAAGCCGAGCCGGTGACGGTATTGTTCGCCAGGGTATTGAAATTACTGTTTTTGACCGCCATGGCATGCTGCGTGGCGGTATTCTGGACCCAATTATTCATTAAAAGATTGTTGTTGCTGTTCTGGTCGAGAAAAATGCCGTTGGCATAGGCCCAACTGACCGTACAGCTATCGATAGTGGAAAAACTGGTGTTATATAAGTAAATTCCATGGCCTCCGCTCCCCGTGGGGTTGACTGTGAGAGCGGTCAGCGTTACCTGGCTGACGGCTGCTCCGGCTACCCCCCCGGCATTCCCGATCATAACCCCCATGACACCACCATTAATTGTAACTCCTTGGACAGTGACATAACTGGCTCGAACAGCCAGACCGAAATAGGCACCGGTGGGAGCCTGCAACGTCACAACGCCATTGGCCTGCAAGGTAATGGATTTATCGATGTGGAAGTAAGGCTCACCGGTCAGAACCGTATACGTACCGGCCTGGACCGTGATGACATCACCGTTCGAAGCGGCGTTGAGGACAGCCTGAAGATTACCTCCCGGCCCTACGATAGTATCAGCGGCTTGGAGTCCGGGGCTGATGGCGCAAAGGCAAAGACAAAGCAGCAACCGGACCCTCAACCGGCTTGGGGAAAACAATTTAATGAACATATTGGGTCCTTATTTATACGATAACTATCCGTTATAAGACGGGAGGTTAATTATTGAATGATGGTTTTCCATGTATTATAAAATTAAAAACTTTACTTGTAAAGTCAAGTGTAGTGAATAGTGAGAGTTTTTTTTAAATAATGCAAAAGGTGTACCATATTGAAGCTTTCTTGGTGTCGGCGGCTGAATCAGAGGAAATCCGGTCGATTTGACTGCTTATAAAATATCTATCCGGAATGCCAAGGAGGCATAAGAAATTTTTTTGAAAAAGATATTTCTCAAAAAGACAAATTTTTGTCTTGATTGACCAATATGTTGTCCCACGTCTTCAAGGCCATATTGGGGAAACAAAATAGGAATTTGGTAATGCTGCCGACCAGGTAAAAGATCACAATAAACTTGACTTTCAGCAGATCATTAGCCTAATATCACTTCATCAATTTCAGAGATGTTGTCGGGTTATCTAAATGATTATTTAGATAAATTCGGTTAGAGCCAAAAAGATCATGAAAAAAAACGATAGTCAAAAGCTTATGGATGAAGTGGTTCACGCCGCCCGGGCCTGGCCGATTTGGTTGCGTATCGGGCTCCAGGATATCCGTATGCGCTACCGCCGCTCAGCCCTCGGTATCGGATGGATTTTTTTAAATCTGATCATCATGCTCTCTTCGGTGGGCATTATTTATAGCCACTTACTGGGGCAGGATTTAAAAAAATTCCTGCCCTTTTTGACCATAGGTCTGGTGATTTGGGGATATCTGACCGCCTCAATCCTTGAGGGTGGCAGTGCCTTCCTGGCTTCAGAAGGCTATATCAAACAAATCGGTCTGCCGCTCTATATCTATATCTTCCGATTCTTTGTGAGCGTTACGGCAAACATGCTGATCAGTCTTCCTGCCTATTTTATGGTTGCCTTGATTTATTCGGTACAGATTCGCTGGGGGGCACTCTGGGCCGTGCCGGGACTTCTCCTGCTGAGCTTGGTTTCTTTTCTGATGATCGCTATTTTTGCTCATCTTAATGTCAGATTCAGAGATCTTCCGCATATCGCCTCTTCCGGTCTACAAGTTCTTTTTTTCGCAACACCGATCATTTGGCCACCGGAGACCCTCCGTTTCGGGAAATTATACTGGGTTATTAATTTCAATCCTTTCTATCATTTATTGGAAGTGATCAGACGGCCTTTACTTAATTCGGAACCGGCTTCCTATGTGAATTATCTTGTCGTTTTGACTTTGATTATCGTCCTTGCCCTGATGGCCTGGCTATTTACAAAATATTATAGCCTACGAATTGCTTATTTGTTATAATATTATGTTTAAATAGTCATGGCAATAATTTCCCTTAATAATATAAATGTTGACTTTAGTGTCACCGCCGAAAGAGACAAGAGCCTCAAGGGAACCCTTCTCCAGTTTTTACGGGCCCATCGGAGTTCCCCCAAGGTTATACATGCCTTGCAGGCTATTTCGTTTACCATAAAGAATGGCGAGCGGGTCGGGATTATCGGGGCCAACGGCGCCGGTAAAAGTACTCTTTTGAAGGTTATGGCCAGAATTTATTCACCCATAGCAGGAGAAGTCCGGATTGAAGGGCATGTCTGTCCTTTATTTGAATTCGCCACCGGATTTGAGATGGAGGCCAATGGCTGGGACAATATCAGGACCCGGGCACTGCTTCTGGGAATGACCGCCGGGGAGATCGAACAGAAGATCGAAGAAATTTCTCAATTTACCGATTTAGGTGAATTTCTTGATATTCCGGTACGTTGTTATTCTTCGGGCATGCTGCTCCGTCTGGCTTTTGCCACCTCTACGGCAGTCGATCCTGAAATCCTGTTGTTGGACGAAGTTATGGCCGCCGGAGATGCCGCTTTTCAGGAAAAGGCCAGAAAACGAATGAATAATTTATTGGAAAGGGCGGGTATTGTTGTTTTTGCTTCACACAGTTTAAGCCAGCTTCCTGCTTTTTGTGAGCGGACTATCTGGCTTGATCACGGACAGGTGATGTTGGATGGCCCGTCGAAGGAAGTAATCCAGGCCTATGAAACTTCAATCTCCGGACATTAATTTACCTACCATGGAAAGGCCGGACTCAGGAGGAATGCATGACGATGGAACCTATCAATCTTTTTGTACCGACCTTTAGAATTGAAGAAACGCTTCTGGAGATCCGGGAATGTCTGGAGAAAGGATGGACCGGTTTGGGCTTCAAAACGGTCGAATTTGAAGAGGCCTGGAATCGGTACACGGGGCTTTCCCATGGACATTTTGTGAATTCTGCCACTTCCGGCCTTCATCTGGCCCTGCGACTCCTTAAAGAGGACGAAGGCTGGAATGAAGGGGATGAGATCATCAGCACCCCCCTTACTTTTGTTTCAACCAACCACGTCATCCTTTATGAAAATTTGCGCCCTATCTTTGCAGATGTGGACGAATATCTCTGTTTGGATCCCCATTCCGTTGAAGAAAAGATAACACCCCGGACCCGGGCCGTTATCTTTGTCGGCTTGGGAGGAAATACGGGTCGTTTAGAGGAGATCGCCGGTTTATGTAAAGACCGGGGTTTAAAATTAATTTTGGACGCTGCCCATATGGCCGGTACTTATTGGCAAGGCCGACATGTAGGCTCGGAAGCCGATGTCTCGGTCTTTAGTTTCCAGGCCGTTAAAAACTTACCCACGGCGGATTCAGGGATGATCTGTTTTAAGGAAGCCAGGTTGGACAATGAAGTCCGGAAATGGACCTGGCTGGGTATCGATAAGGATACTTTTTCACGTACCCTGGGGAAAGGAACTTACAAATGGCATTATGATGTGGCCCATGAAGGCTTTAAATATCATGGGAACTCGATTATAGCCGCCATGGGTTTGGTCGCTCTCAAATATCTTGATCAGGACAACGCCTATCGGCGGCAAATTTCCGCCTGGTATGATGACCGTTTACAATCCGAATCTAAGATTCAGAGAATCCCAGTAGCTCCGGGCTGCCTTTCTTCCCGTCATCTTTATCAAATCCTGGTGGACCATCGTGACGAAGTGATTCTTGCCCTGAACGATGAAAAGATATATCCCGGCGTCCACTATCGGGATAACACCTTCTATCAGATGTATGAGTCCGGGAGAGGAACCTGTCCCCATTCTTTAAAGGCCAGTGAACGAATCATTTCCTTACCCATTCATCTGCGGCTGACTTATCAAGATGTTCAGCGGGTCTGCGATTCCCTGATTGAAATTGTGAAACGCAAATAGTGGAACCGGAATGCATGGCAAAATCGATCAGTTCTCCCATTATAAAAGAAGGCATTCGACTCCGTTTACTGGAAGCATTCGATTTGCCGATGACGTTGAAGTGGCGCAATCAGGATCATATCAGAAAATGGTTCATCCACTCGGAAGTCATTTCTCCGGAAAAACACCGGGAATGGTTTGAGACCTATTTGCAAAGGGATAATGATTACTTATTCATTATCGAGGAAACGCTGAGATTAAACAAACCGGTCGGTCAGATATCCCTGTACAACATCGACCGGGACCGGAAGTGTGCGGAGTATGGTCGGTTGATGATTGGAGAAGCAGATGCCCGGGGGAGAGGTCTCGCCAAAAAAGCAAGCCGCCTGCTCCTGCAGTATGCCTTTAAAGTATTAGGAATGGAAAGGGTTGAGTTGGAAGTATTCAGGGATAATGGACCGGCCATAGCGATCTATCGCGATTTGGGTTTCCTGGAAATATCCGACCTTGAAGGTTTGAAAAAATTTATTGTGGACGAAAAGGACGTCCGATTAAATTAATCAATGGAGTTTAATTTGATGAAAGTAAAAAGTTGTCTTTTGCTAACGTTTGTTTTAATTTTCAGTATCACCATTCTATCCTGCTCCGGTAAGTCCAAAATACCCTCATCGGGATTCTTAGACTTTGTAAATGTAAAATATGAAAATGGTCTTTTCTATGCCTGGGGATGGGCCGCCGATAAAGAGGCTGGGGCCCCTGTCGAAAAATTTATAGTTTATATTGATGAAAAATGGATTGGAGATGCCCGGTTGGGGCTTGACAGACCATGGGTCGCTAAGGAAACGATGAATCCCGATTGGCTGAAATCCGGATGGGAAATATCTGTTCCGATATCTCTTGAGAAAGGAATCCATAGAGTTTATGTCTTATCATTGAATAAACGCGGGGAAAAGCTTCGATTACATCACGAAATGGATCTCGATGTGAAATAGTATCGAACCCTTAAGGAAATTTTAGATGAAGGTTAAGAATATTATCTCTTCCACCGAATGGATCCCCTCCCGTCGTTATGGTAATGATAAACCCCTGGTTTCCGTATTACTACCCACTTTCAGACGGGGTGCCAGTGGTCTTTTTATGAAGGCTGCCCGCTCTGTTTTAAATCAGTCCCTTTCCGAACTGGAGCTGATTATCGTGGATGATGCCTCCACCGATGGGACGGCCGATCAAATCGGAGAATTAATGGCCTTGGACGACCGGGTAAGTTGCCTACGTCATCCTGAAAATGTCGGTCTGCCGGCCATTTCCGAGTACGAGGCCTTTTTGAAGGCCGGCGCCGAATATCTGGCCTTTGCTTTTGATGATGATGCATTTTACCCTGATGCCCTGCGCGACCTGTTAAGCTACGCCGTTAAAAACGATTCCTCTATTATCCACGGCTATGTGGAGATGCATTATTTCGACAAATCAACAGGGAAAACCGTTAAGGTTTCCGGATTCGGGCGGGGAGGAATGCCCCAATCGATGCTGATCGGGGCCAACTATATTTCCAACAACGCCGTGTTGTTGCACCGGAGGGTTGTTGAGAGGGTAGGTTTTTATGATCCCCATGTGGCCATAAGCAGGCTTTGTGACTGGGATCTTTGGCGGCGTATTTCCAGGCGCTATGATTTGGTAAGGGTCGATGTGTCCGTAGGGCAGGTCTTCGGCCCGAGCACCGGTGATAGTCTGGGGCATACCTATCCCATGGAATACTGGCAGATGATGGAATGGATGAATCTCCCCAGGGATCAGCAGTTGTTACCGGAAAATTTTGGCGAATATGATGTCCTGGCCGTTCCGGAGCTTCTTTCCAGACAAACCCGATTCGCGATCGAAGAAATCAAGGAGAATTTCAAAAACAAGTTCTGGTATCCGGAAGAATCCGGGAAACGGTATTTCCCCCTTAAAACCGGCACAGGGCCAGATCCCTTGGAAGACGATGGGCGTATTCTGGTCGTTACGCCATCCCATAATGCCTCCACAACCCTTTATTTCGACCATTTACCGCAGATTTTTCACCAACGAATCCGTGTCATCCATTCCGCTCAGTGGCATCCGGAGGAAATGATCGGTGCCAGTGCCGTCATTTTCATTCGGGACCTTCCCTTATTTCGGGAGTGGATCAAATATGCGCGGAATTTGAAAATTCCTCATTATTATTTTCTGGATGATAATCTCATGCTGCTGCAAAAGGAACCGGCCTATGCAGCCGAGTATGGCTTTTTCACCGACAACCAGGTCTGCACCACCTTAAAATCCTTTTCAGGGGTCTTATTGTCCACCTATGGTTTGATCGATTATTTTAAGGAACACCGGCTCCATGAAAATTTGTTCTATTATCCTCCGGTTGCCAGCCGACCGCTGTTGTATGAAAAATACGGCCCCCGCCCAAAGAAAGAAAAAAGCATACGGATCGCCTATTTTGGCGGAAAACATCGCTACCAGCCCTTTGAGGAGGTTGTTTTTCCAGCCATTGAAGAATTTGCCGTTCGGCACAAGGTGGAGTTATTTATCGGAGGAAAGGGAGAAGATAAATTTTCGCCTTCCACGGAGAATTTAAGTATTTTTTTCTTTCCTTTTGAAATTTCCTATGACCTTGCCCTTGGGCGATTTGCGTCTGCTGAAATAGATATTCTGGTTCATCCCAACAGCCGAACCGGTAATAACCCTTTCAAAACTTTAAACGTCCTTATCAATGCCCTGGCCATGAATGCCGTACCCGTTCTCAGCAAAACTCCCCCCTATGCTTGCCTTGAGCCTGAACAGGTAGCCCTGCTTTGCGAGGAGGACAAAGATTCATGGTTGGAGGCCCTTCGGATTGTCCATGAACAAAAGGAAACGGTCCGGACCATAAAGGGCAATCTGGAACAATACTCTATGAAACATTTCAGCGGTCAAGACAATGTCGTTGCCCTGAAGAAAATTTTGGAAGAGCGCCCTTCCCCTGGATTTGTGGTGCGCGATACGAGATACCGACAATTTATCGAGAGCTTACGGCATCAAATCCACCGACAGGAGGAAGAATATCAGATCGATGAGGGAGCCGAGTCTTTTGCTGTTGTCTATCCCCTCGATCAGCCCAAGAGCCATGTCCGGATTTTTAATAAAATCAGGTACCGGCTTATTCCCAAAAGGAACTACTGGGCGGGGTTAGAAATGGTGGTGGGGACCCACCATTTGCCGGCTGAGGGGAGGTTAAGGCTTCGGGTCCTGTCGGAATCCGGGACCCTGCTTCGGGAAACGACAGCCGATCTGTCCAAAGTCCGTGATAATGATTGGTTGCGGTTCTGCTTTGCCCCACTTGAGGTTTCGACTTCGATCCCTTTTATTTTAGAATTCCGGCTCCTCAACAGAGGGCCTCAAACCCTGATCAGTTTTTTTGAAGGCGGTCTTATGGAGAGTAAATTCCGCCGTTTATTGCGGCGGTTGGGTTTGAGGCACAAGGGAAATAGTCTTTATTGCCGGATATGGTATCGGACGGCGACGGAAGTATAAGTATTAAATAATATTTTAAATTTCTTGACAAAACCTATTAAATTTGCTACACAAAATAGTATTAATGACTTTGAAAAAGTTAAAAAGGAGGAAACGAAGTAATGAAAATTAAAACGTTAAGATTAATGTCTGTTTGTTTGATCGCTATCGCTGTTGTTTTAACCGCCATTGGGATGACGGCTGCAGTTGCGAAAAATCTACCCATTGGGTTTTTGGATATTGTACGCTATGAAAAGGGTACGCTTTATGCAATCGGTTGGGCCGCAGATGAGAAAGACGGCGCACCAGTAGGCAGTGTAACCCTTTTTGTGGATGATAAGGCTGTCGGAAAGGCCAAATTAGGAATGTCCCGATCCGATGTAGCCAACGTCTATAAAAACCCAAACTGGAAAAAATCGGGTTGGGATATATCCATTAAAACCACCCTGGCCAAAGGCAGTCATAATGCCTATGCTGTGGCCGAAAATAAACAAGGGGAGAAAAATAGATTAAAAAACGAGTTCAAGGTTGAGGTGAAGTGATTTAGTAATGACGGGCTCGTAAAAAGTCTGAGAGAGCCCATTTCCGTCATTCCCGTCAAAACGGGAATTCAGTGTTTTCAATTTGTTACATATGGTCTGGATTCCCGCCTGCGCGGGAATGACGAGTTTTTACATAGTCATCAGTAATGATGGACTTGTAAAAAGAACGAAATCGCTTCTTTTTGTCATTCCAACGAAAGCGAGAATATAGGGATATATTCTGTATTCTGGTTCTCTGCTTTCGCCGGGAAGACTTCTGAAACTCATTGCGAATGCCGGAGGAACTGATACGGGGTTCGCCAGGAAGAAGACCCGAGAGTCTTTCTGCAAAATTTACCAGGGATACAAGAATGGGGGTTGGATGAAATACAAGCAGTTGTTTTTACAAAATGAGGAAAAAGAATAACTTGATAGTATAGGAATTTGCATTTTTCTCACGCAAAGGTGTAAAGAGATACAACACAATGACATTGCTTTGTTTTTAATCATTTTTTGCGTCTTCGCGTGAGATGTTTTTAGAGTCCGCCCTAATGGCGCTAAGGCGGAGTCAATAAATAAAGGTATCAAGTGACTCATGTCAATTGCGATCGGATAGTGTAATTCCAGTCACCGTGAAACTTGTGCCGCTCCAGGTTTACGTGCTTCTGTGGCAGCCATCAGATGCCAGCTCTACTCGTTTAATAGTGGTCAGGCATCTAATAATTTCTGCTGGAGCGTAATGGCACCTTTCATGATACGCACAACCATAGTACTTCTCGATGATAGATGCTACCTTTATTTGTTGACGGCTACTAAGTACATACATAAACTCTCATAAATGGGAAATGGAATCGTCTTTTACTTGTGATAAGCTCCTTTCGGTTCGAGTGGTTTGGGAAGGAGTTAAGCCTTTTCTAAAACAAGCTGTTCTTCCTGCGGCATCTCCGAACGATAGATTGATTAGATCTCCTTTAGGGAGGATTTTTACCTACTCAGCACCCGACGTTCCCTTTTGTCCCACGGTTAAAAGAGAGTGGTATGATGGGAGTTTGGTTATCGAAGAAGTTGAATATCAGACAGGCCCGTTAACCAGAACAACGGCTTTCATTGTTAAACCCAGACGAGCAAAAAAGCCTCTTCTGCCGGGGCTACTCCTCTTTCATTGTCATAGTGGAGTTTATCGATGGGGGAAAGAGAAGGTCCTGGCAACGCCTGAGGATTCGGAGGAACTGAAAAGTTTTCGCCAAGCAAAATACGATGGGCGGCCCATAGCCCACTATTTTGCCGATAAAGGCTTCGTCGTCATGGTGCCGGATGCTTTTTATTTTGGCCCCAGGGCATTAGGTCGGGAAGGAATTGACTCTCCTTCCAGTGAAATTGATCAGTTTCGGAAAAATTCCGAACACCTGGTTGCCAAGATGCTCCTGCTTGCAGGCCACTCATGGCCTGCATTAACAGCCTGGGAAGATCGAAAGGCTTTAGATTATTTCTGTACCCGACCGGAGGTAGACCGGCACCGGATCGGCTGTCTCGGTCTATCCTTTGGGGGCTTTCGGTCTATCCTGCTTGCTGCGCAGGACCAGCGAATCCTTTGCGTAGTGACTGCCGGATGGTTGACAACTTTGGAAGACCTTTTTTTAGAGAAACTGAAAAACCATTCCTGGATGGTTTTGCCCGGGGGGATTTTTCCTGAATTTGATTTCCCGACGGTTGCCGCCAATGCTTTCCCGGCTGCCTTCATGGCCCTTCTTTGTAACCAGGACCATCTTTTTACTCTCAAAGGGATGAAGGTCGCTTCTGAAAGTATTGCTTCTTTCTATCGTCAATTCGGAAGAGAAGATCTTTGTTGTATTAAGTTTTTCGACTCTGATCATCGTATGACCAGGGAGATGCAAGACCAGGCTATCCATTGGATGGAGCGTTTCCTTTGTCGAGAAAAACTCATTTAAAGAAAGTCAAAATCGGATGTGCGCTATCTGCGGTATTCTTCATTTTGATGGTGATCGGGTAGCTGAAGATCACATCAATGCCATGAATGATCGACTTTCTCATCGGGGGCCCGATGATGATGGAATTTTTCTGAGTGGACGTATCGGGTTGGGACACAATCGTCTTTCTGTAATCGATGTTGCCCATGGCCATCAACCTATGTGCAATGAAGATCAGACCATTTGGATTGTTTTTAATGGTATGATCTATAATTATAAGGCGTTGATGGATGCCCTTACCCGTTTCGGCCACCGATTTGCCACCTGTTGTGATACGGAAGTTCTGGTACATGCCTACGAAGAATGGGGCATCGGGATGCTTGAGCATCTTAACGGCCAGTTTGCCTTTGCCGTCTGGGACGGCAGACGGCTCTTTATGGCCCGGGACCGGATGGGCGAAAAACCCCTTTACTACACCGTCGAGAATCAGGTCTTTTACTTTGCCTCGGAAATCAAGGGGCTGCTGGCCCATATTCCCGCCCGCCCCAATATTCCAACGGACTGGTTCGTTTTTGAAAACACATTAACGGATGACACCCTGTTCAATGGGATAAAAGAATTGTTGCCCGCCCACTATATGATTGTGGAAAATAAGGCAGACTTCGTGCCCAAACGATACTGGTCCATCCCTAATGAGTTAAACGAATCCGTAACGGAACGAGAGGCCGTTCAAGAGTTGCGGGATTTGGTTTATGACGCCGTAACCATTCGTATGCAATCGGAAATACCGGTAGGAATGTATCTGTCCGGAGGGCTCGATAGTTCGATCATCGCCTGCATCGCCAAACCCGACTGTGTCTTTACGAATTTTTATGATGAACCCGGCAAGTTCGACGAACGAGAACCGGCCCGCAGTATCGCCCGCCACATAAAGGCCGAACAGGTTTTTGTCACACTTAAGCCCCAGGAATTACCGTCTATGATGGAAACCATTATTTACCATCTGGATCAGCCCATTTCCACCTCTTCCACTATCTCCAGTTTTAATCTGGCCCGGAACGCGCGATCTTCTTTTAAGGTGGTTTTGAACGGGCAGGGCGCCGACGAGCTCTTTGGGGGCTATGCCCGCTATGTTCTTATGCATCTTGAATATGAAATCGGACGAATACCTTTTTTCGCCCAGTACATGCCTATGGCCCGTCGCTTTTGGAATCCCAATATGTTCGGGGACCCCGCTTTACGCTATCTTGAAATGACACAACGCGTCGATTCTCACAATACACTTGTAAGGGACACGATCAGGCAGTTATTCTCCTACCATTCGGATATCGTGGCCTGCATGGGCTATACGGATGCCATGATTACCTTGCAGGATCTGATCAAAATGGATGATCGGGGGTGTGCCCATGTAGGTTTGGAGAGCCGGTCACCCTTTCTCGATCACCGGATCGTTGAATTTGCCTTTCGTCTTCCCGGTCGATTTAAAATTCGCCCCGGCGGGGTGACAAAATGGGTGTTAAGAGAGGTGGCCCGAGAATTTGTACCCTTAGAAATCGTGGAACGAAAAGACAAAATGGGGATGGTCAGCCCGATCGGCCTGTGGTTAAGGCGGGAACTCAAAAAATGGGCGGATGACCTGGTAAACAGTTTACAAAGACGCCGATTGAATTTAACCTTGGAACCGCCGGAAAATAATGAATATGACAGGCGTTTGCACGCCCTGATTTGTTTGGAACTTTGGTTTCGACGGTTCATTGATTAAATTTTATTTATCGTTGAAAATTTTGCCGAGTGCCCGTGACTTTCGGAAAAGATAAAACTTGTAAATATAAAGGGTCTGGATTTCCGTGAGAAACCGCACTGAATAAAATAACATAATAAGTTAGAGGGGAAAAAATATTTTTGAAAAAAGTGAAATAGTATGGGTTTATGGACCTAGTGGAGCAGGAAAAGAAACGTTCATAAGGTTTTTATGTGATAAAAACCCCACAAATATATTGAAAAGGTTGGGTTGGGAAGGAAAACCTCTTATCCCTTGCATAGAGAGTATTTCTCTATTTCCCCTCTATCATACAAATCCTAATGAAGATAAAAGAGAAGCGTTAATACAAATTATCCCTGAGCTGGCTAAGTGTAAAAATTCAATAGTTTTGATTAAAGGACAAGATATAGACTTAGAGAAAAATAGGTCGATAAGAATCAAGCAACTTCTTCCGAACTGTAATCATAAAATCATCATGTTATATGCAAATGAGAAGGAGCTTCTTAAGAGATGGAAAGATAAAAAATGGTGGAACGATTCTTACACAATAGAAACTGTAAAGGAAGGGGTTAAATATCAAGTTGAAAAATTAATTATTTTACAAAAAGATTTCGAAATAGTTGTTCTTGATAGCTCTCTTCAAGCCAAGTATAATGTTATCCAGCTTCCGGGAAAAAATTCAATTCAGGAAACGAGAATGAACTGTTACCTTCCAAACAATACCTTCAGCTTTTCAAAAATGATAAAAACCCGATCCACGTTTTCATCCGGCAACGGGATTTTACCCGGGTTCGGACTCAGCCCCGATTTGGGCGGCCTTCCCTATGTCTCTTATTATCTTAAACCAGGCCGGACCAACTGGTCTGGGATAATACTGATTCCGGTCGTTGAAGATATCCAATCCGAGGGGATCATTGGCCTTGAGATTGTATCATTAGGACACCAAATTATCAGTCACTCCAGTCTGCCTTTATCCCACATCCAGTCTTTCCGTCCTGCTTATTTCCATTTTCCGGTTATTCCGAATTCAGGCAAGGGCATCTTCGAATTTCGAATATTTGTCCGGGAGGCTCGAAAAGCGGTCCATGTGCTCGAGCGGCGTTCATTATCTTTCTTCCCGGGACTTAAGCGACGGTCTGCCCGCTTATTATCCGAAATGGTTTTCACTACAGAGGATCGGATCCAGAAAACCTCAACACCAGCGAGTGAAGAAAAACAGGCTTTACCGGAAGCTAATATAAATCCTTCTTTAATTAAGCAATCGGAAACGATACCGTCTATCAAAGAGGGTATCTGGTATGCTCTTGATTTTCCGAAAACCCCTGAGATTTTCATTGAAAGAGGAGTCCTCTCTCTCCGCGGCTGGGCCTGGTCCCGAGAATCGGGCTCGGGGGAGTTGTTCCTTGAGATTAAAAAACCGGACTATAAAGAACATCATCCCATAACCCATCGCTTTTGCCGGTTTGACCTAACCCAAGCCGTTCCTGAAATCCCGTTGGCCAATTATGCCGGGTTTGAGATATCCCTCGACCATTCTGACCTACCGCCTGAATCAAGCGTTACGGTTATTTTTAAAACCCCAGCCCAGGCATTCCGAATGGCCCCCATCACAGTAAAAGCAGTGCATCATGATCTCGTTGTAACCATAGAAAATAATTCTTGTGACTGTTGCTGCAGTAAAGACCTTACCGTTGTCGGGAAAAAAGACGGCTTGACTATCCGCCGCTGTAATAATTGTCGATTGGTTTTTACTTCGCCCAGACCGGACTTTGAGCACATTCAATTAAGGTATTCCGAGGATTACTTTGAAAAAGAGTATTTACCTCTGGTTCATAAGACTTTGGAGGTCCAGCGACAGCATTGGAAAAATGTTCTTGACCTGGTAGATTCATTTAAGAGGTTCAGCCCTTTTCTTTTTGATGTCGGGACCGGTGCCGGATATATGCTCCAGGAAGCAGTCCAACGGGGGTGGACCCCTTCGGGAATCGATATCAATCTGGCTGCAGCAAAATTTGCCCGAAAAATGGGGTTCGATGTATTCAACGGCGATTTTTTGACCCTTGATCTGCCTGAAAACAAGTTCGGTGCCATTATTATGGATTCAACGATCGAGCACTTTCTTTCCCCCCGGCAGGCTTTATCCAAGTGTGCTCATGCCCTGCATCCGGGAGGAGGCATCACTATAGGGACCATCAGTTATGAGGGGGATTTAATGATGACCCAGGGGATGGATATTGATTGGGTCGGCCCCTCGGAACACCTGTTTTACTTTTCAGCCACCTCATTAATCCGTTTGTGTGAGTCGGTTGACCTGCGTGTCGAACACCTTTGGCGAGACCCGACCGGCGATTCCATAGGCTTATTGGCCACCAAACGAATAGATCGTTGAAGATGAATTTGATTACGAGGTTTTTGGTCTTGGGGGTAGGGCGCGGATATGCTTTCATCTCGTAGCTTGATGACGTTTTCAAAAAATATTAGGCCAATTCATGGCGGGCCATCTGCCCCCTTTTTGTCCGTCATCATACTTTGCCGATGGCCTCAAGACGAAGCTGCCGTAAGGATGATTGCTACCCTGTTAGGGCTTAAACAAAAAGAATTCGAATGCATCCTCCTGGTCGAACCCATTTATCCGTCCGAAACCAGGCCGAATGATTTTATCTCCTGGTGTGAACAACAAGGATACCGGGTGATTACCCATTGTGAAGACTGCGGGTTGAGGGCCTTGAGATGGAATGAGGGAATTTTAGCCAGTCAGGGGAAGTGGGTATGGTTAGTGGACGCCCAAAACCCTGTGCCGCAGCTTAAACCTTATACGGTTCATGGTTTGTTGGAACCTTACGGCGCTAATCAGGTGCCTATCCTGGTTCACCCTAATAATCAATCCGAGTTTCTTGTAATACCTGGCGTCAGACCACTATGGCTTGACCTGCTTTATAAAGGATGGCGATTCCCCTTTGAAAATATTTTTTTCCCCAGAGACCTATTCAATTCCCAAGGGCTCTTAGACCCCCATATCGTTATGTCCTCTTTTTTTCAGCAGGAATTTCTGCTAAGAATCAGTCGCTTCATCCAATTTGAAAAAATAGATGACCCGAGAGGAGTGGGGGGTAAACGGGACCGGTTTCCGGCCATATTTTATTACTGGTTGGATACGGATCGAATCCGACTCTTAACCCCTTCCCATATCTTCGATTATAAGATAGATGATTTAGAACAATTTCATCTGGCGATTCCGGAAAAGGAGAGATGGCAGGCTTATTTAAATTATATTCTGCCTTATTATTACCGATATCGGCATCTTTTACCAGATGGATTTTTAAATCTTCCCCAATCGTTACCACCGCAAAATAAACATTTCTTGTGTGTCAAAAGCGATCATTATGCAACCACAACAGATGTAACCCTTAGGAATTTTGACGTTTGGGCCCAAGGGAAACACTATTATAAATTGAGTTATATCGCTTCTGCTCAGATGGAATCCAAAAGAAAAATAAAAGACGATGCTGTTCTTTTGTTGCGCACGATTGAAACCTCCACCTTGAATCTGGCGGTAAAAGCGGTTGAGGAAGGTTTGCCCATTGGATACGCTCTGGACGATGATTTATTGAATATATCTGAGAATTATGAGGCAATGGCTTCATTCCGCCCCGGGAATCCCGACTATGATGCCATGGTAGATACCCTGCGGCTGGTAGATACAGTTATTTGCGGTGGAAAACACACCGAAAAAGCGGTCCAGCGGGTTAACCCTCGGACGGTCCAATTCGATGCCTCTGTTTTACCTGAATTCATGCCTAAATTCCCGATCGACCGTCAACCCGGTAATCCATTTAAATTCGGCTATGCGGGGGGAAGTTACCGGATCGATGAAATGCGCCTTCTTTGGCCGGCGATTGACCGAATTCGTCATGAATACGGTGATCGGGTCGCCTTTGAATTTTGGGGTCTCGATCCGACCCAATTTACGGAAAATCTGGAAGGGATTTCTTTCGTTCCTTTCTCAATAAGTTACTATGAATACCTGGAGCGGTTAAAAGCTACCGGCTTTCAGGCTATGTTGATTCCTCTTTTGTCACAACCGGCACATCGTCGTGGAAAATTACCAGTCAAATTATGGGAGACGGCGGCCGCCGGGGCAGTAGGGATCTATTCCAATGTCCCGGTTTATCAGGTCGTAAAAATAAATAAATTGGGTCTTATGGTGGAGGAAAATACTGAGGCTTGGTATGAAGCCATGCGTCAAGTTCTCGATATGCCTCCGGAAGAGTATGCCGATTTACTGGCCCGAAGCATAGCCTATGTTCAAGAATTTTACACCACGCCGGCGGTGCTTCCCTTACACGAACATGGCCTGGAGGCAATTTTATTTCATGGGGCGACACGCACCGTAAGGAATACTGATGGGCGTCCCTCGGTGCTCTATATTTTTCCTTCCAGTCCAAACGGATGGAAAAGCGAACCACGGTTTAGACGCATCCTTGATCTGGCGATGAAGTCCGGTATTGATCCCGAAATAATCATACCTGATTGTGCGCAGGAGTTCCCTGAATGGGCTTTATTCCGAGAGCATCTGAATTCTCAAAAAATGAAATGTATGTCCCTGCCCGCCCATGAGATATCTGCCAGGGTCTTGGATGAAAATGGCGTCCATTCCTTTTTAACTAAAACTCCCGTGGCCTTGGTCCACGCTTTTGAAAAGTATCCGGCCATCGGCGCTCTCTGTGCGGGACTGGGCATTCCTTATATTAGCGCCTTTTCTGATTTTCGTAATGGGGATTTCCGAACGGGATCTCAAAGTGAATCGGCCGATTGGACCTGTACTCTGGTTCAGTCGGGTAGAATGCTCTGTGGCGAAGAATCAGAGGGATTCTCTCCCAATCCGTGGGTTTGTGTTCGAGACGTCATTCCTGAAATTTTGTTTACTAATGGTTTTGACCGCCTCTATGGTCGTCAACTTCAACCTGAAGTAGATCATCCTATTCGTATCGGTATAATCGGTCTTATAGAATTGGACCACCCTCAACAAGAGATCCTCCAGACCCTTTCAGGGCTTATTAAGGCTGGGTATCCTATTCAACTGGATATTTTTAATGATGGAACTTCTCCATCGGATTATTATGCTGATTGTCTTCAAACAATTGATTGTTCAGAGTTGAGGCATCGCATTTTATATGGAAATAACGAACAAGATACCGTTGATATATATCAGGACCTGGATATCCTGGTCAATTTTTCGATCGGAGATCCAGATAGGGGAATAGCCGAGGCAATGGCCAGCGGTATACTGGTAGTTGCTCTTAAGCGGGGCGATTTATCTGAACTTATGAACGACGGGATAGACTGTATCTTAGTGACTCATCTCGAGCCTGAAAGTTTGAACAAGGCCCTTGAACGGGCCATGACTTTATCACCCTCTGAATCACTCCGAATGAGACGCCGAGCTTTTCATCTGGCCCGTCAGGAATTTCACCTTTATCGAGGGATGAAAGATTTACTGGCCATGTATAATCTGGCTTTGAAGATCGCCAGCTCACAATTGTCTACGCCTCAGAGAGAGTCAAAATGGAAAGAATCCCAATACAGGCAACCGGCTCGGGCTTTGCAAACCCCTGGCAGTCACCTCCCCATAGGGCGTGGGTTGATTTATAATATTATGCCCAACCGATCCGACTGGATGGGACTTGATGTGCTTATAGGACTTCAAAAAAGGCCTATCAAAGGGATTCTGGAAATGAAAGTGCTGTCAGGCGGAAAAGTTGTCCGGGAAATTTCCAAAAATTTAGCCTTGGTTGGAGATAATGATTGGGTGGAATTCCGTTTTGATCCGATTGCCAATTCCTATGGACGGGCTTTTACCTTGGCGTTCAGGTTAATAGATGAAGGAACCCGACCGGATGTCAGAGTATACGAAAATAATCCCCCGGAAAGAGCCCCCCTTCGTTTGTTGAGACACGTCGGGTGGAGGACCTCCGGGAATTTGCTTTACTGCCGTATGCAGTATGCGCGGAAGGAGTAACCTTTGCTATTCGTACGTGATTTTCTTACAGATCAGACCATATGGCCTCCCCAAAAGGCCGGTGAGGCCGCCCCATTGGTTTCCGTCATTCTTCCTACCTTTCGCCGACGGCGACTCTTGGAACGTTCGATTTCGAGCGTATTGAATCAGACCTTTACCGAATTCGAATTATTGGTGATGGATGACGGGTCAACCGATGGTTCCAATGAATTGATCGAGGTGTTCAGAGCGAAAGATTCACGTGTGGTTCATGTCCGTCATGAGCGTAATTGCGGATTACCGGCTTTACGGGTTAATGAAGGGATTGAACTGGCCCAGGGCCGTTATATCGCCTTTCAGTTTGATGATGATCTGTGGCTGCCGAATGCTTTGAATGCCCTTGTATCGGAATCTGTCCGTCACGGTGAGGATGTAGTGGTCGTTGGGAAATGTCGTCGTGAAGGAGCGGACGAAAAGATGTTGCCTTATGTTGAACTGAATCTTGTCAACCTATACCATCAAAATCGTCTGGCTAACAACACGGTCATCTTTCCAAAATCCATGATTCACAAGTACGGTATGTATGATTGTCATATCGGCATGCGTCGACTGTGTGACTGGGACCTTTGGTTGAGATATATTAAACGGGTGCCCTTTATCGCCATCGATGACCTGATTTCCTGTACCTTTGAAAACAATCCGGATTCTATCGGTCTGAATGTTCCCTGGGACCCCTCCCTCTTCCGTTATCTGCAGGCCATTCCGAGGGATCATTTGCTGACTCCAAGTCTTTGGCGAGACTACGAGGTAGACGGTTTGAACATCGGCGGGGTGGAATCTAAGGGAGAACTTAGACGCCGTTTGTATGAAAATCATATAGTGCCTTTCTATTTTAAATTTCGGCATGACTTCCCCATACTTGAAGGTTTTCAGGCAACCTTGCCCTCTGAAACCAAAACAGCTCTTCTGACCAAAGCCGATTATGATGTTTCCAACGACGTTACCTTGAACCATTATGATACCCTTGCAAACCAACATGGAATCTACAAAACATATTTTCAGCCGCTCAATCAGGTCGAGTCGGAATGGACCCGTGATGCCGATGCCTTACTACTGGTCAGGACGGTAGAGAATCATGCCAAGACCCTCCAGGATCAAGCATTGAGAGAAGGCAAACTTAACGGGATATATCTTGATGACGATTTGCTCCACTTTCATGAATACGGCCCTCAGTTCGATTACCTGGCTCCGGGAAGCCCCTATCATACCAATTTATCCGAACTGATAAACCGGGCAGATACGGTCTGGGTCACCAATGTCTTTATTGAAGAAGCGGTTCGTCCGTTTAATCCTCGGACGATTCCTCATAATAATGCTATTCCTGAAGAATGGCTGCCGGCCGATATCTCCCCGCATCAACCGTCTAAACCTCTGCGCATTGGTTATGTCGGATCAGGATATCGAATTGAAGAATTTACCTATATTTGGGAGGCATTGCTTCGATTGTCCCAGGAACATGGGGATCGGCTGGAATTTGAATTCTGGGGCCTGGATATTCAATCTCTCCCTCCATTGTCCTCCCCGGTAGTGCAACAACCTTTTACCTTCAGTTATTTCAATTACTTGAAACGGCTAAAGCAAACCGGCTTTGATATACTGCTTACCCCCTTGTTTGATTATCCGCGACCGCGGCTGGCTAAATCTCTGATTAAATATTATGAGACGGTTGTTGCCGGGGCTTTGGGGATTTTCTCCGATGTTCCTCAATACAAGCGCCTTCCCGGTGGGTTGACCTGCATCAAGACGGATAACTCCGTTGATGGATGGTATCGGGCCATCCATGAGGCCATAACGATGCCCCTGGCCTCGTTTGATCTGATGCGGAGACGAGCCCTGGAACATGTGCGGGAAGAATTCACGGAGAAGGCCCAAATTCACCTGCATGAAGCGGCCTGGAGGGCTACCGAGTTTCATGCCAAGACAAGGGCCCTCCGGCACCCTGATGGCCGTCCGCGGGTGATGTATTTCCTGCACTCGGCAATTTTTGGGGGCGGGGAATTACAGCTTTGGCGTCGTCTCCGGATTGCCCGTCATTATGGCATCGAGTCAGTGGTCATCTTGCCGAAAATTATCTGTGATACCGAAGCTGCCAAGTCTGTTGGTAAAACGTTGGATTCGGAAAAGATTCAATTGGAATTTGCAGACTATACCATCTTCACCGAACCCCGGTGCCCTGCGGAATATTGGAATGAAATAGAACGGGATGGTATCCGTGAGCTTATTGACCGGTGTAAACCGGCCCTGATTCATTCGGTGACCTTTATTCCTTCTGTTGGACAAATTTGTACAGAAATGCAAATTCCACACATTGCTTCCTTGTATGCTGTTGAAGAGACATTTGCCTGGCCCAACGGTCTTCCTAATTTTCAACATTGTAATTTGGTGCAATCCGATTCTTTTCGTTACGCCAAACGATGGAGTGAACTCTTAGGGGTCGACAAAGTATGTGCCCGGGAAGTGGTCCTGGAGGATGTATTTGCACTCGGTCAGATGCGTCATCTCGACCATTTGGAGAAACTACCTGCCAATCAAACCGACCGATTGCACCTGGTAGTTTCCGGAACCCTTCAGGAAAGAAAAAGACAACTGGAAACCATCGAGGCCGTCGGGCGACTCAGAAAGGAAGGACTGGATTGTCAGTTGGAATTATTCGGGTACACCCGATTTTTTCCAGAGTATTTAGAAAAATGTCAAGAATGTATTCGAAGGTATCATATAGAAGATCGCGTTCGATTTCATGGCTTCAAGAGTGATATATTGGAAATTCTTCGGGAGGCCGATATTGTTTTAAGCCTTTCGACAATAGAGAGTTTTCCCACGGCCATCAAAGAAGCCATGGCGGCAGGGGTACTGGTTGTGGCCACCCCGGTCGGGGGAATTCCGGAATTGATTGTTGATGGAGTCTCCGGAATCCTTTGTGCGGACACATCCGTTGACGCCATAACTGAAGGAATTCGTCGCGCCTTGTTGCTTAGGACTTCCGAAAGGATGCAAATGGTAGAACAGGCCCGGCGGGTTGCCCGGTCGGAATTACATCCGCAGCGTGCGGCCAGAGATCTGATGATGATGTATAGTCGGGCCATGGATGTTACCAAAACGTCGGACCTATCCTTAGATCTACCGGCTATTGAAATTCCCGAATGCCCTCCATCGGTGGCCAAATCGCCTGAGGGAATCAGACGATTTGCACCAGGAGAACCTCTGAGTCAGACCCGGATTAACGGAAGAATCCTATATTCCCTCAGGCCCGAAGGACCGAACTGGATGGGCCTGGATGTACTTCTGAATACCCAACAGCGTCCGGCCGGCGGAAGTCTGGTGTTGCACATTTTTTCCAAGGCCGGGGGTTTATTGCGAGAGGCACAAATCGACCTGGGACAGGTCAGTGACAACGAATGGTTGGAGTTTCACTTTGATCCCATTGCCAATTCGGCCTCGATCCCTTTCAGGTTGGAATTTGCAATCACCGATCCGAGCCCTGGGACCCTGATAAACATTTACGAAACAACCCCAAAAGAGAAACGCGTTGACCGGTTACTGCGAAAATTGAAATTAAAGACGTCTGAGAATGCACTCTATTATAGGACTTCCCATGCCCGTTGACTGGAGAACAGTATTCTCCTTGACTCTTGACCCGACTCTATATTACCGTATTTTTGAAAAAAAATTTATAACAATTATTGAAAATGGATAATATGAAAGAGCAACTATTTAATCAAAAAATGTGCAAACCAAACGAAATTAATCCCATAAATCATCCCATTTGTTTTGTGGCACCTGATCGTTTGCAAACCTCTTCCTTACAGACATCTGCCTGGACTGAACATGGGCCCTTTGGAATGTTTTTAGTAGATATACTTCATCCTGAAATTTTGGTTGAATTAGGGACTCATACCGGTTTTTCCTATTGTTGTTTTTGCCAGGCAGTCCGGCAACTTGGATTAAGTACACGTTGTTTTGCAATTGATACCTGGGTGGGAGATAATCAAGCCGGCCATTATGGTCCGGATATATTGACAGAGCTACGGGAATATCATGAATTACTTTATGGGAAGTTTTCCTGTTTAATGCAAAGTACATTTGACGAAGCCGTCAATTATTTTTCTGACGGTTCTATCGACCTTCTACACATTGATGGCTGCCATACCTATGAAGCGGCAAAACATGATTTTGAAACATGGCTTCCTAAATTAAGCAGACGAGGGATAGTATTATTACATGATACAAATGTACGGGAGCGTAATTTTGGGATTTGGAAGCTATGGGCGGAATTAATTCAAAAATACCCTGGGTTTGAATTTTATCATGGATACGGGTTGGGTGTTTTATGCGTTGGCAGTGATTCGCATCCTGTTCTTGAGGGTCTCAAATCAATTTCCGAATCACAGGTACAAGGATGGCGAAGATTTTTCTCCACCCTTGGTTTTAATCTAATCAGGGAAATTCAAATTATTGAGAAGGATCAAATCGCTGAAAAGCTCCAAAGACAATCAGCCGAATTGGATCAAGCCCAGCGGACATTGTCACGATGCGAAACCGAATTGTCCCAACGAGCGTTAGAGTTCGAGCAGGTCCAGGGCAAATTGTTTCGGCGGGATTTAGAGCTTGGGGATGCCCAAAAAACAGTTGCCCGATACGAGACAGAGCTATTGGAGGCACAACACACAGTTCAGATAATCAGGAGAAAAGCCGGGTCAATATGCCGTGAATTGGAGTTATCCAGAAACAGAAGGGTGGTTCGATGGCTGGATCGATTTTTTAATACCTGCGATCTCCGTAACGACATCTCCCCGGCCTTCCAACAATTGAAAGATGACAGCCTTATTTTTACAAAAAATTTGATAGGGTACAGGCTTCAGTCCAGTATCAACCTTGAGCGGGTTCCCTTTTTACAGTATCCCCTTGATCTTGATCGCCCCAACCTTAAAGGGATTCTCTTGGCCCCAGTTTTGGATTTGCCTCTGACGCAAGGTTTGTTGGCCATTGAAATTATATCTCCGGAAAATACGATTGTCACCCAAAGTTTCATTCCAGCAGTTCGGATCAATGATTGCGACCCGACCTGCTTCGAGTTTTCTCCGATCAGTAACACCGATCAAGGGCGGTTCTGGTTGCGGGTTTTTGTCCGGGAAATAGACGGCCCATTGAGGATTTTTGAATGGCGGAAATATCCCATCTTTGGCTTAGGACCGCTCCGGACCAGGGCCTTTTGTGGGTTTCAATTTGAAATCGGTCAGTGACGATTGGAAAAAATGAGTAACTCCCCCCCACGAGTCCTGGCCATCCTGCCCGGCTTTATTCCTTCCACGATTATGTGTGTGGTGAAACCTTTTCTGAAACTCCATCAGGACGGGTATATTATCGCTAAAATCACCCTGGAACGGTTGGTCAGCAAGGGAGATTTGAAATGGGCCGACCTGGTTGTTTTTTGCCGCAATACAGAACCTAAGTATGCCCATATTTTGAATTATTTGGTTACCCATCATAGGCCTTTTATCTACGAATTAGACGATAATTTTTTTGAATTGCCCCTTGATTCCGAATTCGGAAAATATCACCGCACTCCCGACCGCCTGGCCATGCTTACAAAATATATGCAATCGGCCGGTCTGGTTCGGGTCTATTCGAACCCTTTGCTGGAAAAGGCAAAGATCTTGAATCCCAGAGTTGAACAAGTCGTCGGCCCCATTGATTTGAGTCTGATTGAACCCCCTCGTCCTGCCCGGGATTCCAATATAATAAAGCTGGTCTACGGGACCAGTCGTATTCAAGATGAACTCTCTGCCCTTTTTGCACCAGCCTTAGCCCGAATTTTGAAGGAATATGCAGGACGAATCGAAGCACATTTTTGGGGTGCCATGCCGCCGGAACTGAAAGGTTGTTCCGGTGTATTTTATCATCCTGTGATCCGCAACTATGATCGATTTCTAAGGCGATTTTCCCAGGCCGGTTTTGACATCGGATTGGCACCCCTGCCGGATGATGTTTTCCATCGCTCTAAAACCAACAATAAGTTCAGGGAATATGGGGCTTGCCGGATAGCCGGCATCTATTCGGAGGTCGAGGTCTATTCAGATGATGTTACCAACGGAGAGACCGGCATACTGGTTCCCAATGAAGCGGAGGCCTGGTACCAAGCCATGGTTCGGCTGATCGAAAATCAGGATCTAAGGGAGAAAATTAAGAATCAAGCCCGAGACTACGTTTCCAAGCACTATTCGCAGGAAAATTTTGAGCAAATATGGTGGAATCAGATTAAATGGGTATGGGCAACAAGGGGTGCCCCTTCAGTTTCTAACTCTCCGATCTATGAAATTCAACCCAATCCAGCGCCTTCTTCCGGAAACAACCTGACCAGAATAAAGCGTCTCTGGCAAAATGGTTTTTTAACCAATCTGAAAATGCTGCAATGGCGTCTTTTTGATCTTTGGATGATTGTTAAACTTGGATTTTATTTCCGTAGTTCAACTTCCGCGCGCCGAGGATTAAACCCTTGAAAATCCAGTAGGTGGTGGTAATCCAGAGCACCAGGCGCGGAAACAGGTAATATCTGTATTCCGTGTGATGCCACAGGGCGGAGAAAACGACGTAGCCGAGGGCAATGAGGCAGGCCACCCGCAGACTTTTTGGACCATAAAAAGAGCCAAAAAGCAGCCAGAGGAATAACATTCCCACCAGCAAATACATCTTCACATACTCTCCTGCCCTTGGCGTCCAGTTCGGCGGATGGGATTTTTCCATAGACCCGAGATAGACAGGGATTTCGATTCTGAAAATACCCGAATACACCTTTAAGACAAAAATAGTAAGGTCGTTAACTTCATCGGTCACATTTACATGGTAAGCCGATTGAATGGGAACAGTATAGGCCACGAGTTCAACCGTTTCCCGTGTCATATTGGCAGAAAATATATTCGCTTCCTTCCGTTCAAATAAGAAAAAGTCCCCTGAATGGCTGTAAATGTATAAGAATTGAATCAAGACCAGCGAAAACCCCAGTAGAAACAGGGTAGATTTTTTAATCAAATGGGAAATACCCCGGGTATGGGCATCGAAGGCCGTTACAACCAGGCCGAGTAATCCCCCGAAGACGATGAAATTCTGCTTCATAAGCGTACTTCCGGCGGCCAATAATCCTAATAGACAATAACGGAGCGGATGTATTTCTGCTTTTTGGGAAAAAAGTATCCCATATCCCACTCCCATGGCCATAACGAAAAGGGCGTTGGCCGGCAGGTCCGCCAGAGTAACAGGCAGGTGGCCCAGGAACAAGAAAAGGACGCCCAGGAACAGGAACGCTTTGGCCGTGCCGGATAAACTGGATTTTCTGAGCGGCTGGAATCCCGGATCATGAGCCATCACCCAACCCATGACGGCAACCATAGAGAGAAAAACCAGCAGATTCATCATGAGAATAATATAGTTAAGGGTCACCGGATCATCTGTAAAGAAATGGGGCATTGTATAATACCCAATTATCCCGATTGGTCTAATTGGGCTGTAACACCCTTCCCAGGCCCTACCCGGAGGCGAACCTATAGCCTTGGCACATTCCGCGCCAAAATCCATAAACCCGGTGGCATCAGCAAAGCTTGGAAAAGTCATAAGGTTTTTATTATAGGCGGTAAATTCTACTGAAGTCAATTTTTTTTATTTTATTATTGACTTCATTTTCGCTTTATGAAAATAATTGAATAATGCATTTTTGTAGCAGCGTCCCTGAAAAACCGACAGCGCTTAGCCGATCAATAAATGGATGTAATCGAAAAAACGGAACAATTTATTCAGGGGGGACGACCACGGGTTTCCCCCCTGGCCTTTGAAAAAGGCAGGAGGTTTTCGCGAATTGGGTAAGAAGATTGCCATGATTCAGTCCAACTATCTGCCCTGGAAAGGCTATTTCGACATTATTAATCTGGTAGATGAATTTGTTTTATATGATGAGGTTCAGTTTACAAAAAATGATTGGCGTAATAGAAATCAAATAAAAACCCCAACGTGCAAGGACTGGATAACGATTCCGGTTCTGCAAAAAAACTTGGGTCAGAAAATAAGTGAAACGATCGTTGTAGATAACTTCTGGAGAAAAAAGCATTGGAAGACAATAGTGCAAAATTATAAAAAGGCCAAATTTTTTCGAACCTACGCCCCGATTTTTGAAAATTTGTATCTGAACAGGGAAGAAATTTTTCTCAGCAAAATAAATCATCAATTTATCAAAGCCGTAAATAGTATCCTTGGTATTAAAACGAAGATTGTTTTTGACAACCAATATGAACTACGAGGCTCGAAAACTGAAAGAATAATTCATATCTGCAAGCAGGCAGGGGCTTCCGAATATATTTCCGGCCCCTCAGGTAAAAATTATATTGAGGAAAACCTTTTTGAAGAGACCGATATTGCTTTGACCTATTTTGATTATTCCGGTTATCCGGAGTATAGCCAATTGTTTGGAGCATTTGATCATGCAGTAAGCATAATAGATTTGGTCTTGAATGAAGGCCCCAGTGCGACTAACTATATGAAGAGTTTTTAATCTGTCAGGTTATCTCGAAAATCTTTTCAAATGAGTGGGGAGGGAAATTCATGGACGAAATAGATTTAACCGTAGTCGTCCCAGTTTACAATTCCCGGGAAACCATAGCTGTCTTGGTAAAAGAACTGAAAAATGAGCTGGAAGGGAAATATAAGTATAATCTGGTGCTCGTTGATGATGGTTCTCAAGATGGGACCTATGATCTATGCAAAAAAATGGCCCTCGAAAATAAACAGATTAAGTTTTTATCCTTTTATAAAAATTTTGGTCAAATAAATGCTATCTTGGCAGGATTTCATGAAGCTGATGGTGCGGTTGTGGTTGTAATGGACGACGATTTACAGAATCCCCCCGGTGAGATCCATAAGCTTATCGCAGCCATAACTGAAGGATATGACTTTGTTTATGGAAAGCCAAAGAATAAGGTACAGCAAAATCTATGGCGAAGATTCGCAAGTTTTTTAAGTATGAAGGTGGCAGAAATAGCGTTTAATAAACCGAAAGATCTATATCCTTCAAGTTATTATGCACTCAGGCGGGATATAGTCAGAGAAGTCATTAAATATAACGGTCCATTCCCGTATATTTCTGGCCTGGTCTTCCGTATTACCCGAAATGGGTTAAACATTCCCGTGGAACATCACAGGCGACGGCATGGCGCATCTGGATATAATTTCAGAAAACTGATTTTTCTGTGGCTGAGGGGGATAACCAATTTTTCAATAATGCCCCTCAGGCTTTCTTCATTGTTTGGTTCAATAATAGCCATCACGGGGTTTGTCTACTTGGCCATAGTCCTGATTCAAAAGCTTTTATATTCCCAGCATTATTCAATAGGATGGCCTTCCGTTATCGCATTAATATTGTTTTTTTCCGGGATCCAATTACTTTCTTTGGGAATTCTTGGTGAATATATCGGCAGGATATTTCTTTTACTCAATAAAACACCTCAATTTGCAGTGAAAGAAAGATATAATTGCGGCAGTTAACAAAAATCATTGACAAATAATATATTATCTTCTTTATTCCTGAAGTTCAACGCGAAAGGAGCCATTATGTTTTGTCCGAAAGTTTATGACAGAATGGAAGAATTTATGGGCGTAAATGTGATCCCAAGGATGAAGAGTTGTGGTAAGGGGGTGATGATTTATCCGTTGGCAAAAATAGTGAATCCTCAAGTGGTTGAAATAGGGGACCATTCCCGCCTGGTGGATTTTACATTCATCCATGGGGGTATGGGGACAAAAATCGGACGGTATGTTGATTTTCAGCAGTTTGCCAGCATTTGGTCCAATGGTGAAACGATTATCGG
>CAZVHO010000024.1:2504-16813 GCA_964627515.1 uncultured Thermodesulfobacteriota bacterium | reverse complement strand
ATGTTGATTTTCAGCAGTTTGCCAGCATTTGGTCCAATGGTGAAACGATTATCGGTGATTTCGTGAGTATCGGACCCGGGGTTGTTATTTCAAGTGCCTACTATCGCTATAAAGAGGGGGCGTTTATGACGGGGGTTATTCCCCCTGAATTCGCTGACATAAATTTTGGCAAGGTTGTGATTGGCGATCATGCCCACATTGGAGCGAATTCCACAATCACTTTCAATGTTACTATTGGGGAAGGTGCGGTGATAGGTGCCAACTCTGTTGTAACGAAAGATTGTGATCCCTGGGGCATATATGTAGGAAGTCCCCTTAGGAAAATAGGAGAACGGCCTAAAAATGTGTTAGATCTTGTCCCTAAATTGGATAAGTGGGCGGCAGAACATAACGATTAAAATGGGAGTTTCTTTTTTATTATTGACTTCATGTTAGGATAGTGGAAATACTAAATAGTAACGCATTTTTGTAGCAACGTCCCAGAAGGAAAGAAAACGCTTGGCCGATTCAGAGGGAATGTAATCGAAAGAGCGGAGCTTTGTAAAAAATCCGTGAAATCTGAGTCAAAAAATTACAAAAGGCTAAGCCGATACAAGAAATCAGACGTTAGGAGCTTTTCGCGACGTCCTATCTGCCAAGAACAAAGAATGATCCGGAGCAGATACAAAGTTAAAACAAATATAATCCAATTGTTACGTTCTGACAACGGGATGGAGCGTTTTTAACAATGCCCCGTCAACCACGACTCGACGTCCCTGGTGTCCTCCAACATGTCACCGCACTCGGAATTGAGCGGGGCCATATCTTCCGGGATGACCAGGATCGCCAAAATTTTTTAAACCGCCTGGCCCCTCTTTTTTGGGAGACCCAGACCAACTGTTATGCCTGGGCCTTGATGCCCGACCATTTTCATGTCCTAATTAAAACCGGTCTGGTCCCATTAAGCCATATCATGCGCCGGCTGATGACCGGGCATGCCGTTAGCTTCAATAAGCGGCATAGACGAAACGGGCACCTCTTCCAGAACCGCTATAAGTCGATTATCTGCCAGGAAGAACCCTATCTCATGGAACTGATCCGCTATATCCACCTAAACCCCTTAAGGGTCGGTTTGGTCCAGGACTTGGCCGGGTTGGAACAGTATCGATGGTGTGGACATAGTGTCCTATTGGGCCATCACCCTAATCCATTTAAGGACCATGGTGGAAATGATCTGGTGCTCCTCCTTTTTGAAAAAGACGCTCGAAAAGCCCGAAAAGCTTATTGTCGTTTTATGGCTCAGGGGGTCAACCAAGGCCGACGCCCTGAGTTTCAGGGGGGAGGGGCCACCCGGGGCTCGGTCAAATGGGCCAGTAACGAAATTAAAGGGGGCAGCCTGGATGAGCGGATTTTGGGTGAAGGAGAGTTTGTAGAAAAAATTCTCAAAGAGAAGATTGAAGTGAAGGCTCAAAAAAGGATCCAAATGGTCCTGGAAGATTTGATCGAAATAGTAGCCGGCTGGTTGGCGTTAGATAAAGAGGATCTCCTGTCCGGTCGCCGAAAAAAGGATGTCGGCTCCGGTCGTGCCCTCATTTCTTATATCGGCAGTCATGAATTGGGTTACCGCTTCACCGAATTGGGCCAGGCCCTTAACATCCACCCGGTCAGTGCCGCCCGTAATTCGGATAAAGGGAAAAAGATTTTTATGAATTTTAAAAACCGATGGGAAAGGCTTTCACAGTCAACCGGACCAAAGCCCAAAGGGAATTAAAACTGATGGAGCACCGATTTAAAATTCCGTTTAACAAACCCTTTGTAGCCGGCAAGGAACTCTATTATATTTCTCAAGCGGTGATGGAAGGGCATCTCTCCGGCAATGGTCCGTTTTCCAGACAATGCCAGAATTGGTTGGAAAGCCGATTAGGTTGTAAGAAAGCCCTCCTGACCCATTCCTGTACCGGTGCCTTGGAAATGGCCGCCATCTTATGTGATGTAAAGGATGGGGATGAAATTATTATGCCCTCTTTTACGTTTGTATCCACGGCCAATGCCTTTGTCTTAAGAGGGGCCAAGGTTGTTTTCGTAGACATAAAGCAGGACACTTTAAACCTGGATGAACGGTTGATCGAGGAGGCTATTACCCCCAAAACTAAAGTGATTGTTCCGGTACATTATGCGGGGATTTCTTGTGGAATGGATCGGATCCTGGAAATTGCCCAAAAAAATAGGCTATGGGTAATCGAAGATGCTGCTCAGGGTTTTTTGTCGACTTATAAAAAAAACTATCTGGGAACTTTAGGGAATATGGGTTGTCTGAGTTTTCATGAAACCAAAAATATTATCAGTGGGGAAGGGGGTGCCCTGTTAATTAATGATGATTCATTGGCGGAGCGGGCTGAAATTGTTTGGGAAAAGGGGACTAACCGTCGCCAATTTTTTGAAGGACAGACCGATAAATATACCTGGGTGGACTTAGGTTCCTCTTTCTTACCAAGTGAATTGGTTGGTGCCTTTTTATATGCCCAATTTGAACAGGCCGAAAAAATAATAGCCGCCCGGGCCCGGAAGTTTTTCAGATATTGCGAACTGCTTCTTCCTCTTGAAGAAAACGGATGTTTTCGATTGCCCCACGTTGGAAACGATTCTTACGGAAACGGCCATATCTTTTATATAATTACCCGAAGTTTTGAGGAAAGAAAACGATTAATTGCTTATTTGAAGGAGAGGGGAATTTCGGCTATTTTTCATTATATCCCATTACATTCTTCTCCGGCCGGGATTCGTTATGGCCAGGTGAGTGGTTCCATGGATATAACGAATAGGATAAGCGAAAGGATTTTGAGACTACCCCTGTATTATGAAATGACCGATGAAGATCAGGATCTGGTAGTAAAGTCTCTTCATTCTTTTTACAAATGAAATCCAAGGAATTGCATGTCCTTATATTGGAACCGTCCGGCAGGAGAGGTCTTTGTCACTACACGCATAATCTGGCTAATGCCTTAGTCGGAGAAAATATCCGGGTTCTGGTTGCCACTTCAATCAATTTTGAGACCAAAACTTTCCCCAGAAAACATGACGTCATCGAACTTTTTAACCGTTTTTACTTTTACCCGCACCGATGGGCCTCCTTTTTATTCAAATTGAGAAAATTTCGACCCGAAGTGATTCACATCCAGGGTGCCATTCATCCTCTGATGTATTTAGTCTTATGGAAATTATTGAAAGTATGGCTTCCGGCCAGTAAATTCGTCTATACCGCCCATGAGATATTCCCCAAAAAAATGAAAAGGTTTCACCTGCCTGTATTAAGATGTCTTTATCAAGGGATTCCTTCCCTTGTAGTTCATGCAAAACAAAAAAAAGAAATCCTGGTAGAAAATTTTAAGATAAACGGCGACAAGATTACAATCCATTCCGTTGGAAATAATATGGCCCTTATGGATTATATCCGGCCCGAAGAAGAATCGACCATACCATCCCGGAAAAATAAAATTTTACTATTTTTTGGTATTATCGAACCTCATAAGGGGTTGCTGACTTTAATAAGGTCCATTCCGGAAATCAAAAAAGCCATTCCCAATATTTTGCTGATCGTAGCCGGGCAACCCTTTGAAGATATGAAAAAATATCATGATGAAATTACCCGCCTTCAACTCGAAGAGGCGATACAATTAAAGCTCAGGTATATACCCCTTCAGGAACTTCCCCCACTTTTCAAGATAGCCGACCTGGTTGTCCTTCCCTATGCCCGGGTATCCCAGAGTGGCGTATTGTTGTCGGCGTTTCATTTCAGGAAGCCGGTCATTGTTACCTCAGTAGGCGGATTGCCGGAACTGGTTGAAAACGGGATAACCGGTCTGATCATACCCCCCGATGACTCAAAAGCTTTGGCCGAAGCCGCCATTAAATTGTTGCAAGATGATAGGTTAAGACGGAAGATGGGAGAAAAGGCTTTTGATACAGTTCAGGAAAACCACTCCTGGAAATCTATCGCTGAAAAAACAAAATTCATCTATCGAGAAGTAGTTGGTTGCCGATGAAAAACAATTCACCTATTGCCGTAACGGTAATTATTCCCACCTATAATAACGCCGATAAACTGGCCGTATGTTTATCCGCCCTGGAAAATCAATCATTTCCAAAGGAAAAATTTGAAATTATTGTGGTCGATGATGGGTCAAAGGATCATACGGTTGATGTGGTCAAGAAATTTAAGCTTCGCTATTATTATCAGGAGAATAAAGGCCCGGCTGCCTCCCGTAATAAAGGGGCGGAACTGGCTTTGGGAGACATTATTCTCTTTGTTGATTCAGATTGTGTCCCCGATCAAAACTGGATCATGGAAATGGGCATCCCTTTTAAAGAAAAACCGGAGGTCGTAGGGGTTTTAGGAGCCTACCGGAATGCTCAACCTTCAATTTGGGCGCAATTTGCACATCTCGAGTACGAAGAGAGATACACTCTTCTACTAAAGAATAAGTATATTGATATGGTGTTAACCTATTCAGCCGGTTATCGAAAAAAATTGTTCTTGCACCTAGGGGGGTTTGATACGTCTTTTCCTTTTCCCAGCAATGAAGATACCGAATTATCTTATAAGATCTCGATCAAAGGATATAAGCTGGTTTTTAATCCTAATGCAGTTGTTTGGCATTTGGGATATCCGGATACCCTCAAAAAATACATGAGATTGAAATTCTGGCGGGGATATTGGAGGATGGTGGTCTATCAAAAATACGCTTCCAAAATGATAAAAGATTCCTATACCCCTCAGACTTTAAAATTTCAGATATTGTTTGCCTATCTATCACTATTCTCATTTTTATTCCTGTTTGTTTCCCTAAAATGGGGAATAACCCTTTTTATTATTGGAATGACCGGTTTTATCCTGGTTTCAATACCCTTTATATTAAGGGTCTTTAAGCATGATTTTTGGATGGGTTTTATGTCTCCCCTTTTTTTACTTATTAGGTCCATTTCTCTTGGGGCAGGGGCTGGTTATCGGGTCATTAAGAATTTTAAAAAATGAACAATAGAAACTATTTATTAGATGCACAAGTCTAAAGAAACATTATTCATATTAATTTACCGAATCCTTGATATTTTGATCGTTGCCGGTTCTTTTTTTGCGGCCTTTATGATCAGGAGTAAAATTTCGTTAGAAACTCTTGAACCCTTTCATGAGAAATTTAATGATCTTATCTGGCATTTTTTAATATTGCTTTTTATCATGTGGAATCTACTTTATTTTAATAAAGTTTATATTTCCTATAGGGGAAAGCCTATAAAAAAAGTAGTCTTTAATGTCGTTAAAGCCAATTTTCAGGGTCTTTTGTTGGTTACTTTTATTCTGTTTTTTTTACAGGAGTTTTTGATTCATCGGACCTTAATCCTGCTTTTTTTTATAATCGCGACCGGTATGTTGATCTGTGAGAAAATTATTCTTTATAAGTATATGAGTTATATTAGAAAACTCAACAAAAATATTAAATATGCCCTTATCATTGGAACTGGAAATAAAGCCAGAAATTTAATAAAATTATTCCATGGAAACCCGGGAATAGGGAGACGAATCGTTGGATTTCTAGATAACGATCCCGCTAAAACTGGTAAGGAAATTGATGGGGTGCCGATTATTGGACAGTCAAAAGATCTTTTAAGTATTTTATTTAATTTTGTAGTCGATGAAGTTTTTATTGCAATTTCCCTCGAACATATAAAATTGATAAGGGAGATGATAAAACAATGTGAACAATTCGGCATAAATGCCAAGATTTTATTGCACATTTATAAACCGGCCAAAGCATCTTTTTATATAGATGAGTTATTGGATACCACTTTTATTACCTTTACCACCTTACCACTGAAAGTCCACCAACTATTTTTTAAAACCTTCATAGATTATTTTCTTTCATTTTTTGTGCTTTTGTTCTTTGTCCCGATAGTACCCCTCCTCATCCTCTTAATAAAAATCGATTCCAAGGGACCGGCCTTTTATAAACAGGAAAGGTCTGGAAGAAACGGAAGAAGATTTGTTATGTATAAATTCAGAACCATGATTGAGGAAGCAGAATCTCAGCGGTTTGATCTGGAACAACATAACGAGATGGAAGGTCCTGTTTTTAAAATAAAAAATGATTTCAGAATTACGAGGATCGGTAAAATTTTACGAAAAACCAGTGTGGATGAAATCCCCCAATTTTTTAATGTCTTAAAAGGGGAAATGAGTATTGTCGGACCCAGACCCCTACCGGTCTATGAATCGGAAAAGATTACTAATACGGCCAGGAAGAGGCTCTCCATGAAACCGGGGATTACCGGATTATGGCAGGTTAGCGGGAGAAATGAGGTGGATTTCGATAAATGGATGGGACTCGATTTAAGATATATTGAAAACTGGTCCCTATGGCTCGATATCAAAATTATCTTGAAAACTTTATTGATCTTATTATCCCGGAAAGGGGCTTATTAAATTTTAGATTTTTGAAAAAAGCAACTCAATTTCACAAAAGATAGGAGTTTTACCAGGTTATGGATAAACAGTATAAAACTATCCGCCTGCCTGCGGAAATTTACACCGCCATCGAGAAAAGGATTCAAGGAACAGAAGTCAACTCTGTTGAAGAATATGTCATCTTTGCGCTTGAAGAGTTCTTGGAGTACGAAGGGAGCCCTTCGGAATCGTTGAATAAAGAAGAAGAAGAAGAAATAAAAAAGAAGTTAAAGGAACTCGGATACCTTGGGTGATTCCTGATGTTAAAGACCGAATTGAACTATATCGTTTCAGGACTGGAGAGATCAGGGACCTCGTTGATGATGCAGATGTTGCATGCGGGTGGAATTCCGGTTGCTTTTGATCATTCGAGACCGCCGGATGAGCATAATCCCAGAGGTTACTATGAATTAAACGGTGGTAAAATAATCAACCGGCTTATTGACGGTACTTTTGACCAGAGTTGCTATCAAGGACAGGTAGTTAAAATAACCTCCTATGGTCTCAAGTTCTTACCGGAGGGGAAATACCAAATCCTGTATATGATCAGAAATATCGATGAAGTTCTTGCTTCCATGCAAAAAATGGGGGCGGATATTGACAAAGTAAGAGATCGAAGATTATTGGGAAAATTGAACCGGATCTCCCTGGATTGGATGCGGAATCGCAGCGACATGAATTACCTGACGATTCGTTATCCAGATTTGATAGAAAACCCCCAAAAAGAAATGGAACGGATAAGCGATTTCTGGGGGACACGATTTGATATTCAGCGTGCCATTAAAGCAGTAGATTCAAATCTTTATCGGAATAGAATTCCTCCGGGTTCCCATCAGAAAACCAAAAGATGATTTGATATTGACAGGGAAAGCTCCACCATGCTATTTTGTAACTTAAAAAATTAAGGAAAAATAACGAACCCTTCCAGTTTTTTGTCATTCCTCTATCGGCTTAATCGCCGGTCTTTCAGGTAAAGAATTCCTGAACAATAATAGATTAAGGGGAAAAGAAAGTACCTTGCCACTATTTACCTAATAATAAGCCGTTTTAAAAACGAAGTAACTACAATATTATGGAGTTATGGAATGAAACTGGAAAAAGTGTTGTTTTTATCAATAGGAGTGCTTTATAGTATCAGTGTTGAAAATTCGGTTCATGCCTATGTGGATCCTGGTACTACTAATGTCATTTTTTCAAGCCTCTCTTATATTCTCGCAGGAGCGGGAGTTGTAATTTCTTTTTTAATAATTCCGATCAAAAGAGTATATGGTTATTTTAAAAGGAAAATAAAAAAGTATGATAATTAATGAATTTGGCAGGAGAGAATTTTTACATAAAGTAATCGGAACCGGGACGACTTTGTTTTTATTAGGAAACAGTGTAACTTTATCTGGTTGTAATAACAGGGATAATTTGATGGATAAGATAACAAGGAAAAGTTCCAAATATAAAAAAGTTCTTGTGCTTGGCATGGATGGATTAGATTTCAAATTGGTTTCGCATTTAATACAACAAGGCAGTTTGCCAAATTTTAACAAACTTGCCGGTCTGGGAACCTTTTCTCCATTAAGCAGCTCCAACTCTCCACAAAGTCCGGTTGCCTGGGCCAGTATTGCCACCGGGCATAATCCCGGCTATCATGGAATCTTCGATTTTATCAGACGGAGAGAATCTGATTATATTCCGGAATTAGCTATTTTAAAAATGAATCCCAAGAATTTATTTAGAAAAAGGGAATCCATGTTTTTACCGGTCATGCAGGGTAACGCCTTTTGGGATTATACCTCTTCATTAAATATCCCATCGACCATATTAAGGTGGCCGGTTACTTTTCAACCCAAACCCAATCAGGCAAAATTATTTTCCGGGCTTGGAGTTCCCGATTTAAAAGGAGGGCTCGGAACCTATTCTTTTTATACCACGAAATCGCTCACCAAAACGGTTGAGGGTCTAGAAAAGATCACCCCGGTCGTCCTCAAAGACCATGAAATCTCGACACAGATTCATGGACCCCAAGTGGCTAAACTGAGAGAAAAAAAAGAGGCTCTGGCGGACCTAACCATTCGGCTTAATCCCGAATTTACAAAAATTGAAATAATAATTGCTGAAAACAGACTGGAAGTTTCAGTAGGGGAATGGAGCAAATGGATTGAAGTTAAGTTTAAGGTAGGTTTTGGTAAAACGATCAGTGGGATGGTTAAATTTTTTCTGAATAAAATTAAACCGGACTTTGAATTATACATGACCGCTATCCAAATTAATCCAAAAGACCCGGCTTTTGTTATTTCGAATCCGGACCACTATATTCGTGAACTTTCCGAAGCAACCGGTGACTTTTATACCCTGGGTATTCCGGAGGATACCAAAGCCCTTACTGAAGGTAGAATCCAGGAAGAAACCTTTATCCAGATGTGTGATGAAATTATTCATGAAATTGAAAAACTTTTCTGGTTTGAAATGAATCGATTTAAAGAAGGATTGTTATCCAGTGTTTTTTTTACTACCGATAGAATTCAACATATTTTTTGGGTAACCAAAGACCCTTCCCACCCCTTTTATAATGCAGCGTACGCAAAAAAATATGGAAAGGTAATTGATCTGGTTTATCAAAAGATGGATAAAATCCTTGGGCAGGTTTTGGCAGGATTAGATGAGCACACGGCCCTTTTTGTATTATCAGATCATGGATTTAATAGTTTCCGTAGGGCCGTCCATGTAAATTCCTGGTTGGTTGAAAATGGGTTTATGAAGTTAACCCAAAAAATGGAGAAAGAGGACAAGGAAGGGGGCCCTTTGTTCCAATGCGTGGATTGGGAAAATACTTATGCTTATTCATTAGGATTCGGCAGTATTTTTTTAAATAAAAAAGGACGTGAAAAACACGGGATCATCACGAAGGAGAATGAAGGGAAGGTCAGAAGCGAATTAACCGATAAGCTGAAGAAATTTATCGATCCCAAAGATGGGAAGCAGGTGGTAAAAGCCGTTTACCAAAACTATGAGCTTTATTCCGGCGATCAGATGAATAATTCTCCCGACCAGATTATTGGGTTTGAAACAGGGTATAGAACTTCCTGGCAGTCAGGGATAGGAGGTACCCCGGCTATTATTTTGGAAGATAATTTGAACAAATGGACTGGGGACCATATTGTCGATGCCTCTATTGTTCCCGGAATTTTATTGACTAATTTTGATATCAATAGGAAGAATCCTTCGGTAATGGATATTGCGCCTTCTGTTTTGTCATGCTTTGGATTGACTGTTCCTGAAATGGAAGGGAAATCCTTGCTATAACCTCAAAGGAGCAATAAAAAAGAATCTCGATTGCGTTAAGTAAAGACTAATTGGAGCAGGACTCATGAAAAAAGCTGTACTTTTATTGATTCTGACGGTTTTCCCCTGGATCGGATGTTCCCAGATTGCAGTGGAAAAAATAAAGACATCCGATCAGAAAATCATCGATTATAAGAATCAGGGCGCTGAAAAAAAGGAACCGAAAGGTGATTATGTCATCGAGATAGGAGATACCATCAGTATCTTTGTCCATAATCACAGCGAATTGACCCAAAAGCTTATTGTACCTCCGTCAGGAAAAATTTCACTGCCTTTTATCGGGAATATGCAGGCGGAAGGAGAAACCATTTCCCAACTTACGGCCAAAATAAAAACGGAGCTGGCCAAAGGATATGTGCCCAACCCCCAGATAGCCATCAATATCGAGACCATCGCAGGTAAGAAAGTATATGTCTTAGGGGAAGTGGCCAGCCCCAAGATAATCTATGCCAAAGAAGAAATAGACGTATTGGAAGCGATTACCCAGGCCGGCGGATTCAACAAGGATGCCAATCCGGGAACAGTCCTTTTGCTTAGAAGGATTGACGCTAATCGGACGTACATGGATGTCCTGAATATCAAAAGGTTTCTTGAAAAAGGGGATCTCACCCAGAATATCTCCGTGAAAAAAGGGGATATTCTTTATGTCCCTCCCACTTTAATCGCCAATGTGGATCAATTTTTCAGACATCTGTACACCATTATCCTGCCTATTTCGCCTAATATCATGCAGGGAATTATCCTGGGACCGAGAGTTCGGGATGCCTTGGAAGGTAAATCAAGTAATGTACAAATTGAATAGGTGCAAGCCGACTATTTTTAAAGAGAGGATTTTTTTGGGAATAGGCTATGGATATTAAAGAATATTTGAGGATATTATTCTCCCATCGAAAGTTAATTATCTCCCTGACAATTATTACCACTATTTTTGCTACAATCGGTGGGTTTATTATTTCTCCAAAATATGAGGCCAAAACCACCATCCTGATTAAATCGGCCATCACACAAACACAAAATGTCTCTGCTGGATTTTCACTGGACCCAACGACTTATATAAAAGAGAAAGGGGAAACCTTCGGCAACATATTAAAAAGTCGTGCGGTGGCTGAAAAAATTGTTCAAATTCTAAATCTGGACCAAAGGATTACCAAAAAATATAAGCAAAAAAATTCCGGTGAGGATTCCAAGCAGAATTTGATTAAAGATATTCAAAAATCCATTACTTCCAAACTGATCTCCTCAACTTCGCTAATAGAGCTAAAGGTTATTTTCCCGGATAAAAAGATAGCGGCAGATATCGCCAATACGGCTGCCAAGGTCTTTGTCGAGCAGATGAGGGCCATGAATGCCATGGAAGCCACCATTGTCAAGGAATTTACGATGGACCGGGTCAAGGTGGCTGAAGGGGATCTGGCAAAAACCCAGGAGGATTTTAGAAAATTTATCATACAAGAAGGATTCGTTTATCCGGAAAAGAAAACAGAAATGTCTTTAAGGGAGATGGTTTCCTTCGAATCCTCTTTGAAAAATTCTGATTCGGAGATAGAACAGTTAAAAACAAAACTTAATGATATTAATAAAAAATTAGGAAAGCATGACAAAACTTTGGTTTCCTCCACTACCCTGGCCATGAACCCGGTCATCCAGGATCTCAAGCTTAAGCTGACCACCAATGAAATCCAACAGGCCAGTCTTTCCGTAGATTACGGTCCCTTACATCCTAAAATGATTACCTTTGAAGAGGAAAAAAAGAAAATAGCTGTCCAATTGGAATCAGAAGTTAAAAAAATTATTCAAAGCGAGATTATTACCGTAAATCCAATTTATCAACAATTGCTTTCCGATAAAGTGACCAAAGAAACCGAATTATATGTTCAAATAGAAAAAAAGAAAGAATTGGAAAAGATCATAAAAAATTTCCCCAAAGACCTTACCTTTACGGCGCAAAAGCAAATTCAGTGGGAAATGTTGGATAACGCGGTCAAATTTGGTCAGAAGAATTTGGATTCCTTGAAAAGTCAGTTGGAGTTGGCACGTATTTCTGAGGCCCAAAAAACAAGTGAAATTAATGTGATTGATGTAGCCATTCCACCATTTAAGCCCAAATTTCCCCAGTTTGGATTTCCTTTCGTAGGATTTTTCGTCGGATTGATCGGTGGAATCGGTCTAGCTTTTATTCTGGAATATGTTGATGATTCTATCAATCAGGTGGAAACCATAGAAGAAGAGCTGAATCTTCCGGTCTATGGGGTAATTCCCGAGATTAAATCTCCCGTCAGGAAAGAAACCAGAAAGAAAGAGAAGGACGAAGGAAAAGAAGAAATGGAACGGATGTTCAGGAGATTAATTACTCATTTTGAACCGAAATCCCCGATTGCCGAGGCTTACCGTTCCCTCCGAACCAATATCCAGTTCGCAGATCTTAAAGAAAAAAATAAAATTTTAGCCTTTACCAGTTCCTTGAAAGGGGAAGGAAAAACCACTACCGCTGCCAACCTGGGGATCACCTTAGCCCAGTTGGGAAACAAGACCCTTTTGGTCGATGCAGACATGCGTAGCCCCAGGATCCATAATCTGTTCCAAGTTGAAAAAGATCCTGGATTATCCAATTATATCGGCGGTGAGATCTCCTACGAAAACGTCATACAGCCTTCGGGAATCAATAATCTCTATATCGTCAGCTCCGGACCCATACCCCCCAATCCCTCTGAATTATTGAATTCAATAAAACTGGATGCATTTATAGAAGAGGTTAAAAACCACTATGATTTCGTCTTGTTTGATACGCCGCCCATCATCGCCGTTACCGATGCCGCTGTCTTAAGTTCCAAGGTTCATGGCATATTCATGATTATCCAAGGGGGCAAAACCAGTAAAAGGACTTTTATCAGGGCGAAAATGTTGCTTGAAAAAGTCAATGCCCATATTTTTGGGGCCATTATGAATAATCTGAAAATGGAAAGCCGATATGGATATGAATATTATTATGAATACGGTTATGGGGAAAAAAGAAAAAAGAAGAGCAAAAAATCTTCTTCCTGATGGATTTGTTTGCGGTGTCCGGAGTGAAAAACAACCAGGATATCTATTTATCGGTAGTTATCCCTGCCTTTAATGAGGAGGGAAGGATAGAGAAATCTATTCGGGGCATAGAAAAATTTTTGGTACAGGCCGGGTATCCCTTTGAGATCATCGTCATCGACGACGGCAGTTTAGATGGAACCTGGTCGCTTCTCACGAATCTATCCCAAAAAATCCCTCATCTTATTCACCACAGAAATGATAAAAATGAAGGAAAAGGCTATTCCGTTAAACGGGGGGTTTTATTGGCCCGGGGAAAGTTTATTCTCTTTTCCGATTCGGATTTGTCTACACCCATAGAAGAAATTACCAACCTCTTGCCCTGGTTCGATAAAGGGTATGATATCGTAATCGGGTCCAGAGGTTTAAAACAATCGAATATTATCATACACCAAGCATTGCATAGAGAAAATATGGGCCGTGTTTTTAATTGGCTGGTTCGATTGCTGCTCCTGCCCGATTTCAAAGATACCCAATGCGGATTTAAGTGTTTTAAGCAAGAGACTGTCAGTGAAATTTTTATCCGGCAAACCGTTTTTGGATTCTGTTTTGACGTTGAACTTTTGTTCATTAGTAAGTTGTTGGGATATAAAATTAAAGAATGCCCAGTCCGTTGGATCAATTCTCCCAACAGCAAAGTGCATACAATCAAAGATCCTTTTTTCATGATCAAAGATCTCATAAAAATTAAGCTGAATCATGTTAATGGCAAATATATTTAATTAAAGAAAGAACTCAATTTGATGAAGGAAGCAGCTTAAAAAATATTTGGCCACTTTTTGGATTTCAAGTAACTAATCCACACCCAAAGGGCGCAGCTATCCCTCCATAGGGGGGCGTACACAAACAGATTTCGATCAGGTATCGATAATTATACATATTGGGACTTTTATTAAACCCTTTGCATTGATTATGTGATAGTTCGGGTCAGCCATTTATTCAAGACAACTGAATCGCCACTTTTGTGAATATGCTTAAATTTTCCATTATTGGGCTTTCAGCCAAACCCATACGGGTCTGGCATAGCCAATGCACATTACCTCACCCCATAGAGTGGGGGTTTTAAAATTCACTAAAAAAGGGATTGACTCAACTATGGGACAACAAAACTCAAGTTATCCAGTTTTGCCGCTGAAGAATTATTCCAATAATCTTTTTTCAAAAAAATGGTATATTTTGAGATTAATAACCATATTGGCCCTTTTGGTAATTGTATCTTATCATTTCGCCTTCAGTCAATCTATCTCCGGATTAAAAATAATTCCCCCCAAGAACGGTATTTATCTTGGCGCGTATGATTGGGGAGACGGTGTTTCTGTCTTTGAAAAAATTATTGGCAAGAAAGTTGCTATTGCCGGATTTTACAAAAATTCAAAATTCAGCATCAGAGACGGCGGCACCGAAGGGACAATGCCGTCCT
>CAZVHO010000024.1:0-2404 GCA_964627515.1 uncultured Thermodesulfobacteriota bacterium | reverse complement strand
AAAAATTCAAAATTCAGCATCAGAGACGGCGGCACCGAAGGGACAATGCCGTCCTTTGACGCTGCAGGCCATGAAAACGCTTATCAACACGGCTATAATAAATTTTATGTAGGAATTGAATATAAAATCCCATCCTCGACCAACTCTCCCCAGGCGGTAATCAACGGCGCCATGGACAGCTATATTATAAAAGTGGCGCAGGATATCAAAGCTTGGGGCCGGCCGATTTTTTGGGTTTACCAACGCGAGCCTGAGAGTACTCCGGCCTGGGGATATGATGGTGGAGGCTATGGCCCGCAGGGCAATGATAAAAGGAGAAATCCCGAAAAAGTGGATCCATGGGATTATGAAAATTATGGCTGCAAAACTGTCGGTGATCAGCGATGTCTTGACGGCTGGGAAAGATCCCGCGACGCAATCAGGCACATTCATGATCTGGTCGAAAGCATCACGCCAAACCAGGTAACCTGGGTGGCCAGCGCGTCCGCTCATGGCTCAAGTGCCGATTGGGAACTTGAAAATAGCTATCCGGGGGATAAATATGTTGACTGGATCGCCTATGATTATTATCCCTGCGGTCAATCGCCCGATTGCGGTTTGGGTGAAGAGGGCAAAGCCCTGGTTTATTATGAAAGCATAAATAAACCGAACAGCTATCTTAATAAATTTTTAGCCAAGGCCAAGCAGGTGGCGCCAACCAAACCGGTGATGTTGCTTGAATTTGGTGTCATCGGAAATCCAAACAAAAAAATGGACCGCTCTGCCTGGTTTAAGGAATTTTTTCAAGCCCTAAAAACAACCCATAAACAAATTAAAGCTTTTGTCTATTGGCAATCCGTTGGGGAAAACAATTCCAAATATGTTGTTCTGGGTGGAAGAATAAATCCTGCCAATACCGCCGACGCCCAAGCCTGGAAAGAGGAAATCGCGGCAAGCCCTCATTTTTGGCTATCGGAGATTAAAACCGGTAATTCAGCTGAAATTTCGGGTGGCAAATAGAATAATTTATTTATAGATTCTCGCAAAACAATTATCAATTACTAAAACGGGTTTCTAAAAAAGCGGGTCAATTGAATTTTATTCATTCTCTTTCTCTTCCTAAGCTCGCCCCGATTTTTCAAATTGAAAAATCGGGTTGGCTGAAGTATTTTCTACTATTGATTGGATTTTGCCTGGCTCTGTTGGTGCTTAAATTCAAGTTCATTGCTATTGCCATAGTCGCCGGTCTGATCGGCTCGATCATACTCCTGTTCAATCCGGAAGCCGCTTTGTTGGTCAATATCAATTTAGGCCAACTCTATATTCAACATGGCTTTTCGATGGCCGCATTGCTGCTGTCGATGGTGTCCTGGATTCTCTATATGGTGCTTAAGAAGCCAAAAATTTTTATATCTTTTCAAAGTAAGCTTGTCTTTATTTTTGGAATTTGGCTGCTGCTGACCATTCCATTCAGTAGCGGTGGGTTATTGTATGGTTTAAGATATTCGGTAAGATTATTGATTCCGGTCATTCTATTTTTCTCTATCACGACTATTCTGAAAACCGAAAAGCAGTTGTTGAGATTTATCTTGTTTCTTATTCTCACCGGACTGGGTCTATCGATTTTCGGCAATATTCAGTATTTTTTTCAAGTACCTATTTTTTCGCACATTATAACTGATCGGGGTAGTATCATATTACCTTTGGGACCTTTTGGAGATCCGGTCGCTTATGGAGCTCAATTATTGGCTATTCTGGGCTTGAGTTTCGCCAAATTTTTAAGCGAACCCAGGGGAAAAAGAAAAACGATTTTCTTTTTTATTTTTTTAGCTGTGACTTCTTCTCTTATCGCCAGTCTTAATCGTGGAGCGATCATTGGATTTGTTGCCTCCGCTTTGGTTATGTTATTTTTAAATCGGAAAGGCGGAATAAGACTGATCTTGTTTTCCATCGTCGCCCTGATCATCCTAAGTCAAGTCGGATTTAATCAATTAATATCCAATAAAATTGAAACCATTTTTACAGAAACCAAATATAAAAGTGGTCATTTTGGAAAAAGATATGAGGCCTCCCTAGCCGGTCTGGATGCGCTGAGAGAAAAACCCCAACTATTAATTTTGGGAAGTGGAGTATTCACTTATATGGATACCGTCCTTCCCTATTTATCCACCGGCTCAGTCAAACATTCAGGCAATACTAATGCCTTTATTTTATTTCTGGTTGAATTGGGAATTTTTGGATTTGGCATTTTTGTCTGGATTATTGGTTTAGCCCTTAAAAACCTTTATTTCTTGCAGAGGTCTTTTAAACTACCCGGAGATTTACCAAAAGCTTCCCTTTGTCAAGGTTTATTTGCCAGTTTGGTAGGTTTATTGGTTATGAGTATCGTCAATACGATATGGGATATGACTTTGTTTTGGGTCAT
>CAZVHO010000023.1:49226-51913 GCA_964627515.1 uncultured Thermodesulfobacteriota bacterium | reverse complement strand
CGACGTCCAGGTGGCCGTAAAAGGAACTCCGTGGACGGTTGTTTCTCAGGATACCCAACAGGTTGACCCTCTCCCCGGAAAGGGGTTCGGGGATTTGCCGGTATTTTTCCTCAGGGACCAACACCCGGCGGGTTTCAAAACCAAAAGACCTCAGTTCCGGCTCAAGGACGTCTGCCAACCGGCCGTAATTTTCCCCCGGCGGGATGCAGGTGTTCACAGCGATCATGGCCTTGAGGATGTCGATAAGGTAATCTTTTTCCTGTTCAACCCTTAAAAAGGCCTCTTTATATTCCATGGCAATGCCTCCGGTTTGGTCTTAACCCTTTAAACTCATATTTTAACGCTGATGGTCTCGTAAAAACTCGTCATTCCCGCGCAGGCGGGAATCCAGATCAGTCGTAACCAATTAAAAATCCAGGATTCCCGTTTTCACGGGAATGACGAAATGGGGATTTTTCAAGAGTTTTTGCGAAACCATCAACACGGTCTGGTCTCTTTTTGACTTGTTTCTTGCCAAAAGTCAACATTTGATCGGGCCACCCGGTCGACAAGGGTCGGAATCATGAAACTCTTGCCCAGGCCCGTGAAAAATAACAAGTCTGATTTTTATTTGACACAAAAGCTTTTTTTGATATCGCCACTCAAAGACGATATTTACTTCGGTTAAGATCGATCAGGGGCATCGGAGTAAAAGCCGACCAGAGGTTTATGTAGTTCATTTCAAAAAATACTTGACTTTTATTGTTTCGTGTAATAAAAGTCAACTTAAATAAATGAACAGTGTTAAATTAACATAGTTCATAAAACTAATAAAAGATTAAGTTGAAATATTTTGATGTCCTTACCGGGTTCCATCATTTTCAACCTGGACATTAAGGATCGAGGGAACCTTCTATGAAAAAAACTGCTTTATATGAACGTCACGCGGTGTTAGGGGGGACTATTGTTGATTTTGGCGACTGGGCCATGCCAGTGCAGTATACCAATGTTATTGAAGAGCATAATACAACGCGCCATCATGCCGGTCTGTTTGATATCTGCCATATGGGGGAGATCGAGATCAGGGGCCGTCAAGCCTTTGATCTTCTGCAGCTCGCTCTGAGCCGGAATCTTCAAAACCAATATCCGGGCCAGATGAAACTCGGCCTTCTGCTGAATGAGCAGGGAGGCATTATGGATGATGTGACTGTTTATCCCCTGAAAGAGGATGCGTATCTTCTGGTCACCAATGCCTTCACAAAAGACAGGGATTATCAGTGGCTGCAAAAAATTAAACAGGAAAAAAGATTCGATGAGGTCAGCATCATGGATATATCGGATAGGACGGGCAAACTCGATCTCCAGGGCCCCGCCTCTGAGGCCATTCTGCAGAAAGTTATGCCGGACCCACTGAACGAGTTGAAATATTATCATTCCCTGCGCACCAGTGTGTCCTCTATACCCGCCATGATCTCCCGCAGCGGATATACCGGCGAGGACGGATTTGAAATCTACGCCGCCGCTGAAAAGATCGGTAACCTCTGGGATGATTTACTGGATGTCGGGGGCAGCTACGGGTTGCGGCCGGTCGGTCTGGGGGCGAGAGATACCCTGCGCCTGGAAGCGGGCATGATGCTCAATGGCGCCGACATGGATGAGACGGTCACGCCATACGAAGTCGTTTACGGATGGATTACCAATATGGAGAAGGATTTTATTGGGAAAGCCGCTCTGGAGCAGTTGAAAAGAGAGGGGTTTAATCGGAAACTGGTCGGCTTTACCATGACTGACCGCGGCATTGCCCGGCATGGTTACAAGGTTTTTATGGAAGGCCAAAAGGTGGGATATGTGACCTCGGGGACTTTTTCCCCGACTTTGGGTAAGGCTATCGGACTGGCTTTTGTTCCTCCGGCCTGTCAAGAGCCGGGGACGCCCATCGAGATTGAGATCCGGAACAATCGGGCCAAGGCCCGGATTGTTTCCCTCCCTTTCTACAAGAGAAAGAAATGAGGCCTGTCGCCCCGGCGCATCACCGGGGTCCTGACGCCTAATGAGGATAAAAAGCGGCAGCAGGTTGCAAGCGTCGCGGTAAAAATCACACATAAGGAGAAATACCATGTCAAAAGTGAATCCGACCGATCGGAAATATTCAAAAGATCATGAGTGGATTCTCGACCATGGAGATGGCACAGCAACCTTAGGCATTACAGACCATGCCCAGGAATTGCTCACGGACATCGTCTATGTGGAATTACCGGAGATAGGGAAAAAGGTAACCTCCGGGGATGCGATAGCCGCCGTTGAATCCGTAAAATCCGTTTCGGACATCTTTTCCCCGATCAGCGGCGAGGTGATCGATGTCAACAGGAAGCTGGAAGCCAGCCCGAATCTGATCAACGAGGATGCCTTTGGAGAGGGCTGGATCGTAAAGTTGAAAATGGACGACGCAACAGCATGCAGCGCCCTCATGAACGCCGACGAATATGAATCGATGATTGTCGCAGAAAGACATTAAGGGGACAGGCGATGGATTACGCACATTATATTCCCCACACCCCGGATGATGAAAAAAAAATGCTGAAGGCCGTGGGTGTTTCATCTCTCGATGACCTTTTTGCCGATATCCCATCGGGGCTTCGGCTGACGCGTCTGTTGAATCTTCCCGCCCCCCGGTCGGAACAGGAGGTGTCCGGCCTGATGCACGAACT
>CAZVHO010000023.1:23485-49126 GCA_964627515.1 uncultured Thermodesulfobacteriota bacterium | reverse complement strand
TGAATCTTCCCGCCCCCCGGTCGGAACAGGAGGTGTCCGGCCTGATGCACGAACTCGGCAACCGGAATGTCGTTCCGGAGATCTGTCTCATGGGAGCCGGCGCCTATCATCATTATATCCCGTCCGTTGTCGGGCATATCCTGTCCCGTTCCGAATTTTACACGGCCTATACACCCTACCAGGCGGAGATCAGCCAGGGGATCCTTCAAGCTACCTATGAATATCAGACCATGATAGCAAGGCTCACAGGAATGGATGTGGCCAACGCATCAATGTATGATGGCGCCTCCGCCATGGCCGAGGCGGTCCTACTGGCCGCCAAGACCTTAAATCGACGGAAAATCATTATGATGCGATCCATCCACCCGGAGTACCGGCAGGTCGTCAGGACCTATGCCTGGGCCAACGGATACGAGGTACTGGAGGCTCCTTATGGACTATCCGGTCAGGCAGATGGCGGTACCCTGCAGCAGATGATCGACAGGGAAACGGCTGCCGTCGTCGTGCAATCCCCTAATTTTTTCGGCGTGATTGAAGATCTCCGCACTATTGCTCCCCTGGTCCATGAGCAGGGGGCGCTTCTGGTTTCCGGTTTTACGGAAGCCACTTCCCTGGGCATCTTATGGCCGCCCGGTGAAATGGGAGCGGACTTAGTCGTTGGCGAGGGCCAGGCACTTGGGAACCCCCTCAACTTTGGCGGCCCTTATCTGGGCATCTTTGCCGCCATGGACGCGTTTCTTCGCAAAATACCCGGCCGCCTGGCGGGCACCACGACCGATAAGGACGGCCGGCGGGGATTCGTGTTGACCTTGCAGACCCGGGAACAGCACATCCGGCGAGAGAAGGCGACGTCCAACATCTGCTCCAATGAGGCCCTCTGCGCCCTGGCCGCGGCCGTCTATTTGGCCTGTCTGGGAAAAAACCTCAGGCGGCTTGCCGAGATCAATCTCCAGAAGGCCCATTATTTAAAAACTCGGCTATCGGAACTGAGAGGTTGGGCGCCTGTCTTTCCCGGACCTGTATATAACGAGTTTCTTATGGTTTGTCCCGATCCCCAGGGGATCAACCAGAAGCTCCAGGATTCGGGTATCATTGGCGGCTATATTGCCGGTAATGATTATCCGGAACTGAAAAAAACCCTTCTGCTATGCGCCACGGAAATGCTTTCAAAAGGACAGATCGATAAGCTGATCGGGATCATAACATAGGGGTTTTGGGGAAACCAGTTCGGCAGCAAACCGGCAGGATGACGAAATTTTCTTGAGTAAGGAGATTCACGTATGGAACTGATATTTGAAAAGAGCCGATCGGGACGAAAGACAGATAGTGTGCCCCCATGCGATGTTCCGGAAATGCCGATAGAGTCCTTGATTCAAGAGGACCTTCTTCGTCAGAACCTCGACCTGCCCGAATTGGCGGAAGTGGATCTGGTGCGCCATTACACCGCGCTTTCCCGGCGGAATTTTGGTGTCGATATGGGATTCTACCCCCTCGGTTCCTGCACCATGAAATACAATCCCAAGATCAACGAAGATATGGCAGGCCTTCCCGGCTTTACAGCTCTTCATCCCTATGCACCGGCGGGTTTTTCCCAGGGCAACCTGCAGATCATGTACGAACTGCAATACTATCTCTCGGAGATCTTCGGCATGGCTGATTTTTCTCTCCAGCCCGCTGCCGGCGCCCATGGCGAATTGTCAGGGATCATGATCCTCAAGAAATACTTTGAAAAACGGGGAGAAAGGCGTGATCGCATCCTGATTCCCGATGCCGCCCACGGGACGAATCCGGCCTCGTGCGCCCTTTGCGGCTACCGGACCGTTACCCTCCGCACCAATGATGAAGGCTCTATCGACATGGCCCACCTTGCGGAACTCATGACGGGGGATGTGGCCGGGTTGATGCTCACGAACCCCAACACCCTCGGGCTCTTTGAACGGAATATCGAGCGGGTCCATGCCATCGTTCACGGGAAAGGGGGCCTTCTTTACGGCGACGGGGCCAACGCCAACGCCTTCCTGGGGAAGACCCGCCCCGGCGATCTCGGTTTCGACGTCATCCACATCAACCTTCACAAGACATTCTCGACACCTCACGGCTGCGGTGGCCCCGGAAGCGGCCCCATCGGCGTCGGAAGAGACCTTGTCGATTATCTCCCTGCCCCCCGTGTGGTCAAGACGAATAGTGGTTATGGCTTCAGGTACGACTATCCCGACAGCATCGGCCGGGTGAAGGCCTTTTACGGGAATTTCAACGTGCTCGTTAAGGCATACACCTATCTCCGAACCCTGGGGCCGGGAGGCCTCAGGCGGGTCAGCGAGATCGCCGTTCTCAATGCCAACTATCTTAAGGAACGTCTCAAGCCTTATTACGATCTGGCCTATGACCGGATCTGCATGCATGAATGCGTATTTACAAGCAGTCGTCAGGTTAAGGAAAGTGGCGTCCACACCTCGGATATAGCCAAGCGGCTCCTCGATTACGGTTATCACCCGCCGACGATCTACTTCCCTCTAATAACACCGGAGGCGATCATGATCGAACCGACGGAAACGGAGAGTCTGGAGACGCTGGATGGATTCTGTGACGCCATGATCCGGATTGCCGAAGAGGCCCGGGAGACTCCCGAACTGGTCAAGTCAGCGCCCCTGACGGCACCCGTCAAGCGCCTCGATGATGTCAAGGCGGCCCGTGAACCCGATGTCTGCAGGAGGGATTGTTAAGATGACCAACGAAATGATTCCCAGACAGGACTTTCTGCGGAAACCGGCATGGCTCAAGGTGCGCATTCCGGGAGGTCGGGATTTTAACCGAGTTCAAGGCATCCTGGCAAACCATACCCTCCATTCCGTCTGCCGGGAAAGAGGTCAAGTAAAATAGTTCTTGACAAATAATTTTTTTGGCGGTAGATGAAAACAAATACTGAACTATGTTAAATTAACTATGTTCATTTTAGTTATCTAATAATTTTTATCTTATAGGGTTCCCATGCCAAAGGCACCAAGAACAGCGGAAGAAGTTGACTTAGTTAAACAGGAAATACTCACTAAGGCCCTCCAGTTGATCGTCGATGAGGGATACAATAAGCTCAGCATGAGAAAAATTGCCTCACGATTGGGCATCACCGCCGCTAATATCTATAACTATTTTGCCAGCAAAGAAGAAATCAACCTGTGGATAAGGATAAAGGGGTTTGAAATCATGGATACCATGCTTTCAAAGTCCAATGATGAAAAAAAATCTCTCGTCGATAATCTCCGAGGACTCCTCCGGGCCTACTTTGAATTCGGAACCACCTATTCCGAATATTATGACATCATATTTAACCTCCGCACGCCAAAAGTAACCGATTATATCGGTACGGAATTTGAAGAAATTGCCACGTCAAGACTGCGAGTGGCCGGCAGGAGATGCCTTAATCACTTTCTTCAAATCGTAGAAAAGATTTTCACTGTAAACAACAACCTTCCAGAGAATTATACCCTCTATAAAACCATTCAGTTATGGTCAGATATGCATGGCCTTATCAGCCTGAATAACAGCAATCAAATCCAGCAGGTTGTCGATAATCCAAAAGAGTTCATCGACTCCCGTATCGAAGCCTTGATTCGGGAATTACTTGGAAAAAAGAGACTGAAATTAATTTCATAAGCGGCTGAAGACCTACTTCGCACGACAAAAAAAATATTGAGAGGAGGAATGTTTTGTTTTGCCATTAAAGTTAACACTGTTAAATTAACGATGATAAACAAAAACCCTGTAATTAAAGATAAGGAGGCTATATGGACAGGATAATGGTAAGAGAAGCGGACAAGATCGAAATCGTCGTACTGGTCGACAACTACTCCGACTTATTCCTCCCGGATTCAGATGTGGTCAAACGGCTGCGGGTGATGCCGCCAGGCGGGCCCTTGTCGGAGCCGGGATTGTCCTATCTCATAAAAGTGCATGGCGGTTCGGAGGCTCACACGTTGTTGTTTGATACGGGTATTTCGGGAACATGCCTGCTTCACAACGCCCAGACCTTTGCTTTGAGCAGGGCTGTGATGATGGGGGAAGTGGGAGCAGATTTTAAAAGCATCGAGGCCGTTGTCTTGAGTCACGGGCACTTTGACCACTTCGGCGGCCTGCTGGGGTTCCTTGGACAGGCCAGGAAGGGGCTGCCGTTGTTCTTGCACACGGGCGCCTTTGTCTCCCGCCGTTTTCAAATGAACCCACAGCTCCGGATTGATCTGCCCGGGATGGATGAAATGGACCTGACAAGAACGGGCGCAAACTTGCAAAAGATAGAAACCGCCTCGACTATCGCCTCCGGCCTTATTTTGCTTTCGGGGGAAGTGGAGCGGCAGACGGACTTTGAAAAGGGCATGCCGGGCATGGAAGCCAAGATCGGTAATGAATGGATCCCGGACCCTTTTTACGACGATCAGGCTATGGCCGTAAACTTAAAGGGCCGCGGCCTGGTAGTGATCGGAGGGTGCTCTCATGCCGGGATCATCAACACGGTTAAATACTTCCAAAAGGTCTCGGGCATAGATAAGGTCCATGCGGTCCTGGGCGGGTTTCACCTTTCAGGAGAAAATGAAAGGCTCATCGACCCCACGATCAGGGCGATGAAAGCCATCGGCCCCGCCTACGTGGCACCCATGCACTGCACCGGGTGGAAGGCAGTCAACCGGTTTGCCCAGGAGATGCCGGATCAGTTTTTACTGACCAGTGTTGGCACAACCTTCCTCCTCTGAAAAGACAGAGTCCTTGCAAAAAAGAAAAAGCCTTAATGGCAAGCGGTAAGCGGGGTAATGGCAGGTAGAAAAAGTGCAGACCACCCCTGTTCCCTTCTAGTGGGCAGCCAGGAAAATCCTCTTGCTGACCGGAAAAAAGAAAGGAAGAAAAAATGGATGCAAATTTAGACATTCTCCTTGAAAACATCAGAGTGATTGATGGAAGCGGGAGGGGGGCCTTTAAAAGTGATGTGGGCGTAAAGGGAGACAAGATAACCTATGTGGGCTGCTCGGAAAAGCTTGAAGCAAAGACCAGAATTTCTGGAGAGGGCTTATCTCTTGCTCCGGGCTTCATTGATGTACACGCCCACTATGATAACGTCATTTTTTATGATCCCGTTAATTTCTGCAAACTTTCCCAGGGTGTCACGACAGAGATTTCAGGCAATTGTGGAATCTCCATGGCCCCTGTGTCAATCCATCCCCCCCACCGAACGCTCTGGAAAACTTTCCTTGAACGCGCCACGGGAAGTAAAATGCCTGACAACATAGAAGAATATACTTCCTATGATAAGTATTTCAAGGATGTCGAGAAGCTGAGCATAGCCATCAATGTAGCCTATCTTGTGGGGCAGGGCGCAGTCAGAACCGCTGTCATGGGTTTTGAAAACAGGCCGGCAACAAGTGCAGAACTTGACCACATGAAAGGGTTGGTTAGAGATGCCATGAGTTGTGGGGCCCTCGGATTATCCACCGGTCTGATTTTTCCTCCTGGAATCTTTACACCGCAATATGAATTAGTGGCCCTATGCAGGGTCGTTCGGGAGTATGGCGGCGTATACACAACGCATATGAGAAATGAGGCCCAATATGTTATGGATTCACTCAAAGAATCCATAGAGTTAGCAAAACAAGCCGATATTCCGGTTCAAATTTCCCATTTCAAGATCAATGGCAAACCCAATTGGGGATTATCTTCTAAGGCCCTGGAGTTGATAGAAAAGGCTATCCAGGAGGGCGTCAACATCTCCGTAGACATGTATCCGTATACCGCAGGATCAACCCCCTTAAATTTTGCGATTCCTCCCCGTTACTCAGAGGAAGGAACAGCGAAGATGATAGAGATTCTTTCAGATAAAAGGAACTGGCCGGCTATTGAAGAGGAGATGTTGAATCCGAAGGACGGCTGGGACAGCTACCTCCTCAACTGTGGCTATGAGGGGATTATTATCATGAGTGCGCCTGCAACACCGGATGCCGTAGGAAAAACAATCCTACAGTACGCAAAAGATAAGGGTATCAAGCCAATCGAAGCCATATTCGACATCATGGTTAAGAACGAAGGGCAAGGGGTCGCTGCCTGGTTTATGATCGGGGAAGAAGACCTGCAGAATATTATGAAGTCTCCGTATACCATGTTCGGCACGGATGGTGTTCCTGTTCCCGAGGGGGCCACCACACACCCCCGGATTATAGGATCCTTCCCCAGGGTATTGGGTCAGTATGTCAGGGAAAAAGGGGTGCTACACCTGGAGGAAGCGGTGAGCAGGATGACCTCCCTCCCGGCCAAGAAATTCGGCCTCAAAACAAAAGGTCTCATCAGAGAAGGCGGTGATGCCGATCTGATTTTGTTCGATGCTGATAAAATCAGAGATCGTGCTGATTTTTCAAACTGCTTTGCTCAGAATCAGGGCATCAAATTGGTCGTGGTCAATGGCCAGATAGTAATCAGTGAGAACAGTTTTATTGGAAATTATGCCGGACGATTGTTAAGAATCTAACCAAACCACCATAAAAGGAGGAATTGATCATGGCTAATTGGAAATATCGAAAAACTGTATTGATCCTGATGTTTATCGCCTGGATGATCTGCTATCTTGACCGGATGATCATGTCTGTATCCATCCCCTTTATTGCAAAGGACTTTGGGTTGTCACCCGTATCAATGGGGGTTGTCATGAGTGCATTTCTGCTGGGGTATGCCCTTTTGCAGATCCCCGGCGGCGTTTTGGCAGACAAATTCGGCGCCTCTAAAGTCATTGTTACCGCTTTGATATTGTGGTCGCTCTTTACAGGATTGACAGGGATTGCAACATCGCTGACGATGTTATTGGTCATCCGGGTGTTGTTTGGGGTGGGTGAAGGGCTATTCCCGGGACCTTATTATAAAATCATTGCCACCTGGTTCCCCATGAAAGAAAGAGCAACGGCCAATGGTATTGCCTATTCGTCTCAACCGTTCGGTATTGCCGTTGCGTCTGTTGTCGGCGCCAGCCTTATCGTGCTATACGGTTGGCGTACCCTTTATTTCATCCTTGCTGTACCCGGCATTCTGATTGCCCTGGCCTTGTGGTTTTATGTGGCGGATACGCCGGAAAAGAGCAAGTACCTATCTAAAGAAGAGTTGAAAGATTTTGAAGATGGCGCCTCAGGTGATAATGGCAATCAATCAAAGGCCTCTTATGCCAGTATCATGAGAGTCCCTATCGTCTGGCAATTATCCGTGGTTTTTTTCTTCTTCCTCATTGCCAACTGGGGATACATCGCCTGGCTTCCCAGTTATTTGATCAAGCAGCGAGGATTTACCACAATGGGGATGGGTATTGCAACCGCCCTGCCTTTTCTTGCTGCTGCGGCAGGGATGGCTGTTGGAGGGTTTATTTCCGATAAATTCTTCCCGGGGAAAAGAAAAACATACTTCTGCACAAGCATGCTCCTATCTGCCGTATTCTGCTATGTTGCGACCGGTGCTGAAACCGCCAATGTCTGTGTCATTTTTTTAACGGCCAGCGGTTTCTTCCTTGCCACGGGCATGGCAGCCTTCTGGGCCATTCCGATGAACACCATTCCCAAAGAGGTTATGGGGTTGGCTTCCTCTATCATCAGCTTCTTTGGAATGGTAGGCGGCTTCCTGGCTCCTATTGCAATTGGCTATTTTATTCAAGCCTCCGGTGGCAACTACAATTATGCATTGGGTACGATTATATTTGCGCTGGTCGTTACCGTGCCGGCCATGCTCGCAGTTAACACAGGTGGAAAGCTCAAAAACAAGAACCCCTAAGAACTGAAAGAGGAAATTTAGAGAAAAGGAGTATTTCATGACAAAAAAGGTCTACCAACCCGGAGAAAATTATCAGTACCCCTTGATTATTAAAAAGCTACTGAATGCCCCTTTGATTTATTCGCCGGAACAGGAAATTGTCTACGCCGACAAGAGCCGCTACAACTATACCACCTTGAATGAGCGTATCCACCGGCTGGCCGGCGGTCTCGAACGGCTGGGCATCAAGGCCGGAGATACGGTGGCGGTAATGGACTATGACAGTCACCGCTACCTGGAATGCTTTTTTGCCATACCCATGATGGGGGCGGTGTTGCAGACGGTAAACTGGCGATTATCGGCCGAGCAGATCATCTATACCCTCAACCACGCCGAAGCCAAAATGATCATTATCAATGCCGCCTTTTTGCCGATCCTGGAAAATATTCGGAAGGACCTGAAACTGGTCCAAGCGGTAGTGGTGATCGTGGATGACTGCCCCGTCCCGGACACCAAAATAAACCTGGCCACTGAATTTGAGGAAGTCCTCCGATCAGGCTCTTTCCCCTATCCTTTCCCGGACCTGGATGAAAACACCAAGGCCACCACCTTTTATACCACCGGGACCACCGGCAATCCCAAAGGGGTTTATTTCACCCACCGTCAATTGGTGCTCCACACCCTTTCGGTTTCAGTGGTGATCGGGAGTTTTCAACCTGTCGGATGGTTTAGATTCGATGATGTTTATATGCCCCTGACCCCCATGTTTCATGTCCATGCCTGGGGCTTTCCCTATGTGTCGACCCTTTTGGGCGCCAAACAGGTCTATCCTGGCCAGTATGAACCGGAAAAACTGTTGCGTCTCATTGAAAAGGAAAAGGTTACCTTTTCGCATTGCGTCCCGACGATTTTGCAGATGCTTTTAAATTGTCCGGTAGCTGACCAGGTAGATCTGTCCCGCTGGAAGCTGGTGGTCGGCGGCGCCCCCCTGCCCAAGGGACTCGCCAAGGCCGCCCAGGACCGCGGGATTACCATTCAGGCCGGTTATGGCATGTCGGAAACCGGTCCGGTTATGACCGTGGCAATCCCCAGGGAGAGCATGTTGAATTGGCCGGAGGATCAGTTACTGGATATCACCATCAAAACCGGCAAGCCCATCCCCCTGGCCGAGGTGGAGGTGGTGGATGACGAAGACCACATTTTACCCCATGACGGGGCTTCCAAAGGTGAGGTGGTCATGCGATCCCCCTGGCTGACCCAAAGCTATTTTAAAGAACCGGAGAAGACCAAAGACCTGTGGCGCAACGGCTGGCTGCACAGCGGGGATATGGGCTGCATCGATCAAAATGGTTATCTGCAAATCACCGACCGCATCAAGGACGTGATTAAAAGCGGCGGTGAATGGATCTCCTCCCTGGATCTGGAAAATGCCTTAAGCCAGCATGTGGCCGTCCTGGAATCGGCGGCCGTAGGTATTCCGGACACCAAGTGGAGTGAAAGGCCCCTGATGGTGGTTACCCTGAAACCGGAATACCGGGATAAGGTCAGCGAAGAGGAATTGAAACAGTTTATGAAAAAATTTGCCGACGAGGGCCGATTACCGAACTATGGTCTCCCTGACCGATATATCTTCGTCGAGGCCATTCCGAAAACCAGTGTGGGGAAATTGGACAAGAAGGTGATCCGGAAACAATACAGTAACTAAAGGCCTTAACTGGACATAGATGAACGCGGATCGGCAGAGGGCCGATCGTGCAGATTGCCAAGATTTTCAATATAAAGAGCTATCAGAATAGTTATCTCCGGGTATCGGCGAAAATCTGCGTCCAAAATATAATACACCTGTACCAGAGTGCCGTCTCGGCAGGAATCCATGCAGGGTAGTTGTCCATTCAAACCCGCCTGCTCTGCGGCCTCCCCCGGGAAATTACGGAGATCGTCCAGGCGGTTTATCTCAGGAGATCGAGAAGATTAATGAAAAATGAATAAATTTTTAGAAAATATTTCTTAGAGGAGATAAAAAAATGAAACCAAATAATAAGTCATTATTTATTATTTCTGGCATCATGTCAATTGCTGGTGGGATGTTAGCTACAGTAGGTTTTCTATTGTTAGGTAAATATTTCGGTTATCCTGAAATCATTCGTGAAACACCCCAAATAATTTTAGAAAAACTCTATGAAACCCGTAACATAGTTCCATACCTCTATTATATTGGTGTGGGTGGAGCAGGAATATGCATATTTTTTCTTTCGCTATTGCTAAGAAAGATATTTCAGTTAGCTGGTGATGATATTTGGAGTTATTTAGGAAAATATTGCGGAATGGTAGTTGGCATTTGTTTGTATGCCGGTATTATCCGCTATACATTTCTATTTCCTTTATTGGCCAAGTTGCGAGTTGAGGGGATATATGATCCTAAAACAATCGATTTAGTTTTTGAGGCTTTTAACACGTATGTCGGTGATTCAATTGCAGAACATGTACAGTTTACTTTTATGTTTTTTTGGTTGCTATTTTTTAGCATAGCAATATTAAAAACAAGAATAATTAATAAATGGATAGCCATTTTAGGCATAATTCTTAGTATAATAATATTTTATGGCAATTTAGAATTTTTTGGTGTTCCTGGAGCTTTTTTGGCTAACCGGCAAGGTGCTGATTTTGTTGCTTTATGGGTAATTGCTCTTGGTATTAATCTGATATGGATACGCAATATTAAACTAAATGATAAAAAGATTACTTTCGGGTAGCCTATGATTCAAAGGGTGTCCATTAGTGTTGATAATTATTCTCTTTTTCTGATAAGATGTCATCTGGACTGGATTTTTTTCCTAATGGAAAGGATTTTTAAAAATGACCATGAAAATTCTGATTTGTGACGGACTCGATGAAAGCGGACTGGATTTACTTCGATCAACGGAAGGCCTGGAGGTCGATACCCCGGATCAATGGAGCCTGGAGCACATTGCGGAACAATTGCCGAAGTATGACGCCATGATCATTCGGAGTCGCACCAAGGTCACAGAGAAGATGCTCCAAAGGGCCGACCGGTTGAAGGTGATCGGCCGGGCCGGAACCGGGGTGGACAATGTCGATCTCTCCTCGGCCAGCGATAAGGGAATCCTGGTCATGAATACTCCGGGGGCCAATGCCATGGCCGCGGCCGAACATACCATGGCCCTTATGCTGGCCCTGGCCCGGCACATACCCCAGGCGGCCCAATCCGTGCGCGAAGGCCGGTGGGAGAAGAAACGTTTTCTCGGGACGGAGCTCTGTGAGCAGACCCTGGGCATAATCGGTCTGGGCAGAATAGGTTCTATTGTGGCCGATCGGGCTATGGGGATGGGTATGGAAGTGGTCGGCTTTGACCCCTATATCACTCCCGAAGCCGCAACTAAAATGGGGGTAACCTGGGTTGCCTTGGACGATCTCCTGGCCCGGAGTGATTTTATCACCCTCCACACCCCCCTTACCAAGGAGACGGACCGGATCATCAACCGGTCGGCCATCGCCAGAATGAAGCCCGGCGCCCGGATCATCAATTGTGCCCGGGGCGGTTTGATCGATGAAGAGGCCCTTTACGAAGCACTCAAAGAGGGACGGATGGCCGGAGCGGCCCTGGATGTTTTCTCTTCCGAACCTCCGGACAACCATCCCCTGGTGGCGCTTTCAAACGTGATTGCCACCCCTCACCTGGGTGCTTCCAGCATTCAGGCCCAGACCAATGTGGCCCGGGCCATCGCTACCCAATTGATCGACTATCTCCTGCGGGGGGTTATTCGAAATGCCGTAAACTTTCCCAACATCAGCGCTAAAGCCTATGAAAAGATGCGTCCCTATCTGGTCCTGGCTGAGAAATTGGGGTCCCTTCAGGGACAGTTGACCACCTTTGTTGAAAGGTTGGAAGTCGAAACCAGCGGACCGGATCTGGAGGGGCTGCCTTTGGAGCCCATCACCCAGACGGTCATCAAGGGATTCCTGGAACCGGTGTTGGCGGAAAAGGTCACTCTGGTCAATGCCCCGATTCTGCTCCAACGCAGGCAAATCGAACTGATCACGTCTTCCACCTCCGATACGCGCGGCTATTCGGGCATGATCATGGTCCGGGCCACGGGGAAGGGTCAGGTCTCTTCAGCCCGGGGTACGGTTTTCCCCGGAGAAGGTCCGCGTCTCATCCGTCTCAATACCTATCGTCTGGAGGCCGAACTGGAAGGGATTAATCTGATCATCCAAAATCTGGATAAGCCCGGGGTCATCGGGTTGATCGGGTCCACCCTGGGTGATTTTCAGGTCAACATTGCCGACATGCATCTGAGCCGCACCCCGGTGAAGGATCGGGCCATGTCCATCATCCGGATAGACGAAGAGGCCCCCGCCTCCGCTTTGGAGAAGCTTCGCCGACACCCGAATATTCTCTCCGTACAACAGGTGAGATTATAAAAATTCAGGATTCAAGGGGTCAAGGTCTCAAGGGGTCAAGGAAAAATGGGTCGATCTTTGGACCATAGGCTAAACCCGTAGAGACGAAAGGAGGAAAAGATGAAAGCCATCGACAGCCACATTCATTTCAGTACCGAGAAGGGCCATCTGTTGAAGGACCCCAAGGCCATCGAAGCCATGGAGAAGTATTACCGTTATAAGGTGGTTTATAAGAGTGATGAGGAAATGGCTCAGGACTTTATCGATCTGGACATCAAGGCCGTGCTCATGCCGATCGATTGCGAGACCGCCACGGGTTGGACCTTTTGCGGTAACGATTATGCGGCTTCCATGGTGCAGCGCTTTCCCCAGGCCTTTATCGGCTCCTTTGCCGGTATCGACCCCTGGAAGGGGGAGCGGGCCATCCAGGAGCTTGACCGGGCTGTGAAAGTGCTTGGTTTGATCGGCGTCAAGTTCCAGCAGGCCCTGCAGGCCTTCTACCCCAACGACCGGCGCTTCTATCCCCTCTATGAAAAGTGCGTCGAGCTGAAAGTACCGGTGCTATTCCATGTGGGCACCACCGGTGCGGGGGCCGGTATGCCCGGAGGGGGCGGCTTCCGCCTCAAGTTCACCCGGCCCATCCCTTACATCGATGACGTAGCCGCCGATTTTCCCGATTTGACCATCATCTGCGCCCACCCGGCCTGGCCCTGGCAGGAGGAGATGATCGCCATCCTGTTGCACAAACCCAATGTCTACAATGATCTTTCCGGTTGGTCCCCGAAATATTTCTCGGACAGTCTGAAAAAAGAGATCGGCGGACGCTTGCAGGACAAAATGCTCTACGGCTCGGATTACCCCGAAATCGCCCCCCAACGCTGGTTGAAGGATTTCGAGGCCTTGAACTATAAACCCGAGGTGGTGGAAAAGGTGCTGTACCAGAATGCCATCAGGGTGCTCGGTCTTAGCCCGGAGGATGGTGTATAAAAATGAGGAAAAGGATTTCGCAAGATATCCCCGAAGAAGAGGAATTTTCGTCTGAGTTCAAAGCCGAACTCAAACGAAGATTGGCCGATGCCCAAAATCTCGTGCGGTATGCCGTGTTTTCCGACATCATCGGCAACGGCCGCTGGCGTCTCTGGTTAGATGTTTCGGGTGATGGTTACGGGATGTCAATCGACCAGGCGACCCTTTTTAAACGTGACTACGTCGCCCAAGCCGTAGCCAAGGCCTATTCAAAAGGAAGAAAGAATGACCTGCTCATCGCTAAAATCACAACCAAGAACGGAAAGAGGAAAGTCCTGAAATACGAGAAGCCGATGCCCATCAGCGGGAGCAGACGGGGCAGAAGCCAACGTTCCTGATTCGGGCTTTCGGGAATGGCATTCCAATACTTGGCGGAACTTAATTGTGTCAGAGGTCTTATAGAAAGAAGGGTGTGTGGAGTGAAATGGAACCCACCAATTTGGATTGCATGACAGGCTCTTGGTGGGTTGCACTTCGTTCCACCCACCCTACGGGAACTGAAGATATCCTCCTTCTTGACCAACTTTCCAACGCCTAAAGATTTAAACGCGAATCGGGCCTTATTTCCTCTAACCGATATTCAGGTAAAACGCCAGATAAACCCCAATTCCAATCCCAGGGTAACCGATGTCCTGATATATACAGTTCTTTTCATCATAAAATACAATATCCAAATCATTTACTTCTAAGACCAATTCTATTATTTTATATAAAAATGGAAGATTAATCAAAATCATCGGTCAATCTGGGATCAGATCTCCCCAGATTCAGGCAAATTATATGGGAGAAAATAAAAGTATTCTTATCGTCGATGACCAACCCCTGGTCAGGAAAGAATTGCGGTTTCTCCTTGACTCTGTCAAGGAATTCGAAATTGATAAATGGGGTCAAACCTTGATTTGTGATTAAAATTTTTCATATTGACACCCCATCTCACGATCCACTGCAATCCTGTCGCTAATAATTTTGGCACGTCGGCTGATGGCCGAACAAGTCAGGCCGAAGCAAGCACCAATTATATCATTAGATAGCTATCTTGTTTGCCAATTTTTTAACAAAGGTTGACTTGAAAAGCCTTGTCAAGCCTTAATCACAAATCAAGGTTTGACCCCTTTAGCTCGGTGGAAGGGAGGTCTGGATGGTCCGAATCCGAATCTAATGCTGCCTTTTATTCACTCGGATAAACAACGTGAAGGCCATGGCTGCGGAAAGCAGGAAACAAAGGGTCATGGCATAAAAGACCGAGCGCAGGCCGTAGTGGTCCGCAAGATAGCCCGATACCGCCGCCGCGGTGGATCCGATCCCGAAAGTGATGAAAAAATGAATGCCATAGCCCAGACCATGCCGGTGGGTCGGCAGGTAGGTTGACAACAGGTAATTCTGCAGGGGCTGGGTGGAGAAATAGAAAAAGGCGTACATCACGGCCGACCCTACCAAAATCAGGTTTTGGGAAACAGCCATCAGAAATACAAAGACTGTTCCCAGGAGGATTGCCCCAAGATAGAGCCCTTCGGCCTGAAAACGATCCACGCCGCGGCCGGCCACATACTGGCCCAGGGCACCCGACAGGAGGGCAATGGTGGCCACAGTCCCCCCCAGGGCCACCTTGCCCAATTGGAGTCCGCCGATATGAATACTTTCTCCCATATAGGCCGGAAGGAAAGTCATGATGCCTTTGTAAGTCAACCCCAGAGCCATGGCCGAAAGGAAAAAGACGATCAGATTGAAATAGGAAAAGATCACGGGGGGGCAACTTCCGGCTGGAGCGTCTTCCTTTTCCCTGATTTCCAGATGTCTGGGAATGGTAAGAGAATAGAACCCGGCGAGGATCCCGATAAACCCATAGAGGACGTGAGGCATCCTCCAACCCAAGGCCGTCCCGATCCAGGCAGAGAGCACCGGGACCGAGGCGACCCCCAAACTTCCGGCGATTCCATGGATGCCGAAGGCCTTCCCTTTTTCCTGGATGGCCAGGGAGATGAGGGTGTTCGATGCCGGGTGATAGGTGCTGCAGAAAAGGCCGATCCCCCCCATGAGAATCACGTAGTTGACCAGGGAATTCATGGACCAGGCCCCCATCGCCAGGATACCGGCACCGAAAAGGTACAGCGTGATTAAACGTCTGGGACCGATTTTATCCGCCAGATAGCCGGCCGGTAACGAGCCGATACCGAAGGCATAAGAAAATACAGTCACCACCAGGCCCAGGTGGAAATAATCTGTGCCGAACTCCAGCATGAGCAGGGGGATCAAAGGAGGCAGGACGCCTTCGAAAAGATGGACCAGGGAATGGGAGGCCGTGGTCAAGGTGATGATCCGTTTTTCTTCTTGGTTCAATTGTTTCTCTCCCCGTAATCCGTACGATGATTATGATTTTTCCCCTTATACCCTTTTCTCCGACTTGATGTCCAAATAAAAAAGGTTGATAATTGTCCGATAGATAGAGATAATTTAAACGGACACCTTGAAAATCAGAAAGAAGTTTATCCAGGGAGTGAATTGTCTTAGGGGACATCCTATAATCCCCCGGTCAAGATCAAAAAACTTTTTTCTCGCCCGCTCCCGCCTTGGTCCGCCACTGGCGGACTTGAGCGCACAAAGATTTCGGAGAAAATCATTTGATACAAACATCTGCTTAAAATCTATAGCGGTCAGAGGTTATCCAGCCCTCCCTCATCAAATCCCGCAGGGAGGGATTTCCCCGCACAACGCTATGCCGAGGTTCACCTGGACGAGGCAGGTGTCAGTTCAAGGACATCTTCCTTGTCTGCCTTCAATGAGATGGTTACGATTGCCGGTCCATTAAGATTAACCTTATTGAGGTCAACCATCCGTACCCGGCGATTGTTGATCGCATGGAAAAAGTAACGGCCATTGGTCAAATCCGCCGCTGAAGTCCATACCGTTTCACCATACATGGCTTTGGATTCATCGGCAACGGTTCGATGGGCGCCCTTCGGGATGTCGAACTGGTTGAGGATGCGAAAAGCCTGCCTTATCCCATCGAAGGCCGTCCCAGCCTGAGGAGATTGGGCCGTTAGAAATGTTGCCCGCACAAACCGCGAAGGAGGGGTAAAGTCCCCTGGCAGTCCGTGCATCCCGGATCCCCCCCGCCAAGCTGCCCGGCCGATGAATAAATTCTTAAGCGGGACAATCCTCTTCCCTTAATATTTGTATTTCCCCTCCATAATCTCATGATATAATGCCGCGGTCAGGGGGCGGTAGTCCTTTTCTCCTGGCAAAAGGACAAAGAGAGAATCCTTTATCTGTCCGGGGTCAAAGCCCTCTTTTTTTAAACTGGTTTTTTTGATCTTGTGGGTAGGGGTATAGTCGAATTTTCCTGGAAAACGGATGAATTTGGGTACGGCATAAGAGGGCAAGGCCTGGTTGAAGTGGGCCAGCAGACCGGAGAAGTTAAAATCCTCCAAGCGACCCCTGGGGATGGCGGCCACCAGGCCCGCCCGGCCATCTCCTCCGGGCATGAGCACTCCATAGGCAGCGGACATGGAAATGCCGGGGAAGGTATTGGCAACCTTTTCCACCTCGGTGGTGGAGACGTTCTCTCCCTTCCAGCGGAAGGTGTCCCCGGTCCTATCTATAAATTGAAGGTGTCCGAAGCCCTGGTCTTTCATCAGATCGCCGGTGTTGAACCAGGCATCGCCGATGGCAAAGACGTTTCGCATTATTTTGGTTTCAGTGGCCTGGGGACTGGTGTACCCCAGGAAAGGGGTTTCCTGTGTGATTTCGCCTAAAAGCAGGCCGGTTTCATGTTTCTTGGCCCTTTGCATAAATCCATTTTTATCCCTGACCGGATCATCCTCCTGGACATCATACTGCACCAAGGCATGGGGGGCCCGGCAAGTCCCCACCGTGGCCTGGCGGTTCAACATATTGACAAAGTAAAGGTTGGATTCCGCCGCTCCATAAATTTCAAATACCTTGGAGATTCCGAATCTCTTCTGGAAGGTCTTCCAGATGTCAGGGCGCAGGCCGTTTCCAAGGATCATTTTTAAGGGATTGTCCAGGTCATCGGGCTTGGACGGCTGGTTGACCAGATAACGGCACAATTCACCGACATAGCACCAGGCCGTGGCCTGGTATTCGCGTACGTCTTCCCAGAAACGGCTGACGCTGAATTTTCGTCTGACCGCCAGGGCCGATCCCCTGGCAAAGACGGTGGGCCAGCTCAGGGCCAGGGCATTGGTGTGAAAAAAGGGCAGAGGGACATACATCGTATCATCGGACTTCATGTTGAGGACGATTACTCCGTTGAAATAACGGCTGCGCACAACCCTGCCATGACTGACGATGGCCGCCTTGGGCAGGCCACCGGTAGTGCCGGAGGTGAAGACATAGGCCAAAGAGTCCTTGGGCCTGACTTCCGAAGTGGTCGGGGGATCGGTATCGGGAAAATCCTTTACCGCCAGGGCCAGATTGCTGAACCCTTCCGGGAATGGGGCATCTCCCTTGTCCGGGCAAAAGTAAAGCCTTTGCCGGGGAGTTAAAGACAACCCGGCCCGCACCTCTTCAAAGGCATCCAAGACCTCTTCTCCGACGACAAAACCCTTGGCCTTATTAAGGGTCAGACAATGCCTCAGGACGTCCTGACGCAAATTGGTATTGATCATGGCGTTGATGGCCCCGATTTTGGCCAGAGCGCTATAGATAATGAGCAGTTCCTGCCGGGTTTCCAGAAAGAGGGCCACCACCTCCCCTTTTTGGAGACCCTGGGAAAGGAAATAGCGGGCATAGCGATTGACCCGGGCATTGTATTCCTTATAGGTCAGCCAAGCCTCCTGGGATTTGATGGCCATGTTTTGGGGATATTTCCGGGCCGTTTCCTCCAACATACTCCCCCAGGATTCGCGATTTTCGGCAGCGATATGGTTGATGCGTTTAATGGTGCGGATAATGGAGGGAAGCCGCAGGCAAAGGGGCAGCCATCCCAGGACAATGTCCCAAAGGGTTATGGTAGGCCCGTTTTTTGATTGAACATCGCCGGCCATCTTTAATTCTCCTTCATTTACTATTCCGGGGATCCGGCTCAAAATGGTCCGGAGGATGCCCGGTCCGTTTGATGGATCCACACAGGGCAGTAACCCCAATTAGACCAGGGTGGTCCTTAACCTAACCAACCGTTTTCTGCTATGGTCCTGGCCGCGTACCAAAGGAAGACTCCTGAATTAAAAACCGAGGTGACCCAAAACAGAGAGTCGATATTTCTCATTTTTTTCATGGCTTCTTCATTGTCCCGGGCTAATTCATAAAACTGTTTTGCCGTACCGGTTTTCCAAATCTTAACCCTCGAATAGAGCGTAACCCCTCCTATTGATCCACAAGAAATCGCCAGGATGCCGGGAATAGAATGACCGATCCATAAGGATACAATGGATGACGCCACCAAACCGATATTGAGACCTATTAAAAGCAAACCTACTCTCCTCTTGGCAGCCTCTTTAAGACGACTATCCGGACTGCTACCGAAATTTTTGAATATTTACTCATAGCAAACCGGTGCTTTGACGTCAAACCAAAAAATAATCCGCCCCATTAGAGAGCCCTATGGTAATATTGCTTTAACGGAGAATGGCCGCGAGTGTATCAAAAAGGGTTGTCTTGTCTACTTGTTACGATTATACTAACAAGGGAAAAGGTTGGATTTGGCACCAGGCGGAAGCATATATAGATTTTAAGACGTTGTTGACCAATTTTGAAAAACCCCCGTTTGGAGGCTTATCATGGCTCGAATGACCCGCAGAGATTTTCTGAAACTTTCCGGGATGGCCGGAGGGGCGGTCTTATTGGGAACTAAACAGGAGGAAACTGTGGCCGGGATGAAAAGCCGTGTGGCTCTAATAAAAACCAGCGATCGTAAGGCAGGGGTACGGGCCTCTATCAAAGCCCTGGGGATTAATCCGGTTAAAGGCAAAGCGGTCCTGATCAAACCGAACTTCAACACCGCCGACATTACCCCCGGTTCGACCCATAATGATACTTTAACGGCCTTGGTAGAGGAGATCTGGGCTATGGGAGCCAGGACGATCAGCCTGGGCGAAAGAAGCTATCCACCCACCCGAGAGTCATGGATCAAAAGGGGATTTTGCCTTTGATGAAAAAATTAAATGTCCAGATCATCCATTTTGATGATCTGGACAAAAAAGACTGGGTGCTGATAAAACCCGATCACAGCCACTGGAAGCAGGGATTTCGCATTGCCCTGCCGGTTTTGGAGGCCGAGTGCCTGGTTTCAACCTGCTGTCTGAAAACCCATCAGTACGGGGGGATCTTTACCATGTCTTTGAAGCTCCATGTGGGGGTGGTGCCCACCAGTCGCCATGGATATACTTATATGAGTGAATTGCACGCTTCCCCCCATCAGCGAAAAATGATCGCCGAGATCAACCAGCCCTTTACTCCCTCGTTGGTTGTCCTCGACGGGGTGGAGGCCTTTGTCGATCAAGGGCCGATGACCGGGAAATTGGCTAAGGGAGAGGTCTTTTTGGCTTCCGCCGATCGGGTGGCTGTCGATGCCGCAGGCGTGGCGGTTTTAAAACATCTGGGGAGCAACCCGGCCATCATGAATACTAAAATTTTCGAACAGGAACAGATCAAAAGGGCCGTGGAGCTTGGACTGGGGGCTTCCTCCCCGGCGGCCATTGATCTGATCGCCGGCGATGATAAGAGCGAGGAGTATAGAGATCGGATTGCAGCAATCTTAAATGCGGGTTGAACGGAGATCAAAAGAAAATCCCGTATTGTCATGGGCCGGTTTTTTCCAGAAGATCGCCTTTTGGACAACCTGAAAAAAGACCCCCGACCCTGACCAATCGGAGAAATTATTAGAGATGTTGCCTGAAAGTGAAGGGGGGCAAGAAATTATTATCTCTTGACAAAAATTTTTAATTATTTTAATTATTATACCAATGAATAAATATACCAATTGGTTACAAGCAGACAGTTAAACTTATAAAATGGTGAGGAGGCGCTATGAAACAGAAGGTCGCAATTTTTCTCGGCATGATGTTCTTTTTGGTCTTGACAGGCTGCGGCGGTCTTTCCGTGAAAGGAGACGGACCGGGCACAGCAGGGACGCCGACACCGGCGATGCCGGCAAAAGCTGTAACGTCCTGCACCGATCTTCCTAAAACGTTCAGCTATGCCGATACGGTAATCCATTTCGTTTCTCCGGTCTCGGCAGGGTCTCTCCGTATCCCTGGTATTGCCGATCCCATGCCGGAGCATTGCCTGGTCAAGGGAAAAATGCAGGAACGTAAAAGTCCCGTAGATGGCAAAACCTACGCCATTGGTTTTGAAATGCGCCTACCGACGAACTGGAACGGCCGCTTCTTCTATCAGGCCAACGGGGGACTGGACGGTATGGTTACCAATGCCTATGGCAATATTTTAGGCGGCGCCCCGACTTCTAACGGTCTCCTCAAGGGATTTGCCGTCCTCAGTTCAGACGCCGGCCATCAAATGGAGAAAAGCCCCATCGGTGGAGGGCTCTTTGGGCTCGACCCGCAGGCGCGCATCAATTACGGGTATAGGGCTGTAGGTCAATTGACGCCCATGGCCAAAAACCTGATCAAGGCCTACTACGGGAAATCGCCCGATAAGTCCTATATCATCGGCACTTCCAACGGCGGACGCCATGCCATGGTGGCGGCGGCACGCTATGCCGACCAGTACGACGGCTTTCTGGCCGGCTCGCCGGGGTTCAATCTGCCCAAGGCGGCTGTTGCCCAACTGTGGGGGGTACAGCAGTACGCCCCGATCTCGAAAACGTCTCCCACCACAGACCGTCCCGATGTCTCGACGAGCTTCTCAAAAGCGGATTTCCAACTGGTATCGAACAAGATTCTGGAGAAATGCGATGCTCTCGATGGCTTGAAAGACAATCTGGTCAGCGATGTCAAGAAATGCCAGTCGGTCTTCAATATCGATAAGGATGTCGCCACTTGTACCGGACCATCCGACGGCACCTGTCTGACCAAGGCTCAAAAGACGGTGCTGGCAGCGGTCCATGGCGGCGCAAAGAACAAAGCAGGACAACCCCTTTATACGAGTTTTCTCTGGGACAGAGGTATCAGCAGTCCCAGTTGGGGGACCTGGAAATTCCGCAACAGCACCGGTCCCCGGGACCCACTGGCCGTCGGCTTTGTCTTTATGACCCCGCCGATCTCACCTGTCGTATTGTCCGGTACCGGCAACACGCTCATCGATTTTGTCCTGAAGTTCGACACGGATACGGATGCCCAAAAGATCTATGCCACAGACGGCACCTACCCCGAGTCGGCCATGTCCTTTATGACGCCTCCTGAGGCGACCGTCCTGTCCGAATTTGTGGCCAACCACCGGAAGATGATCCTGGTCCATGGTTCCTCTGATCCGATCTTTTCGGTCAAAGACACGGTTGACTGGTACGAGGCTTTTCAGGTCCGGCACGGAAAGAGTACCCCTGATCTGGTCCGCCTGTTTATTGTCCCCGGCATGAGCCACAGCCAGGGCGGTCCGGCGACCGATCAGTACGACCTGATGGACGCCCTGGTCAACTGGGTCGAGAAGGGCCTATCTCCAAACGCCCTTACGGCCAAGGCCCGCGGCAAAGACGCCGTGGTAAAAGAGGCAGTGAACCCGGAAGTGCCGGTTTCCTGGTTACCCGGTCGCACCCGGCCCTTGTGTGTTTACCCCGAAATACCGAAATACAAAGGCAGCGGCGATCCTGAAGCGGCATCGTCCTTCTCCTGTGTCGCCCCCTGATCAGTCAGGTTGAGCAAGGGCAGGGCGAGTAAGGGCAGAGTGGGCTGCCGGAAGCGGCCTGCCCTGCCCTTCCAATCTTGAAACCGGACATAGAGGTCAGCCGGAGAATTACGGAGACACCCTGATTTTCTTCCGGGGAATTCCTGCCTTTGGCTTGCCGGAAATCTTAAAGCTTTTAACCAGCACACCCTCTTTGGTAAATTGGATGGTTGCCCCCTCCGACTTTGAGGTATACCGGCATCCGTCCCGGATGAAAACCAGATCAGGTTTGATGAATTCCCAGGTGACATTTACGGCGGATTCTGCTCCAGGGATGGTAACACTGCCTTCATCAGGGACAAAGATATTTCCTTCCGTTACGCCCTTGATACCCATGAGATGGGGAACATTGAGTTCGCGGTCCTTCTGGTAAGAAAAGCCTTCCGTTATCAGGATAGTGTCTTTATCTATTTTGGTATATTTTAAAGATTTACAGGCCGGGAGTGGTTGTTCGGGGGTTGTTTTACGGTCCTTGGCTTTCTTCTGTTCCTCCTTTGCAAAGGAGGAGCTAACAAAAAATATTGTCAAACAACAAATCGTTAATATTAAGCAAGCCGATTTTTTCACCATCATTCTCCTTTGTCTGGGTTCTGTTTCAAAGCGTACCGGGCGGCACCATAGGTGGCCACGGAATAGGGGATACAGTAAGTAATGGCCAGCTTGATCCAGTCCAGTGCCTGCATGTCGCCACGCAGGAAGATACGGTCACCATAGTTGATCACGGCCAGGATCGAGCCGACCAACAAGGCAACCCTGGCCGATGTGGCTACGGTGCATCTTTCGGTGGCTACAGCCAGGAATGTTTTCATTGGTCACTTTGCTGTTCAGGATAATAGCTTAATGGAAATTATTTAAAGATCATACCGCAAAACCCCGGTATTTGGGAAGAGGAAAAAATTTCTGAATGATTTTGATTGAGTACCATAGATTAATGGGGAAAAATTTGTTATAGTCCACCGGGCCTATCGGCAGGGGAAGGTTCAAGGAATAAATGAACGGTTTTTGGGGTTGTATCATCGGACTTTCCGGTGGGTATTTGGGGGGACTGGTGGGCGTGGGGGGTGGTATCATCATGGTACCGCTTATGACCTGGTTAGTCAGGTTTACGCAGCATCAGGCCCATGGGACAAGCCTTGTGGCCATCGTCTTTACCGGCCTGGTGGGGGCCGGCACCTACGCTCTCCACGGGACGGTGGATTGGAAAGCTGCTCTGATTCTCGCGGCAACAGCCATTTTTACGGCCCGGTATGGTGCCCTTTATGCCCATTCATTGGCGGATAAAAAACTTAAAAAGGCTTTCGGTGTTTTCCTGGTTTTTATTTCTATGATCCTGTTGGCCAAAAGGTTTTTTTTAGGGAATATCTATGAGCTGGATGGTGGGTTGAAAGTAGCCGTTTTCCTTTTTACCGGGGCGGTTTCCGGTTTCATATCCGGGATGATGGGTGTCGGCGGGGGCGGCCTGATGGTCCCCTTGATGGTGCTTTTAGCCGGTATGGAGCAGCATGTGGCCCAGGGCACTTCTCTTCTGGTCATGGTTCCGGCCGGTATGATCGGCGCCATAACCCATTACCGGTTGGGAAATGTCCGTTCGAAAATTTTCTGGGGGCTGGCAGCCGGGGCCATAACCGGTGGATACCTTGGGGCCGTGTCGGCCAACCTGCTTCCCGGCCTCTACCTGACCCTGGTTTTTTGCGGGTTCGCTGCCTGGATGGGGCTCCGGTATATCAGGGTGTGATGGGGATGGAATCGTATCAGTTGACGAAATGGTAAAAGGGATATAATACACCCAATGAAATAATCTTAAAGGACGGACCTGATGGAAGTCAAACCACCATCCAGCATTGATCTATCGCTCAATACTCTTCCCGAACATATTCACCATATCCATCTCATGGGTATCTGCGGTACCGGTATGGGGTCTTTGGCCGGTATGCTTAAAGAGCAGGGATTTCATATCACCGGTTCGGATCAGGCCGTCTATCCGCCGATGAGCACCTTCCTGGCCGGCATAGGGATCGAGGTCAGGCAGGGTTATGGTCCGCAAAACTTGAATCCCAAACCTGATCTGGTTATTGTGGGCAATGTCATCACCCAGGTCAATCCGGAGGCCCAGGAATTGATCCGCCTCCGGATTCCTTTTCTTTCCCTGCCTCAGGCGCTGGCCCGGATTTTTCTGAAAGACAAAATTTGCCTGGTGGTAGCCGGGACCCATGGCAAGACGACCACTTCGGCCTTGCTGGCCTCCATTTTGGATCAGGCCGGTTTATCCCCGGGCTTCATGATAGGCGGCGTCCTCAGAGGCTATGAACGGAATTATCAGATAGGCCGGGGACCGTATTTTGTCATCGAGGGGGATGAATATGATACGGCCTTTTTTGACAAAGGCCCAAAATTTCTCCATTACCGGCCCCACCTGGCGGTTTTGACCAGCATCGAATTTGACCACGCCGATATTTATGCTGATTTAAAGGCCGTCCAGAAGGCCTTTGCCCGATTCCTTTCCATCCTGCCCGAGGAGGGGCTGCTGGTTGCCCATGGCCCCGACCCCCGGATTCAGGAAATCCTTTTTCAGGCCCTCTGCCCGGTGGAAACCTATGGCCTGGATGCCCGTTGGGACTGGCATCTGGAGGAATTAACGCCTACGGAAAAAGGGAGCCGATTCCAGGTCTATCGCCGCCGGGAGTTCTTCGGAGCCTTTGATTCCCCCCTGGCCGGAAAACATAATGCCTTGAATTTTGTTTCTCTTGTTCCTATATTGACCCATTTGGGGTTGTCTCCGGAGATGATCGCCCGGGGACTGGCCGGATTCCAGGGGATTCATCGCCGGCAGGAAATCCGGGGAATCCAGGCCGGGGTTACGGTCATCGACGACTTTGCCCACCATCCGACTGCCGTCCGGGAAACCATACAGGCCATGAGGGCCCAATATCAGGGGCGACGACTGATCGCTGTTTTTGAACCCCGGACCAATACCAGCCGCCGCAGGATTTTTCAGAAAGAATATGGTCTTTCCTTTGACGGGGCCGATCTGGTCCTGATCCGGGAGGCCCCGGACCTGGCCAAGATACCGGAGGGGGAACGATTTTCCTCGAACCAATTGGTTAAGCAGTTGGTGACCTCAGGGAAAAAGGCCCGTTATTTCCCCGATACGGAGGAAATCCTGGCCTTCCTTTCCGGTCACCTTAAGGCCGGCGATGTGGTCCTCATTATGTCCAACGGCGGATTTGACCGGATTCATGAAAGACTGCTGGCCCTGTTGTCTTCAAAACCGGCTGCTTCAGACTAAAATCCTGATAAATTTGTATCGGAGGAAAACGTGAAGAAAACTACTCTGTTGAAAAAATTGATTATAGACGAAGAAATACTGGTGATGCCCGGAGCCTATGATGCGCTTTCGGCAAGAATCGTGGAACTGGCGGGCTTTAAAGCGGTTACCATGGGCGGATACCCGGTCTCGGCGTCCCTGCTGGCAAAACCGGATGTGTCTCTCCTGACGCTGACGGAAATGGTCAACCAGGCAAGATACATCGTAAACGCGGTGGAACTCCCTGTCTTTGTGGATGGGGACACGGGACATGGCAACGTGACCAACGTGGCCAGAACCATAAGAGAATTTGAAAATGCCGGTGTGGC
>CAZVHO010000023.1:0-23385 GCA_964627515.1 uncultured Thermodesulfobacteriota bacterium | reverse complement strand
TGCGGATTGGTCAGGGGGAAACCGGTTCTGCCGAGCCCGGAGGCCTGCTGCAAGGCCTCCGGGAAGTTGAAAGGGGTGGCCGGAGGAGGTTCGAATTTTATCCGGAATTACAGCTTGTTCTGTTCCATCCAGGCAAAGGATTTGTAGTAATTGACGGTCGGCATGTTGATGGATGTGCGGCTGAGGGCCATGAGCGTGGCGATTTTCATTTTACGGGCGGCCTGGTTCCGGTCATCATTGGCCAGAACCGCTTCGCAGAGTTCCAGGGTCGCCTGATGCCGTCCTTCCTGCTGGGCTTTTTGGGCCCGGAGGAGGACGCTTTCCGCTGAACCGGACAGGGCGATGATTTCGGCTCCCAACTCCTTTCTGGTCATAGGCTGGAGGTTGACCGGATCGCCGTCGAACCATCCCACCAGCCCCTCGTAAATCGACCGCACGCAGTAAGGGATAGAGCCGTAGAATTGCAGTAAATAAGGGAGTTCCGCCAGTTCGGGAGGCAGCCCAGCCCGGGAGGCCACTTCGTCGATGGATTTGAATTCCTGGGCGGCCTCGAAGGCGATCCGGTGAACATGCAAAATGGCCTCCCGATAGTTGCCCAACACCTCTTTGATCAGTGCCAGGCCATGGAGCGGCATACCATGGCTGGGGACCAGTATGTCCGGTGCCAGCCTGATGACTGTATTCTGGGCCTCGGCCCAATCCAGCACCGGCCGGTAACTCGTTCCGCGGATGGTATAAAGGTTCGGAAAGGAGGGATAGAAGTTATCGGCACAGCAGACGGTTTTATACTGCGGGATTTCGACGATAATCTGATCAGGTGTCTCTCCGGGGACATGAAAAAGATTGAAGTCGATTCCGCCGAGGGTGAATGTATACCGGTCCTTGAAGGTTTTCGTCGGCCAGATCAGATCTTCAGGCCGGATGGTTTCCCAGTGCAAATGCACGACGCCCGGTTCAGGCCAGGTCCCCAGCATGGGATACCGGTCATCATAGGGGAACATGAGGCCGAACATGGCCATGGCTCCGATCATACCACGTTTTCCACGGAGTTCCTGAAGTTTGACTTCCTTCATGAATTCGTCATGGGCGATCACCTCGACCCCCGGTTGATAAAGGACCTTCGTGCCCCGGAAATGGTCGCCGTGGTTATGGGTGTAGATCACATATTTGACCGGTTTGTCAGTGATCCTGCGGAGCTCTCCCCAGATGGTCCTGGCTGCCGTAAAGCTTTCGGTTGTGTCGATGATCACCAGACCGGCGGGGGTTTCGACCATGATCATATTAGCCAGGGCATATCCGATGGCCGAATAGACATGGTCACGCACCTTGACGACCGTCGGCCGGGCGGCCCGGGCGATCATTGCGTTGGCTTTTTCACGCTCCGGGGAAAAAGGAATCCGGGCCGGGGGCTGATATTGAAAAGCGTTGGCCTCTTGCCCATCAGCAAACACCAAGGAGCACGACAGGGCGGTTGCCGCACCTCCTGCAAGAAACTGCCTTCGCGAAACTTCTGACATGGGTTTTTCCTTAATTTTTCAGGTCCCAAATGACGGCCGCTTATCAAACCAGGGCCGGGCCTTTTCCAATTGGGCGGCCAGGCGGAAGAGCAGGGCTTCCTCTCCGAAAGGTCCGATGAATTGAACGCCGCAGGGCAGCCCGTCCGCGGTCCAGGAAAGGGGTATCGACATGGCCGGCAGTCCGGTCAAATTGGCCAATTGGGTAAAAGGCGTTCTCTCAAGGCTCTTTTCGGCCATCTGATCCACCAGACCCAAGCCCTTTAAGAGGCGGCCCAATTTCAAGGTATTGACCGCCTTCATCATAAAGACCTCCGAGGCCTTGGGTTGCAGTTCACCGATTTTGGCCGGCGGATAGGCTGTGGTCGGGGTCAGGTAGAGGTCATACTTCCCAAAGAAAAGGCCCATCTGCCGGGCCGCCCGGTCCCATTGGAGCAAGGCCTGGTAGAGGTATCCGGCTGAAAAGGACCGGCCGAGCAGGCCCAGGGTCCAGGTCAGGAGTTCAACGTCCCCCGGCCTGGCTTTCCGCTTCAACACCACAGCCAACTCTTCAATATGAGCCGCCACCAGTCCGAAATACAAGGCCAGATAGCTTTTGGCCAAACCCTTGCCGTCAACGTCCGGCCGGGCTTCTTCCAGGTGGTGTCCTAAACTTTCCAAAAGACGGGCGGCCTCTTCCACGGCCCGCGCACAATCCGGGTTGACCGGGGTTCCGATGGGAGATCGGCTGTTAAAGGCGATTTTCAATTGGCCGGGGTCTTTGTTCAGCTCTTTTAGAAAAGGGCCTTCAGGAGGGCGGATTTCATAAGGGGCGCCCCGGTCCGGGCCTTGAGTGGCGTCCAGCATGGCCGCACTGTCCTGGACCGACCTGGTGAGGACATGATTCTGAACCGCCCCTAACCAGACCTGGCCCGAGTCCGGGCCGGAAGGGTTGCGCCCCCGGCTCGGCTTCAAACCGAAGAGGCCGCAATAGGCCGAGGGGATACGGATGGAACCGCCGCCGTCCCCGCCGGCGGCCAGGGGGACCAGGCCCGCGGCCACCGCGGCCGCCGAGCCGCCGCTGGAGCCGCCGGGAGTGTGAGCCGTATTCCAGGGGTTGCGGCAGGGACCGAAAAGTTCAGGTTCGGTAACACCCAACAGGCCGAATTCCGGGGTGTTGGTCTTGCCCAGGATCACCAACCCGGCTTTTTTGAAACGCACAACCATTTCATCATCATGAGGGGGGACATAGTTTTTTAGAGACTTGCAGCCCGAGGCCATGGGCACGCCGGCATAAGCGTAGTCCAGGTCTTTAATCAGAAAAGGGACCCCGGCGAAGGGTCCGTCAGGCGGAAAGGTTGAGGCCGCCTGCCGGCCCTGGTCAACCATTTTGGTCACCACCGCATTGATCTTCGGATTGATCCGTTCGATTCTGTCGATGGCCTCCTCGCACAGCTCTATCGGATGGATTTGCCTTTGGCGGACCAGCTCGGCCAGGCCCAGCCCGTCGTATCGATCATACTCTGGAAAGCGGCTCATGGTTTGGTTCCTCCTTAGGGATGTTTTGGAAAACGTACAATCCTTTTATGATCTTCCCATTCCGGCTCTTGGCCTTTTTCCCGATTTGAACCTCCATGATTAATCAGGGTAGCTCCATAATAAAATAGGCGTGAATGGAAAGTCAAGGATATTAGGAGGTACGAATAGCCTGTTTTATCTAGGGGTAAAATACCATCCGGCCTTTTTAAATATACAGGTAATATATTATTTTCAATATTCAGGAATTCTGGTAATATAAAATAAAAATTAAAAGGGAAATAAAATTTAAGGAGGGCGCTATGCAATCGATGTTACGTTTTTCTTTGATAAAGGTTCTGTCCTGTTATCTTGTTTTGGCTTTGTTGGTAATAGGCGTTACCCCCAGAGTTTACGCCAGTCTTTCCCCTTCTGAGGCGGTAAATCTCTCAATGAGCGATCGGGCCTCCGACCTGCAAACGATCCGCAAAGCCCTGGAAATGAAAATGATCACCCAAAGGCTTACCGAATTTGGGCTTACCCAGAACGAAATCGAGAAGAGGGTGAACCAATTGAGTGATCAACAGATCCACCAATTTGCCCTGCAACTCGAACAACTGAAAGTTGGGGGAGATTCGGGCGTGGGTCTGGTCATTGGCCTTCTGGTGATAGCCATTCTGGTGGTTATTCTCGTTCATCTTCTCGGACACCGGATTGTGGTCAGGTAGATTAAAAACCACTCAGACAGAAATTACCGGATTATCTGGAATGTTGTGCCTTTCCGGGAAGAAAGGCACAACACCATCATCCTTCGGAGGAAGCCATAATCTTTGCGGATAGCGGTTCGCCTTATTTTTATTTTTTTAATGCCGTCATTATTCCTTCTATCCTGTGCCGGGACTATTTCTATGACCGAGCCTACGAAGGCGAAAATTATAGAAAATGTCCCCTTCCATCCCCAGGAAATGTTCCAATGCGGTCCGGCCTCCCTATCCGAAATATTCCAGTTTTGGGGGGTGATAGTGCCACCGGAGGAGATCGCCGGGGAAATATTCAGCCCATCGGCCAAGGGGACCCTGACCATGGATATGGTGTTATATTCCGAACGGAAAGGGTTTGAGGCCAGACCGTATAAAGGCGATTTTGAGGACCTCAAGAAAAATGTCGATCGGCGTCACCCTTTGATTGTCCTGGTCGATTACGGTTTCTCCCTATACCAGAAAAGCCATTTTATGGTCCTGTTGGGATATACGGAAGATGGCGTCATAGCCCATTCCGGGAAGGAACCTCATAAATTCATCTCCAAAAAGGATTTTCTGCGGTCCTGGGAAAGAACGGAATTCTGGACCCTCTTGATTTTGCCCAAGGGATATGCGAATTAACCTGCCAATGAGTCGCCGGATGTTTCTTTTTTTGTTGTCCGCCTGGATATTCCTGATGCTTCCGGTGGGTTGTTCCCTCCCGAAGATTATTATCCTGAAAGACCCCCTTACTCCGGAGGAACATTTGAATCTCGGGGTATCCTATGAGAAGAATGGGGAGTATGACCAGGCCATAAAGGAATACCGGTTGGCTTCCGAAAAGCTCCCCCTGGCCTTTTTATACCTGGGTAATGTGCATTTTTTAAAAAAAGAATGGGCGGAAGCAGAAAAATACTACCGGGAGGCGATTCAAAAAGATCCTCAGAACGCCGATGCCTATAATAATCTGGCCTGGCTCTATTACACCAGGGGAGAGAAGCTGAAGGAAGCGGAAGGTTTGGTCCTGAAAGCCATGGATCTCAATCCCTCGAAAGAAACGATTTACCGGGATACCCTGGAAAAGATAAGGGGAAAAAGGATTCACCCCTGACGTTCACTAAGAGATTTTTTAATCTTTCGAAAATCAATTTATAAATCGCTCAGCCTGACATGCCAAGCTTCTTCATACGCGTGTAGAGGGTGCTGCGTTTCAGGCCGAGCAAAGCGGCCGCTCCGTTCGGTCCAGCGATGCGTCCTTTCGTTTTGTCAAGCACATAGCGGATATAACGACGCTCCAGCTCATCCATGGTCGGCGTATCGGAATAGAGATCACCGGAAGGAACGGGGCCGGAAACGGAAGGGAGAAGGAGTTCCAATTGATCCGGACTTGAAACCAACACGGCCCTTTCAATGACGTTTTTCAGTTCCCGCACGTTGCCGGGCCAGGGGTATTGGGTCAGTCGTTCTTCGTCTTCGGGTGAGATCTCCAAATGGGGTCGGTGATGTTTTCGTTCGTAATGCCGGAGAAAATAGCGCGCTAACAGGAGAACATCCTCCCCCCTTTGCCGCAAGGGCGGGACGGTCAGGGGGATGACATTTAAACGGTAGTAGAGGTCTTCGCGAAAACGTCCCTCGGCTACCTCGGTTTCAAGATCGCGGTTGGTGGCCGCTACCAGCCGGAAATCGGAATGAAGGGTTTTGGTTCCGCCAACCCGGACGAAGGTCTTCTCCTGTAAAGTCCTCAACAATTTGGTTTGGACACCCAGGGGAATTTCCCCGACTTCATCCAGGAAGATCGTGCCCCCATGGGCCAGTTCTATTCGGCCGGGCTTTTGTCGATCGGCGCCGGTGAAGGCCCCTTTTTCATGGCCGAACAATTCGCTTTCCACCAGGTTTTCTGAGATCGCGCTCAGGTCCACGATGATGAAAGGCCCATCGTACCGGGAACTCTTCCGGTGAATGCGACCGGCCACCAGTTCCTTTCCCACGCCGGTCTCGCCAAGGACCAGTACCGAGGCCTCGGATTGGGCAACCTGGTCGGCCTGATCAAGCAGCCGGATTAAGGCCTTGCTTTGTCCGATCTGGCCGCCTAAAGTTTGGTCTTCGGAAGGGATGGAATGGGCGGAATAGGCCCGGGTTCGATTTTCAATCAATCGGCTGTATTCCCAGATGCGTTCGACATAAACCCCCATCTGCCGGGCGACCCTCTGCAAGGCATCCCTATCGTCATAGTCGAATGGATCATTGGAAAAGGCATTATCATGGAAAAGCACCCCTTTCACCCGGCCGCGCACTTCAATGGGCAGGCAAAGGGCGGCTTTGGACTTCAACGACGATGAATAGTCCTTATCTTTAGCGCCAGGAGAGAGAAGGGGCTGGTTTTGTCGAAAGGACCGGAGGATCAAGGCCAGATTAGGCTTGAATTCTTCCGAAGCGGCCTCCTCGGCGGACAGGTTGAAAGAGGCCTGCAAATGTGGGGTCTTTTCGGTCTGATCCCCCGAAAACCAAAACAGGCCTCCCCGTTCGGCGCGGTGGAACCGGGAGGAAACAATCACCATCCGGGTCAGTACCTCGTCGCGTTCCGTGCTGGGGACCAACTCCTCCAACATATCCAGCAAACGGTCCGATAAATCGGATGGGGCGATTTTGCCCGGGCCTTTGGATCGGGCATCTAACAGCGGCTTGAGGTCCATTGGGAAATAGATTTCGGCATTGGCAGACAAATGAGGCCAGGCCTCCCGGGCCAATTCGGCCGATTTCTTGAGGTCTCCGCTCCTGAGTTCCACCTGGGCCATCAGGACCAGGGTTTTGGCCTGCTCGACCGGGTCTCCCGATCGCCTGAGATAGCGCAGGCTGGTTTCCAGATCGGATCTGACCTGAGAAATCTCCCCGTAACCTTCAAAGCCCTGTTTGGCCTGAAGGCGATAAGCCACCCCACGAAGGTGGATGTTCGGCCCATGGATGATCCGATCCATTTCCTGCTCAAAACCGAAATCAATGGATGGGACGGAGAACAACCTCCAAAAGGTAAAGATATCCTCGAGAATGAAAGGGAAGATGTATTGTCGGATGACATGATCGGCCCGGGAGGCCTCTTGAACGCTTTCCAACATAAGATTTGCCGATTTCTCCGGACGCCCATCCAGGAAATGGAAGTGGGCCAGGCCGATCCGGGCCATTAACCAGGCTTGATCGTTTCGATGCAAACTGCTGTTTTTTTCCGCAGCCTTTAGGTGGGTAGGGGCATCCTTTTTGTTTCCCATGATCAACAGAACGATACCCAGGGCCGCATCGAAAAGGGCGGCCAGGGCCGATTCCTTTTTTTGGGCAAAGAGCCGCCGATTGAATTCCAAAACCCCGATGGCCCGTTGAAATTGTCCCAAATAGGCAGCACAAAAACCGAAAGTCAGAGGTAAAAAGAAATCAACGATGGTCTTCATTTGCCCATGTCTGGCGGCCATGGCCCGGTCATAATATTTGATGGCATCCTTGTGCATTCCCTGCAGAAAGTAGTAAAGACCGGCAAATTCCGAGGATTGGGAAAAAATATCCTCATCACCGAGATTTTCCACTTCATCCAGGCCTGAAGACAGGGCGTCCAGAGCGTCGGTCAACTTGTCGCTGACATAGGAAAACCGTCCCAGGCGCAAATCGATCAGTGCCCGGGAACGGCGGTCCCCTAATCGGATGGCCGTTTTCCTGACCCGGTGCAGGATCGTCGGCACTTCTCCCAGTTTTTTCCCCATCCGCAGCCGTAAGTCCGATAGTTCCATGGCTGCTCTCACCTGCAGGGATTCGGCCTCCGAGGTACTCTCCGGGTCTGATGATCCATTCAGGATATTTTCCAGGTGGCGGGACGCCTCTTCATAGCGGTCCTCATCCAAAGCCTCCCGGGCCAGATCGTATTCCCGCTCGGCATAACCTGACCTCTGGCCGCTTCGATTCATGAGAGTGGCCCAGGTTTCAGGAGAAAGGCTTGCACGCAGGCCGCCTTGTTCCAATTTTTTTAAAATACGGGCCAATCTCTTGGGACTGTTTATTTTCCGCAGTCTCTTTTTAACAGGATCGGGCAGGTTGGCGGCGATTTGAAAGGTATCCGGTCCGGTCTCCTTGATCCATCCGTGCTCTCTTGTCAAACGAAGTAATTCGAGAAAAGGTCCGGGGGCCAAAGGCACCAGTTCTCCGGCCATTCGAATGGGCAGGGGTTGGTCCAGGGCATCAAAAAGGGACAAAAAATCCCATTGCTCTTTGGAGAGGGTCGGTTTTTCTAAGGACATTTTCAACCTCATGATGTGATTTCTTTGGGATATACCCCTTTAGAATTTTTATGTCAATTGAAATGTCGGCATAAAAACAGATTGATGCCGTAATAAAGACACATTGAAAAGTTATTTTTATTTCACAAAAAAATATGTGTAATTTTAATACGTTGCATTCTATGAAGAAGTGGCCCGTATTTTGCTCTATCCATACGGCGAGGCCAAAGGTGAAGTCGTTCAAGCAAAAGTGCAGTGAAGGCCGGTTGTAGTATAAAACCATCAAGATGAAATCAATTGCCTATCAAAAACTATTTTCGCCCGCTTTTTTTAAAGCGGAACTGCTTAAAGAAGGGAGGTGAAAATATGATGAAGATCAAACGGTATTGTTTTTTCCTGTGGATGCTGGTGGCGTTGTTGGTCCCTGCCTTAGGTGCCAATGCTGAAATGACGACCGTAACAGGTAAGATAACCGGATATACTTGCCTGACAAGAGGGTATATCTGCCCGATTGATAAAGCCGATCCTATGATTAATTTAGAAAAGGATTTTGTGCTGGTTACGGCGAGCGGTGAATATTATTTCATGTCAAATATCGGCATTGGCCTTAAAGGCAGACATGCCCTGGAGACCGTCACCGTGACTGGAGATGTTAACGCCAAGTACAAATCCATTAAAGTGAACACCATGTCGGTCGCCGGTAAAGGGGTTTATAGCCAGGCCGCCGAAGAAAAAATGTTTGAAAATCTGAATAAACCTGCTCCTTAACCCTTTGACGAGAGGTGGCGGTTTTAACCGTCACCTCTTACCCGTTAGGTGTTTTTTGCCAATACGACGACAAAGTGTTGCCGATTTCAAAAATATTTTAATAGGTTATCGTCATAGGAAGAAATGAAGATGCGTTCGAAGAAAATAGTGGGTAAAGTTCTGGCCCTGTTCGTTTTCATCATACTGGCCCTGTCTTTTTTTATAGTTTATCCGGCGGAAGCTCTGTCTCCGCGAAGCACACTGCCGGGGTTTCAATTAACCATGCCTGATTCGTCCGAAATAAAAGCCTATTTGGGAATTATGGGGACGAAGCCTTTCCCCTGGTCGCAGATCCAGGGCAAGCTCCTGGTAATAGAATTCTTTGAGGTTTTCTGCCCGGTTTGCCTGGGGAACGCCCCCATCCTTAACCAGCTTTTTAAATTTATTCAGGAGGACAAGGACCTGGGTAATAATGTCAAAATGGTGGGTATCGAGGTGGGAAGCGACCCCAAGGATCTGGCCGTATACCAGCATAAGTTCAAAGTGGAATTCCCGTTGTTCTTGGATCCCAAGAAAGAGATCCAGGCCAGCTTAAAAATAAAAAATGTTCCCCTGCTCATTGTGGTTGGGAAAAAAGGCAAGGTGTTCATGAGCCATACCGGTCGGATAGAGAACATAGACACCATTTTGCTTGAAATCAGAAAACTGGCGAAGGAAGCCATCCGGTGAATAAAAGGAAAGCCGCCAAATCCGATTATGACTGAAACACCCTCTATTCTAAAGTCACTGGCAGAAAGCCGTTTATTCGGGCATTTAAATACTGATATCCTCAAAGCCATTTCGGAAGTTGCCCAGGAGGTTGTTGTCCCTCCAGACACAACCATTGGGACAATGGGGGAGAAAAAAGCATTCTGCTGCCTCATCATTTCCGGAAGTGTGAAGATGTTCCGAACAGGCAAATCCGGGGCCGAACATGAGTTGGTCCGATTGGGCGGCGGCGAGAGTTTCGGCGAAGTGGCCCTCCTGTCGGATGAACCGATTCCGGTATCAGTAAAGACCTTGGAAGAAACCCGTTTGCTGGTGATTTCCAGGGATCGGTTTGATCCCATTCTGCGGGACTTTCCTGAAGTAAAAGAGGCCGTCGGCAAAGGGGTCTCACTCTGGTTTCAACGGGGCACTGACAATATCGAAGGGCAGGCCGAACTCCGATCCGCCGAATTTCGGCTGAGATGGGTTGACCTGGCCATCATAATCGGTCTCAGCCTCTTGTGCGGCCTGGCTTTTAATCATAGCAACCCCAAAGGGATACCCATCATTCCCCAAAGCTATTCCCTTGAAGGGGTCTCCTTTGTAAATCCTTCGGCAGTCTTTGCGAAACAGAAAAAAGGAGAAATTCTTATTGTCGACGCCATGCCCTCTAATTTTTATGAGCAGGAGCACATCGTGAACGCGGTGAACCTCCCGTTGGCCGTTTTTGATTTTATGTATGATATGAAGTTGGGAAGAACGGACAAAGGCAAAGAAATTGTGGTTTATGGCAGGACTATCAGCAGGCACTATGATGAGGAGGTGGCCGCAAAATTGGCCGCTCGGGGGTTTACGAAGGTGAGCATCCTGTATGGCGGATTGTCCATCTGGAAGAAAAATAAATATCCGGTGTCGTCATGAAGGACCTTTTCTCGTTTATAAAAAGAATGTTAACCAGCGAATACCTTTCCCTGGCCCTCAGAGGATATATGGCCTGGATTTTTTTGCAAGCCGGCCTGGGTAAGATCCCCGATCCCGTCCTATTTGCGGAAAACGTGGCCGTTTATCGGGTCATACCCTACCTGGCGATTAACCTGGTAGCCGTTGTCTTGCCCTGGTTGGAATTGATCTGCGCCTTTTATCTTTTTTTCGGTCTAAGGATCAAGGCGACGGCAGCAATTTTATCCGGACTCCTTTTCATGTTTACCCTCTTCGTCATCATCAACATCTTCCGGGGTGTGTCCATGAATTGCGGTTGTTTTGATACGGTGGGGGAACCGATAGGTTGGCATAAGGTTATCCAAAATACTATTTGGTCTTTGATGACCATTCAAATATTTTTCTTTGACAGAATTCATTTTTTTCGCAGGAACTGGGACCTGTTAAAGGGAAGACGTTGATAAATAACTACCGCTTCTTTGGGTGAGGAGGATTATGTCAAGATCATTGAGATCTCTTAAACGCTTTATGCTTCTGATAGCGGTAGTGACGATGGTTACCGTTGCCTGTTCCAAAGAAAAAAAATTCTTGGGAACCTACACGCCCATTCCGAACAGTCCGCCGGAGTACGCCGACCTGTATGTAGAATTGAAAAAGGGCGGGGAGGGTATCCGCCGAGTTCAGAGCGGAGAAGCTTTGGCCTTTAATTGGGTCGTTAAAGGCGATGAAGTGCGGATTCACACCGAATCCGGGGGAACCATTGTGGCCAGGGTGAAAGGGAATTTGTTCGAGGTACGATTTCCCGGTCCCCAGGTAGTGTATTTTAAAAAGATCAACTAACCAATTGAACACACCATACAAGCCACTTTCGGCATTTTAAAACACTCACATCTTTTCACCAGGCACTCCTCATTCACCTAATTGTCTTATGCCTCATTCGCACTATCAGTCTCGAAGAAAGTCGTTTGGCCAACGTTTAGATGATCTCTTAGGGACATAGCGATTTTAATTTCAAGATAGATGTCGTTATAAAGGCAGATTGATGCCGTAATAAAGGCATATTGGGAAACCATTTTCAGTTCACAAAAATAATATGTGTAATTTTAATATGTTGTATTATAGTCTTTTGGTGGCCCGTATTTTGCTTAATCTATAACTGAAAAAATTTATTTTTTAATTTATCTGCTTATGAAAAAAATACAGGAGGCACCATGAAGGACTTTGATGTTGTGATTATCGGCTCCGGGCTGGGAGGACTTTCGGCAGCCACGAATCTGGCCAGAAACGGCCAAAAGGTATTGGTCCTGGAAAGACACAATGTACCCGGAGGGTACGCCTCATCTTTTGTCAGGGGGCGGTTTGAATTTGACGTGTCGTTGCATGAACTCTCCGGGCTGGGCACTAAAGAGATGCCCGGCCCCCTTTACACCCTGTTGGATGAATATGGAGTACTCTCCAAGGTGGATTTCCTCCGGATCCCGGAGTTTTATCGGGTGGTCTTCCCCGGGTTGGACGTAACCGTGCCCACGGGGCGGGACAACTTTGAGCGGGTCCTGATCGAGGCCTTCCCGGCCGAGGCCAAAAAAATTCAACGTTTTATTAATCTGCTGTTCGACTTCTTCGCTGAATTCATGGCCGCCAATGTCATGAAAAACGGTATCGAATCCATGGACTTCTCCAAGTTTCCTTTGATGCAAAAGTACCTGCTCAGCACTACCGCCGAGGTCCTGTATCCCATCATAGATAATGAAAGGGTCCGTTGTGTCCTTACTCAGATCGCCAACTACGTCGGGCAGCCCCCGTCCCGGTTGTCGTTCATGGTTTATGCCATGGCCATGGTCAGTTATGTGGTGATAGGTCCGTGGCATGTCAGGGGGACTTCCCAGGCCCTGTCCCAGGCCTTCGTGGAAATCATCGAAGAGAACGGCGGTCAGGTCTGGTTCAATAACGGCGCGGCCAAAATAAAAATCGCCGGCGACAAGGTCACCGGGGTCGTCGCCCAGGACGGTACGGAGATCATGACCAAAAGGGTCGTCTCCAACGCCAATCCATTTGAAACGTGTCTGAATCTCGTGGGGGCGGATAAGACACCGGCCTGGTATCTGAAGCGCCTCAGCGCCTGGACGCCCGGTCTTTCCACCTTCAATGTCTGGCTGGGTCTGGACCGGCCGGCCGAAGAGATGGGGTTCACTACCCACGAAACCTTTGTCGGCTTTGATTTCGATCTGGACAAGTTATACCAGACCGCCCAGAACCTGGCGCTTAACATGAATCCACCGGGTGCTGCGGTGACGGCCTATAACCTGGCCGATCCGCAGTTCTCGCCCCCCGGAACCACCAGCGCGGTCATCACCCTGGCCGCCTATGGGGCACCCTGGTTGAAGCTCGATTCGAAGGAATATCTGGAGGCAAAACTGAAGCAGGCTGATAAGGCCGTCGAAGTTACCGAGTCCATCGCCCCCGATATCCGAAAACATATAGAGGTTATGGAAGTGGCCACCCCCCTGACCAGCCAGCGCTACACCCTGAACCCCGGTGGCAGCTTCACCGGGTTCACCGAAAACCGGCATCCCGGGGGGGGGCTGCAGATTCCCAGCCGTAGTCCGATTGAAGGCCTCTACTTCGCCAGCGCCTGGGTGAATATGGGAGGCGGCTATATGCCGAGCATGACCAATGGTTACCTGGCCTCCGGCGATCTGCTGAAAGACCTGGAAACCGGCTGGAATGTTTCAGCTCTAAAAACGGCCATGATTCAACAGACACCCGAGGGGCAGGAGATCGAATCCTCCAGGGCAGTCAAACCCAGGGAAGCGATGGCCGGCCCTTTCTCAGACCGCCTCCATCTCCGGGTATCAAAAATCATCGAAGAGACTTCTTCAACCAAGACTTTCAGATTGGTTCCGAAGGAAAGCCCCGTTCCTTTTTTCTACCCTGGACAATATCTGGCCTTGTTCATGAAAATCAACGGCGTAGCTACCTCTCGGGCCTACAGCATCTCTTCCGCGCCGGGGAAACCTTACTTGGACATCACGGTCCGTCGGAAGCCGAATGGATTCGGCTCCCCCTTTCTTCTCGATGCGGTGAAAGAGGGCGACACCCTGGACACCACCGGCCCCCACGGTACTTTTTATTATAACCCGGTTTGCGATTCACATGAGATGGTACTCCTGGCCGGCGGCAGCGGCATTACGCCCATGATTTCCATTATCCGGGATGCGGCGGCCGGGAAATCTGATTTGGGAATCCACCTTCTGTACGGTAGCCGGCTGGTGGAAGATATCATTTTCAAAAAGGAACTCGAGGACCTGGCCGCCAGGCATTCCCACATCAAGGTGGATTTGATCATCAGCGAGCCGGCACCAGGATATACCGGACTCCGCGGCTTCCTGGATGAAAAGATGATCGCCTCCCGGGTCGGCCGGTTAAAGGACAAGACCTTTTATCTGTGCGGCCCTCCTGAGATGCATCGGTTTTGTCTAAGTGCCCTGAAATCGCTGGGCGTGCCGGACAGGCAAATCAAGAGAGAGGCCTATGGACCGCCCGACGATGTGCGGCAGATGGAAGGTTGGCCGGGGATCGATCCGGAAGCGGAGTTCGATCTTCTGGAAGAGCGTTCGAACCGGAGAATCAAGGTGAAAGCCGGTGAACCCCTGATGAACGGTCTGGAGAGGAATGGACTGATCGTCCCGGCGGTCTGCCGATCCGGCGAATGCACGGCTTGCCGCACTAAACTGATAAAAGGTAGTGTCTTCGTGCCCGGTACCGTGGCCCGACGCTGGATTGACGAAAAGGCCGGCTATATCCATCCCTGCATGACTTATCCGATTAGTGATCTTCGGATCAGGCTTTAATAAGAAAATAACGTTGTGGGTTGCGGGTTACGAGTTGCGGGTTTAAAACCAACCTCACTTCGACATTCGACATGTTTATGGTTCGTGATGCCCGCTACTGACGGGCGTGAGGGTTTAGCACAAAAATCGGATTTGTTTTATGTAGCACAGCCCCGCGGTTCGCGGGGCTGTTTCCACTAATACAAAAATCTTGTTCGGAGAAAACCATTTTTGAGTCTCTCGGGGCTGACCATAATCAGCTTGAGAGGTTAATCGAATTTAAGCATAAAAGGAGAATCAGAAATGTTGGCACCCAATCATTATTTCCCGCCCTTTTCCAGGGAAGAATACGAACGGCGGGTTCGTGTCCTTCGGGAAAAGATGAAAGAAGAGGAACTGGACTGCCTTATTATCTATGGCGCAACCCATTTGGGCGGAAACGATACCGGCCAGATCAACGCCCAGTATCTGTCCAATTTCGCGGGCGTAGGCCATACCTACGTGGTACTCCCCCTTAAGGGAGAACCCACTCTGCACATTTTGGTCGAACTTCACCACCACAATGCCAGGGACATCGGAGCCATCGAGGACGTCAGAGCCGGGGCCAGGATCGAAGGCGGACTTTCCGACCGCTTAAAAGAACTGGATCTCGAAAAGGGGATTATCGGCCTGGTGGGATCTTCGGTCAGTTATTTCATGCCCTGCACGATCCCCCATGAACACTATGTGCACCTGGAGACCGAGTTTTCCCAGGCCGAGTTCATCAATGTCCACGAGTGGTATGAAAACATCCGGTCCATCAAGAGTCCCGAAGAGATCGCCCTGATGGAGAAGGCCGCGGCCTTAAACGACCTCTGTCATGAAGAAATCATTCATGCCACCAAACCCGGCATGAGTCATGGGGACCTGCGCCGGATCGTCGAAGAGGTTTGCTTCATGCACAAAGGCAACTACTGTATGATGCATTTAAGTTCATGGCCCATGGCTAGGCAGGAGTGGCCTTACCCTGATTTCTGGCCTACCGATCGGACCGTGGAGAGAGATCATCTGGTCATGACAGAGATGCCGGTCGGTTATGGCATGTATTATACCAAGATTATGGGCACTTATTTTATCGGCCGGCCGACCAAAGAGTATGAGGCCCTGTTCGAGCTGGCCGCCGCCACCCATGAAAGGGTAATCCGGGGCCTCAAGCCGGGGATGAAAGGCAGCGACGTGGACCCTTTCCTCGATCCCATCAGGGAGGCCGGATATATGACTGCCGGACTGGTTTCCGGTTGGAGCAACTACAACGGCCCGCCTTTCGTAGGTCAGACGGCTAAAGACTTCCCCTCCCCACAGAAGCAATCCCATCTGGACCTGGTGTTTGAACCGGGGCTTTGTGTTCAGGTTATGGTCTACCCGATCGCCCCCGACTTGTCCCGGAGCCTTTGGATCGGCAGTACCTGCCTCTTTACTGAGGATGGACTGAGGGAACTGAACAGATTCCCGGTGCGAGAACTCAGGGTAGTCTAAGACGATCCGGAAAGGAAATATCGTGAACGCTTCGAAAATGCTTTGTAACCCCTTCTGCAATCCCCAAATGCTTGAAGATCTGGAGAAATGCCGGGTCCTGGAAATCGCCGAAGATGTCTGGGAGCTGGAAGGATATGCCGGCACAAATTTCTTTCTCGAACCGCCTTCAGGAAACATCTTTATCCTGCGGGACGGAGATCTGGTCCTTTTGATGGATACCGGTCATCATGGGTTCTTCCGGTCTCGCCTGCTGGAGGTCCTGACCCGGTTCCGCCGGGAAGGCGCCCGGGAACTGGTTCTGTTGCTCAGCCACGGACACTGGGATCACGGGAAAAACAACGATATTATTTTCGAAGCCGGATATGAAAAGACGCGCTTTCTCCTGCCCGAGCCTGAATTGACCACACTCGATATTCCCCGTCACATGCAGGCCGATCTGGACAAAGTCCGGGAATACTACGACCCTCTTCAGCTCATTACTCCCGGTCTGAAGAGCTACATCGAGTGGGCCCGCAATTTCCCCGAATTCATGGACGACAGATACCAGGAAGCCTGGCGGGTCATTGAGTCCCTGCCTGAGGAATACGATCCCAAGGCCGCGCGGGTCGCCTATCGTCACCTGCTGGAAGACGTTCTTTGTCCGGACCTGAAAAGTTATCTCATTGACCGAGCGGAACCTCTCGCCTTGGCGGATCGTAAAAAGCTAAAGCTGAGCGGCGTCGAACTGACGGGCTGGACTATCGGCCGGTTTTTTATCTGGCACGACGCCTCCCAGAGTCCCGGCCACGTCTGTGTCTATGACCCCAGGAACAAGTTGATGATCACCGGCGACGCCACCCTGGAGATCAACCCACCGTTCTTCGACTGCGATTTTAACGCCTGCATCGAAACGTGCAGGAAAAGTCTCCGACTGGCCGGTTCCGGACACGTGGAAATGGCCACGGATTGTCACCGGTCTTCCCAGTGGTGGGCAAGGTCTTTTTCCGCCTGGGGTTGCCAGCCCCTGGCCCCGATTCAATTGGTTGATGTGGCCCGCGGGCGGGACGAATGCGTCGCCTTCTACGAGATGTGGGTCGAGTATTTCACCACCCTGCGGGAGGAAGTCCTGACAGCCCATTTCCGGATCGGGGAAGCCGATGTCCATGAAATCGCCGAGGAACTGAGGAAATCGAAAAACAAGAACACGGTTTTCAAACTCAGCCTGTCCTTACCCTACATCCCCTCCGTTCCGGAGACACTGGTGGCCAAGGTCCTGGCGGAAAACGGTGCATCGATGCGGGTAGAAGGCGATCGCATCCTTTTCCGGCCTATTGAAAAATGGAATTTTTAAACCAGCGACCTATAATTTTGCGGAGTTCTAAGAAGGGGAGCTGTCCGCGGGAGGAAGTCATGAACAAGATATTAATCGTCGATCCGACCAAGTGCACCGGCTGTCGGCAGTGCGAACTGGCCTGCTCCATGTCCGGCCAGGGGGAGTTCAAGCCCTCGGCTTCCAATATCCGGGTGCTGCGAAACAAGGAGATGGATGTAAATCTGCCGGTTTGGGGTGTAGGCTGCACCTTCTGTGGAGAATGTCAGGCTGCCTGCCTTCAGGGGGCTTTGGAGTTCGTGTCCATGGAGGAAGCGATCTTAAACTGGAAGTCGGTGCCCCTGTCCCGAATGCCGGCACCGCAGATCGGCCATTGGCCGGGGAAAGGAGAGTCCCATGAGTAACCGTCTTTTTGGCTACAAGGGTACTGCCTTGAGGGTAGATCTGACCCGGCGGCTGGTCCAAAAAGAGCCGCTCAGTCCTGATTTGCGGGAACGCTTTATCGGCGGTCGCGGTGTGAACATGAAATTTCTGTTTGATGAGGTCCCTCCATCGTGCGATCCCCTGGGACCGGAGAACAAGATCTTTTTCGGTGTAGGCCCCTTGAGTGGCACGAACGTTTCCGGAAGTCAGCGGGTGAGCGTTTCCGCCAAGTCTCCTCTGACCGGCCTTCTGGGTGATTCCAACTGCGGCGGCAATCTGGGTGCGGAACTGAAATATGCCGGTTATGACCTGCTGATCATTGAAGGCCGGGCCGACAAGCCGGTTTATCTGTGGATCAAGGACGACGACGTCCAGATCCGGGATGCCGGTCATATTTGGGGGATGACCACCTTCGAAACCCGGACAACTATAGAACGTGAGGTGGGAGACCCGGACGCCTGCCTGGCCATGATCGGGCCGGCCGGAGAGAACCAGGTCCGCTTTGCCAACATCATCATGGAACTGGGCCGGGCCGCGGGCCGGACAGGGATGGGCGCGGTCCTGGGATCCAAAAACCTCAAGGCCGTGGCTGTCAGAGGTTCCCAAGGCGTGCCCGTTGCCGACGCCCGGGCGCTTCGGAGCCTGGTCGAGGAAAACAACCAAAAGTGGTTAACCGGTGCCGGCGGCCTGCCCTACGCCGTCATTGCCGCCATAGGGGTGAATGTAGGCTGGACGAGCATGCAGGTTAATGGAAGCCTGGCCACCCACAATTTCCAAAGGGGTTCTTTCGAAACCGACATGCTGGCAGAGCTTCAAAGGGGTTATGTGCGCAAGCAGAAGGCCTGCATGTCCTGCACCCTGGGTTGCGATCACAGTTATATCGTCAAGACCGGTCCCTATGCCGGTACGTACGGCGAAGGTCTCGAGCTGGTCCATATAGGCGAAGCACCCAAGATCGGGGTTCATGACATGGAGTTGATGCTGCGGATCGGCATGGTCACCGATGCCTACGGGATGGACATCATGGAAACGACGGCCATGATTGCCTTTGCCATGGAATGCTGGCAAAGGGGCATCCTGAACCAAAATGACACGGACGGTCTGACCCTGGACTGGGGTAACGCCGAGGCGATCCTCACCCTTCATGACCGGATCGCCCGCCGTCAGGGTTTGGGAGCCATCCTGGCTGAAGGCTTGAAGCGGGCGCCGGGTATCATCGGAAGAGGTGCGGAAGCCTACGCCATGGACGCTAAAGGCCAGGTTATATTGGGCCGCAACCCCCGGGCCAGTAAAGGATGGGGGTTGGCTTATGCCGTTTCCAGTCGCGGCGGATGCCACGTTCGGGCCTTCGTTCCCGAGGGATACTTCGGCCTCGACCAGGAAGAGTTGGCGCCCATATGGCCTTCAGACGCATTGGCCGTGGTCAAGGATTACAAAAACCCTACCGACCCTCTGCGGGAGGAGGGCAAGGCCGAGCTGGTCAAGTTTTACGAAGACCTGCGCGCCTTTCAGGACAGCATGGAGGTGTGCCGGTTCAGTTTGTACAACGGAGTGGTTGACTCGAAAGACCAATCCCTGTCCGAACTGATGGCCCGCTATTTTAATGCCGTTACCGGGAGCCGGCTGAGCGGGCAGGATGTCCTTCAAACTGGAGAACGCATCATCAATCTGGAAAGGGCCTTCAACCTGCGGGCCGGCCTGACCCCAGAGGATGATCGCCTTCCCGATCGGATGCTGAAGGAGCCCATGCCAGACGGTGGGGCCAAAGGCGAAGTCGTCCATCTGGCGCCCATGCTGGACCGCTACTATGAACTGCGCGGCTGGGATAGGGCATCGGGACGGCCAGGAAATGATAAATTGAAAGAGCTCAATCTATACGATCTATCAGGGAGATTTTAAGGAAAACGATATGAAAAAGATTGATGGCGGTTCATTACTGGCCCAAGCCCTGAAACGGGAAGGGGTGACGCATATATTCACCTTGGCCGGTGGCCATATCATGCCGATTTTATACGCCTGCCGGGACTTGGGAATCAAAATCATCGATGTCCGTCACGAGGCCACAGCGATCTATGCGGCAGACGCCTTTGCCCGGGTAAGCGGCCGGCCCGGTGTGGCCATAACCACAGCCGGTCCAGGGGTCATGCATACTGTTGTAGCCATGGCAGAAGCCCGCGACACCGGCGTCCCCCTTATCCATATCGGCGGCGCTTCGCCTTTGTCGGAAAAAGACACGGGGCCTCTGCAGGAAGGGAATACCTTGGAAGTCATGGCCGCGGTCTCTACCTGGGCGCGCGGGGTGTACCAGACCCATCGCCTCCCTGAGTATTTGGCCATGGCTTTCAGGCAGGCCGGCGCCTCGACGCCAGGACCGGTCTATCTCGAAATTCCCGTGGATGTCCTGGCGGAAGAAATTGAAACAAAAACCGTATCTTTCCCGAGGGATTACCGCGTCGACACCCTTTCCTGCGGAGCCCCGTCTTTGGTGGAGAAAGCGGCTCGGATGCTGGTCGAAGCTAAAAGGCCGGCGATTTTGCTGGGGAACAACGCCCGATTCTCCATCTTTGACCCCTCCCCTTTGGCCGCGTTGGCCGACCATCTGAAGATGCCGGTTTTTTCCCAAACCCTATGCCGCGGACTTTGCGCCGACGAGGAAACCGACTTGTGTTTCTCCTTCGGGCCGGCCCTGCCTGTGATGGCCGAGGCGGATCTGGTCTTGATGCTGGGCGTGAAAAACGATTACCTCGTGTCCAAGGGGCAAGGCCCTTTCTTTAACCCGGTGGCGTTGCGCATTCAGGTCCACCCGGATCCCATTCTGATCGGATTCAACTGCCCGGCCGATGTGGGCATCGTCGGCGGCACAGGGCCGGTTTCTGCTCAACTCTATGAGGCGGTGCGCAATCTGGTTCCGGTTCGAACCTCGATGGATTGGATTCAGGAGGCCGCTGGATGTGCGCTAATGACAGGTCAGAATTTTTTCGATGGATTTGGCAGCGAACATTTCCCCATGAATCCGGGACGTCTGGCCTTTGAAGTCAGCCGGTTTCTATGCGAGGAGGGAAGAGACTGGACATTGGTCATCGACGGCGGTGATTCGGCTATGTGGATGAATGCGGCGGCCAAGGCCCACCGGCCCGGCCAGATTTTAACCTACGGCCCGAACGGAACCCTGGGTGTCGGCCCCGGCTTTGCTTTGGGCGCCTGGGCCGCCAACGAAAAGCCGGTCCTGTATTTCACCGGAGACGGCAGTTTCGGTTTTTATCCTATGGAGTTCGATACCTTTCGCCGCCATGGTGTCCCGGTGACAGCGGTTGTTTGCAACAATTCCGCCTGGGGATTGATCAAACTGGCCGAGTGTCTGATTCACCCCGACCAGGCTTCAAAAGGCGACTGCGGTCTAGAAATTGGCCCGCGGTTGGCCTATGAAAAAATGGCTTCGGTTTGGGATGGATACGGTCGTTTCATCGACCGGCCCGACCAATTGGGACCTGCCATGAGGGAGGGCTTTGCCTCCGGTCGTCCATCGATCATCAATGCCGCCGTTGACCCGGAAGTCATGAGCCCGATCATTAAAATGTTCGGCGAGATGTTCGAAGCCGCCTGACAGGGTATGGGGCGGAAAATCCATCGTCCGACGATTCAACCCGCACATAGGGAAAGAAAGGCTATTATGAATCAGAACCATGCTGCCGGAGAATCATCGTACCGGTTGTCCCCTTGGCAGAGAAAAAGTATCCTGATTGTTTGTTTTCTTCTATATATGGTCAATTTTATGGACCGGCAGGTACTATCGGTGGTTATGGAACCCATGAAACAGGACCTCGGATTGACCGACGTCCAGGCGGGTCTGCTGCAAACAGCCTTTTTTTTCAGTATGGCTTTCTTCGCCTTCCCGGCTTCGTTCCTGGTCGATACCTGGAGCCGCCGTAAATCCCTGGCATTCATGGCAGTCGTCTGGAGCGTTTTCACCTTTGCCACCGGACTTGGCCGCAGCTTTCTCGGGGTTTTGTTACCGCGAATGCTGGTGGGGGTGGGTGAGGCAGGCTTCCCGCCAGGGGGAACGGCCATGATCAGTGCCGCCTATCCGGAATCGTCACGGGGCCGGGCCCTGGGTATTTTTAATGCGGCCATACCGCTTGGCGCTGCCCTGGGAACCATCCTCGGGGGAGTGATCGCTGGCAGGCTCGGAGGATGGAAATGGCCGTTCTTCATGTTTGCCCTGCCAGGAATTATCTTGGGTTTCGTCACCCTTTTTCTCAAGGATTATAAAACGATAAAAGTACCAGATGGGATCGGAAGGAAAGGGCATTTTGGGAGAACCGTGATCGAACTTATCAAGATAAAAAGCCTCCGCCTGGTCTACCTGGGATACGCCATGCAGTTGGCCATGACCATGGCCTTCATCGTTTGGGCTCCGGCTTTTCTGATGAGGGCCCAGGCGATGGGCGTGGAACGGGCCGGTTTCATTATCGGAATTATCGGCTTAATGGGAATTGTCGGAGCGCCGCTGGGAGGGATTTTGGCCGACGCCTGGCAGAAAAGAAATCCAAGAGGGAGGGTCTATCTGGCTCTGACGTCCGTCTTGTTCAGTGCAGTGTTTTTGTTCCTGACTGTCCTGTTCAAGCTGTGGGGTTTCGGGTTGTTTTTCGGAGCGCTATGGGGAGTGGTTTGCGTGTCAGGCGTACCCGCGATTAACGCAGTCTCTCAAGACGTCGTAACGCCAGGCGCCCGGGGAGTGGCCTGGGGTATGGCCGGTTTTGTGGCCATGATCGGTGGAGCGGCCTGGGCCCCGGCCGTGGTGGGTGTCGTATCCGACGCCCTGGGCGGCGGTTCGGATGGCCTTCGCACCGCCTTGCTGCTCATGACCTTGTGCGGACTCCTAGCCGCCTTATTCTACTCTCTGGCTGCCCGACATTATCCTGCCGATATGGAGAGAGTAAAGGGGTTTGCCCTTGAGGCCGAGAAATAGAACCAAAAGGAGGAAAACATGAAGAAAATCATTATAACCGCGGCCGTTACGGGCGCGGTTCATACCCCGACCATGAGTGAATTCCTTCCCATCACGCCGGACGATATCGTGGCCGATGCACTCAAGGCCCACCGGGCCGGTGCGGCCGTGGCCCATATCCACGTCCGCGACCCTGAGAACGGCCGGCCGACGGCCAGTCCGGAATTGTTCCGTGAGGTGCACACCAGGATCAAAGAGCAATGCGACCTGATCGTTCTTCCGACCACCGGGGGTGGACCGGGCATGACCGCGCAAGAAAAGCTAAAGGTGATTCATGAACTCCGGCCGGAGATGTGCTCCTTTGATCCGGCCCCCTTCAACCTGGGGCTCTTTCAGTTAGTCAAGAGGTTTCAGGGGTCGTTCAAGTATCAGTGGGAGACGGATTTTCTGATGTATCTGAAGGATAATATCGGAATGCAGATGACTTTTCAGGATGATTTGACCTACGCCAAAACGTTTATGGATCTAAACGTTAAGCCGGAATTTGAATTGTACGAACCGGGGCACTTGGGCTATGTCACCTGGCTTATGGAAGAAGGGCTGGTGAAGACCCCGCCCCATCTGCAATTCGTCTTCGGTCCCATTGTGGGCTGGATGGAACCTTCGGTCAAGCATTTGGTCATGATGCATGAGGAGGCGGTGGATAAGCTCGGCCGGGGTCATTTCACCTGGTCCGTAGCCGCCGGCGGAAAATGGCAAATGCCTCTGGCGGCCACGGCTATGGCCATGGGGGCCCCGAACGTCCGGGTGGGGCTGGAGGATTCGCTCTGGGCCGGCCGGGGCCGTCTGGCAAAAAGCAGTGCCGATCAGGTGGAAATGGTGGTCCGCATTGGGGAACAATTGGGATTGGACCCGGCCACCCC
>CAZVHO010000022.1:14632-52368 GCA_964627515.1 uncultured Thermodesulfobacteriota bacterium | reverse complement strand
AGAAAGAAAATACGATCATATCATCAAAGCCGCAGCGTTGCGGTATGACATTGATCCTTCTCTAATAAAAGCCATTATCCAGGTCGAGTCCCGTTTTGATCACCAGGCTGTTTCTCCCCGTGGAGCAAACGGACTGATGCAAATTCGGCCCAAGATAGCTTCCTTGCAGGGTTGCCGTGATCCCTTTAATCCCAAAGAAAATATATACGCCGGGGTCGGTTACCTCCGCTCTCTCCTGGATTTTTTCGAAGGCGATCAAAATCTGGCCTTGGCCGCTTATAATGCCGGAATGAGCCAGGTTTTATTCTATGAAGACGTTCCCCCTTTCAAAGAAACCCGGAATTTTATTAAGAATGTCCAGAACTCATTTCATAATTTTCGACGAACAGCAAATGATGGCGCTAAGAAAGAGGAGGCCCAGAAATCAAAGGCGATGACGAGACGGATGGAAAATTTCTGATCCGGCGGCCTTACCGTCCGGCCTTCGGTATTAAAGCAGCCATGGAGAGATCTTAATCAACAAGGGCACTTGATTGCCTCTGCGTTAAATAAAGGAAAGAGTAAAATGGGCATCCCACTACGGGTATTGATCGTTGAAGATTCGGAGACCGACATGTTGCTCATCCTCCGGGAATTAGAGCGGGGGGGATATGACATGGTCTTTGAACGGGTAGAAACTAAAAAGGGCATGCAGGAGGCTCTTCAAAATAAGGTTTGGGAAGTCATCCTGGCCGACCACCGGCTCCCCCACTTTAATTCTCTGGAGGCCTTGGAACTGGTAAAGGAACAAGGGCTTGACCTGCCTTTCATTATTGTCTCCGGTACCATCGGCGAAGAGTTGGCCGTAACGGCCATGAAAGCCGGGGCCGATGATTATGTCATGAAAAAGAACCTGTCGCGCCTGGTTCCTGTTGTGAGGCGAGAGTTGCGGGAGGTAGAGGCGCGGAGAAAACGTAAACAAGCCGAAGCGGCCCTTCGGGAATCTGAGGAAAAGTACCGGCAGGTAGTGGAAAACGCCAATGAAGCGATTTTTATTGCTCAGGACCGGGTAATTAAATTTTTTAACCCCAAAACGGTGGAGATATTCGGTCATCCCAAAGAGGACTTGTCCTCCGTACCATTCCTGGAATATATCCACCCTGAGGATCGGGGATTGGTAATGGAGCGCCATCAAAAAAGACTGAAAGGTGAGGACCTTCCCCCTGTCTATCCTTTCAGAATTATCGATGAGGGAGGCAAAATAAAATGGGTTGAAATCAATGCGGTTGTAATTAACTGGGAGGGAAAACCGGCCACATTGAATTTTTTGAATGATATTACCAATCGAAAAAAGACGGAAGAAAATATTCTTCATGCCAAAGAGGAGTGGGAGCGAACCTTTGACTCCATACCGGACCTGATCGTCATAGTGGACCATGAATTCCGAATATCCAGGGCTAACCGGGCCATGGCCGATCGGTTGGGCCTGCATCTCAAAGAGATGATAGGGGGCCATTGTTATGAACTTATCCATGGGCTCCAGGAACCCCCTTCTTATTGCCCGCACAGTCAGGTTTTAGCCGAAGGAAAAGAAGTTTTTGCCGAGTTTTGGGAGTCCAGATTGGAGGGACATTTTCTCTTGACCGTTTCTCCCCTTTGTGGGTCAGATGGCAAGCCAGACGGGGTAATCCATGTTTTCCGGGACATTACCGACAAAAAACAGGCCGAAGAAAGGGTTATAGAAGAGGGGAAAAAATTACAGAAGGCCGTAGAAGGGATTATTCAGGTCATGGCCTCAACGGTTGAAGCCAAAGATTCCTATACCGCCGGCCACCAACGGCGGGTGGCGAATCTGGCCCGGGTCATAGCCAAAGAGATGGGTTTATCCGATATTAAATTGGAAGGAATATTTATGGCCGGGATGATCCATGATCTGGGTAAGATCTCTATTCCGGCCGAGATCCTGAGTAAACCGACCCGATTAACCGAGCTTGAATTCGGCCTGATAAAAAACCATCCCCGGGCCGGTTATGATATTTTGAAAGATATTGATTTTCCCTGGCCCATTGCCAGGATAATCCTTGAGCATCATGAAAGGACGGATGGGTCGGGGTATCCTGAAGGACTTTCAGGAGAGGATATTCTCGACGAAGCAAAAATTTTGGCGGTGGCCGATGTGGTGGAAGCCATCGCCTCCCATCGCCCGTACCGACCGGCCCAGGGGATCGATAAGGCCTTGGATGAGATTTCTAAGAACAAAGGCATTTTTTATGATTCTCAGGTGGTCGAAGCCTGTGTGAACTTGTTTAGGGTGAAAGGATTCCGGTTTGAGTAAGACAAAGGCTGGAGACTAAAACTTCAAAGCTGAAGACTAAAAATAAAAAATGAGGGATTGGTTTTCAGAATTAATGATTCCAAAATCCGCAATCCAAAATCCAAAATCAAAGCAGTCCTGCCTGTCTAAGGGCCTCGGATATCTCGGGATTTTTGATGGCCAACTGTTTTAAGGCCAGTTCCATCCGCTCGGTACGCTGGATGACCGGGGCCACGGCCGTCCGCCGGTCCCAGAGGATAAAGCCCATGAGGACAGACATGAAAGTGAACAGGATTCCGAAACCCCAGAGCAGAAAGGTTTTAATATCATCAATCTGGCGTTGAAGTGAGTTGCGCAAATCGTCAATCTGTCTTTGGAGGCCATCGATTTGTTTCTGTAAGGATTTTTGTCCCTCTTCCAGTCGGATGATCCGGTCGCGGTCCTCTTGGGTAAAAGGAACCTCCCTGGCTTGGACGAGGCAAGGCACAAGAAGGAAAATAGCCATGGCAACGAAGATCATCTTATTCATGGTATTACCCTGAGGGGAAATTGAGTTGAGTTTTTAAGATGATTTTAGGAGAATATTCGGAGAATTGTCAAGGGATATTTGAATGAGGGCCTTGGATTGCCTTTTTGAAGTTTAGGATGATCGCTAAAAATCAATTGACATCAGTTGCTGGATCCGCTAAAGTTTTTTCCTAAAAATATAAGAAAGAATTATTCGAGATGAAAGACAGAGGGCTCTTCCGTTTTCAAGGCTTTTGCTTTTTTAGCTTTAGGAACGGGTTTGCCCTCTTCTCCTGCTTATCATAAAATAAGATAGAGAGAGGACCTGGGCAGACCCGGAAGGGGATGCCCAGGAGCCTCAAGTTATAAAGGGCCATGGGTTTTACCCATGGCCCTTTTTTATTCCAGGGTGCTGACGGCCCTGAAACACAGCCCTCCTCCCCTTGTTGAGGACGGAGGGGGCCATGAAGCATGAGAATCGGTTCAAGGTTATGTGGGACAGGCGCCCTCGCCTGTCATTACGGGAAACAGCCTTGCGAAACGCGGGGCGGTTCTACAAACCTGCAACTTGCAACTTGCAACTTTATTTTTGTATTTAAGGAGGAAGGACCATGAAAAAGGGAGCTTTGGATGGGATCAAGGTAGTGGAAATCAGCTTGTTTCAACAAGGGCCGGTGGCCGGCATGCGCTTAGGGGACCTGGGAGCGGATGTCATTAAAGTGGAACCCCTGACAGGCGATCCGGGCCGGGGTTTTATGAAGATCATTGGTGCCATGGCCGGTCTTAAAGGCAACAATTATTACTTTGAGCACGGGAACCGTAATAAACGCGGTATTGCGGTGGATCTCAAAACCGGAAAGGGAATGGAAATATTACTCCAATTGATCGACACGGCGGACGTTTTTCTCAACAACATGAGCATCGGTGCCCCGGCCAAGATGGGTATCGGCCCGGAGGTTTTGTTGGCCAGGAATCCAAGGCTGATTTACGCCCATGCCTCGGGCTGGGGTCGGAAGGGTCCTGAGGCCGAAGACCTGTCTTTTGATTACACCGGAATCGCCCGATGCGGTTTGATGATGGCCTGCGGGGAAAAGGGTGCGCCTCCGACCCAAATCCTTCCGGGAATCGGTGATGAAATAGGCGGTTTAATGTGCGCCTGGGGGGTGACCGCCGCCCTCTATGCCCGGGAAAAGACCGGTTTGGGTCAGGTGGTGGACACCTCCCTGATGGGCGGCCTTATCGGGACCCTGGCCTTTATCCTGGCGGCCCCGGCTATCATGGGTCAGGAATTTCCCCGTCAGGTCAGGGCCCAGGCCGGCAATCCCCTTTACAACCATTATCGTTGCCGGGATGATAAATGGTTGGCTATTGCCCACCTGGACCCGGATCGGTATTGGCCCAAAATCTGTAAGGCCCTGGACCTGGAGGCCTTGCAGGAAGACCCGCGATTCAAAGGCATTGAGGCCCGGGGGCGGAATGCCAAAGAACTGGTGGCCCTATTGGATCAACGTTTTGAAACCAGGACCCGGGAGGAATGGATGCAACGCCTCAAGGAGGAAGGCTGTATCTTCACCCCGGTCCAGACCCCCCAGGAAGTGACCCAAGATTTGCAGGCCTGGGCCAATAATTATTTTATCGAAGTGGAACATCCCGAATGGGGGCCTTTGAAAATGCCGGGATTCCCCTGGGATTTCAGCGAAACACCGGCCTCCTGGCGGCGTCCGGCCCCTCGTTTCGGGGAGCATACCGATGAGATCCTGAGCAGCCTGGGATTCAGCAGCGATGCAATCGCCGGTCTTAGAAAGGAGAAAATTGTCGGGTAAAATGGGGCAAGACTTCCGGCAGTCGAGAAGGATAAGGGGGATTTTCTTTTTGACGAAACCTCCCGGAAACAGTACTATGAAAAATTAAAATTCTGATTCCGGAAGGAAGCGTTTTTATGGCAGCAAGCGGATCGAATCCACCCCCTGATTTCGCCATTTTTTTCGAACCGAGGAGTGTAGCGATCATCGGGTCTTTCAGGGCAGGGGCCTTCGGCGGATATGTGGTCATCAAATCCCTTTTGAAGGCCGGTTACGGCGGCCGGATTTATCCGGTCAATCCGGCCTATAAAGAAGTGCTGGGTATAAAGGTTTCTCCTTCGATTCGGGAGATCCCTTCAAAGGTCGACCTGGCCTTGATTATGATCAATGCCCGGCATGTTCCAGGGGTCATCCGGGAATGTGCTGAAAGCGGTATCCGGGCCATTGTCCTGGTGGCGGACGGTTTCGCCGAAAGAGACCGGGAAGGGGCCAGGCTGCAGGCGGAGGTGGCGGGGATTGCCAGGGAATGGGGGGTACGGATTATCGGCCCCAACACGGCCGGTATCGTCAACAACCACAACGGCTTCAATCCTTCTCCCTATGATGCCGGTTACTACGGATTCAAAAAAGGGGGAGTGACCATCATCTCTCAGACCGGGATGATCAATCCCCAGGCCTACCCCTACCCGGATCTCAGATTCGGCATCAGCAAACTCTGCGATTTCGGAAACAAGTGTGATCTGGACGAATGCGACCTTCTGGAATATCTGGAAAGTGATCCGACCACCGAGGTCATCAGTATGTATCTCGAGACCATTCGGGACGGGAAGCGGTTTCTTAAAATTTGTGAGCGGGTGGCTGCCCAAAAACCCATTTTGGCCCTCAAAGTAGGGGCCACCAGGGAAGGGGCTCGGGCCTCCGCATCCCATACCGGGTCTCTATCCATTGATGATAAGATCTTCGAGGCCGCTTGCCGGCAGTCAGGGATCTTGCGGCTCCAGGCCTTTAATGAGCTTTTTGAACTCCCCAAGGTCTTTGCCTCCCAGCCCCTTCCGGGGGGAAACCGTTTCGGTCTGGTCAGCTATACCGGCGCCATTGGGGTCCAGGCCGCGGATGAAGGGGCTAAATACGGTCTGACCATGGCGGGTTTGTCCCCTGAGACGGCCGTGCTGTTCGAAGGCCTGTTCCCCGGATTGGGGAGTATGCCGGTCGATATCGGCCCCATGATACCCTCGGTAAAAGACTTCTCCACCGTGTATTCGGGGATTCTGCAAGCGGTCCTTAAAGACGAAAATGTGGATTCCCTGTTCAACGTCCTTTGGGCCGACGCGGGCGGCCACAACAAGAAGGCCTATCTCGAGGCCTATGAAGCATTGAAGGCTTCGGCCCGGAAGCCGGTGGTAACCTGGATTTACGGTCCCGACTCGGCGAAAGTGCTTGATCTGAAGAATCGAATTGAGGAACTCGGCTTTCCGGTTTTCGGCGAACCGGAACGATGTATCAAGGCCCTGGGGCTGTTATTCAAATATGCCAACCGGTTTCAAAGAAAATGACTTCAAGTCCCTTTTATATTTTCGGCCTGAAACGCTGATCATAGCCGGTCATTTCCAGATAGCCCTTCCCTTCAACGGGCCGGCCTTTATGGGTGCCTTTCACCTTGACGGCCCCTTCCCAGTAAGTGACCCGGGTACTCCTGGGGGTCATCAACTCCTGATCGGCCACCAGGGGAATAATAGACAACTTCAGATCATAGCCCGACAGATCGATTTCCCAGGAGGCCGGGTAGGTGGCCCCACTTCGGGCACTTTTCCAAAAGTTCAGGGGCCGGAGTTTGATTTCAGACCAAGGAAGATGAATCGTTCGAGAATCGGGCAGGACCAGGGTTCCGCTGGAGTTGGGATCGGCCAGGCCATCGGCCTGTCGGAGCTGATAGATCATAAGATCCATCCCATTGTCCAATTGCACGGAAAACCAGTCCCAGCCGACCTGCGTTTCGGCTAATTGATTGCTGCCGAACTCATGGTCCATCCAGCTTATCCCGGCCACCGGGATTTCCTTCCCCTTCAATTTTAGTAATCCTTTGGTTTCCAGGCGGGTCAGGGAATAGTAATGGGAGGCCTGTCCAGGGCCGGCCCCTTTTTGACTGACCCCGTGGACTCCATGAATAACCGCCGGCCGGGTCGGCCTGACCTTCAGATCAAGAAAAAGGTCCTCAGCCCCTGCGATTAACCGCTGTTGTTCCCCTTCTTCCTCCACCTTCCAGGTCTCCAGCCAGACCCGGTATTTAGTTTCATCTGCTCCGGCCAATCCCAAGTTTCCCCGGCCGGCCTTTTCCTGATAAAAAAATTTTTGAGTCCCTATATCGGTAACGGCCAGGTGGGCCAGGTAGACCTCCCCCAACCGCCAGCGGGAACCCTTTTGGGGAGGTGTGCCGGGAACCAATCCCACCCTGAAAAAAGTCACCTGATAGCCATAACCGTTCCCTTCAGGATCTTTGAGGTGCCCGTTATAATACCACCATTCGGTTTTGAATTGCCGATGAACCCCATGGTCCCTGGGAAACTTAAACTTCCAACCCGGCAGGGCGGCCTGGAATTCAGACGGCTTTTCAGAATAGGCCGGGTTGATGCCGAAAAGCAAGAGCAGCAAAAGGGTGACGAGTGACGGGTGACGAGTGAAAAGAAGGGAGAAAAGGGCCTTGAGAAATTTTTTGATTTTATTCATTTCCTAATCCTCATTCCCTATGTCCACTCGCCCCTTGTTTCTATTTTTCTCATCACTCGTTACTCCTTGTCCCCCCATTCGATTTTTCCCGTCACTCGACACCCGCCACTCCCCTTTCCCATCCCCCATTCCGCAATCCAAAATCCAAAATCCGCACTCGGCATTTATTCTTCCCTGATCATCTCCTGCGTACTCCTTCGAACCGCCATGACCGCCGGGATCCAGCCGGCAAGTATCGAACCCAGGACGATGATTCCCAGGGTCTTAAGATAAATCCAAAAGGACCAGTGAAAAGGGATGGTCCAGCCGAAGGATTGCTTATTAATGACCAGGATCAGGATTAATGACTGCAAGGTCCCGGCCAGCCCTCCCCAGACAAAACTGAAGATTCCCATCAGAGCGGTTTCGGTCAGGATCATCCGCCGAATCTGTCCCGGTAAGGCCCCCAGGGCCTTGAGGATCCCCAACTCTTTCTCCCGAAAGAGTACGGAAATGGAACTGGAATGGAGGAGCCCTAAAAAGGCCACCAGGATGGCAATCGCCTCCAGGATATAGGTCACCTGAAAGGTCTGGTCAAAGATATTCAGGATTTGATCCCTCAATTCCTTATTGGAAATAATCACCAGGGAAACCTGCCCGGCAAATTTTTTATAAAGGTCTTCCCGTACCTGATGGAGCCGGGCGGGGTCCTTCAGATAGAGTCGAAGACCGTTGATCCGGGGGTCTTTCCAATATTTAAGGAATAGTGCCCTGTCCATCCAGATAGCCCCGCCTTCGGTCCGGTAATCATAGAATATGCCGGCCACTTGAAAAAGACGGGGTCCTTGGGCGGTTACCAGGTCCAAACGGTCCCCAGGCTTTAAGGAGAGTTGATTGGCCAGGACTTCGGAAATGAGGATCCCTTCCCCGGTCAAGGCATTTTGAAAAATGGCTTCTGCCTTTCCACGAGTAAAGGTCAATCCCCCATGGCGTTGGATGACCGCCAGATTCCCGGCCCAGAGGCGGATCGGGAGTCCTTTTAATTCCGTGGTCAAACCCCGGTAATAATAAATATCGGATAATTCCTCGAAAAATTCAATTTCCCGAATGACCTCCGGTTCCAGGAACTGGTTAAATCCCTGATTGGAAGGAAGGACCGGACCGACAAAAAGATCACCGCTGATGGATTGCCCGATCCAGGTGTCCACGGCCTGCCGGAAACTCCTGATCATCAGACCGACACTGATCAACATGGCAATGGCGATCATCAAGGCGGCCATAGCGATAGCCATACGCCCTGCATAACGGTTGACATAGTTTATCCCCAACCAGACTGAGACAAACCTTTTCCCCCGACGGGTTTTTAAAGCGCCATACCGATTGATCACTCCCCGGACAAAATCCGGCAACAAAAAGGAAAAACCCAGGGTCAAGGCCAGGGTGGCTGAAAGTCCCCCCACAGGCCAGTTGTGCCAGGCCGGTAAGGCGGTCAATAAACCGGCCAGACCCAAGAGCCCCAGGCCATAATAAAGATTTTTCCTGTTTCCGGCCAGACCTGGTTTGATCAATCCATCTCTGCGATAGATGACTTCCCTGGGTTCCAGGGCCGCTGCCTGTCTGGCCGGAAGATAGGCTGAAAGAAGGGATATGAACAGGGACAAAAGGATGATTAAACCCATTTCAATAAAAGAAAAAGGGAGTTCCCTGACCCCGACTAAGACATATAAATTGGTGATGGTCCGGGAGACGGTCTTCAGGAGAAAGCCGGCCAGAAGGGTTCCCCCTCCCAGGCCTAACAAGCTGCCTATCAGGCCATAGCCGGCCGCCTCCCAGAGGATTAATAAAAGGATTTGCCTGGGCAGCATCCCCAGAGATCTTAAGATGCCCAACTCCTTCCTCCGGCGGGCCACCGAAAGAGAAAAAGTATTGTAAATAAGATACATACTGACCAGCACGGCAATAAAACTCAAAGCCGTCAGGTTTAACTGGTAGGACCGGATCATCCGTTCCGTCCCCTTTTCCCGATCGGCCGGCTGGATCAGGCGAGTCCCCAGGGGAAGGATTTTTTGCAGTTCCTGGAGGTGTTTTTTTTCATCTCCTTCTATTAACTGAAGATCGATGCGATCCAGAAATCCGATCTTTCCAAAAACCTCCTGGGCCTGGGCAATATCCATAATGCCGAAACTGCCTCCCAATGCCTGGGCCGGCCCATCGTTTTCCAAGAGGACGGAAAGCTTCAAGGTCCGGGGATGTCCGTTCACCAGGATGGTGAAGGGGTCCCCTTTTTTGAGCCCATGGCGGTCGGCAAATGGGCGGGTAAGACCAATAGATCGGGGTGTTAAGGCCAAAGAAAGGAATTGCTCTCCCGTCAGAGAAGAAAGGGATTCGGAATATCGGCGGATACCGGCTTCAGCAAAAAAATCCACCCCCATGATCCAGATTAACTGGGAGGGTTGTTTGCCAAGGGGGCCTTGAAACTCGATCACCGGGGCAGCGGCATGAATCACCGGATGCCTTTTAATGATGGGAAACAGGTTTTCATCAATCCCCTGCCCATCCTGGACCAGTTGCCATTGGGCCTCCCCCGAAAGGGATTGGACAGTATTCTTAAAAGATCGCAGGGAGGCACCCACCGAGAGGTGGATGCTCACAAAAACCGAAACCCCAAGGGCCAGGCCTAAAATAGTTAACAGGGATTGACGCCAGGATTTTAGATAATGGCGGGAGATTAAAAGGAGGTAAACACGCAGGACAGTCATTAATACTAACCAAAAATATTTGAAATTTTGTATCAGTTTAGCTTATTGTAAAAAATACTTTATTAGACAGGAGTTACCGGATTACCATGATTTTTGTGCCTTTCCGGAAGAAAGGCACAAACTAAATCGTCCTGCGGACAGGAATCTTTCTTCCTCCGACGGAGGATGGAAGTTGCTCAGGGTCCTATGGAACCTGAGCAAAACATGTAAATCCCGTTAATCCTGTCTAAAAATTTTTCAAAAACCTAAAATCTTCCCATCCCGCAGTTTAATGATCCGGCTGGCCAAACCGTCGGCCTCCTGGGAATGGGTAGCCATGATAATGGTTTGCCCCTGAGTTCGATTTAATTCCGCCAGGACCGAGAGGACCTGAAGACCGGTCTGGGAATCCAGGTTTCCCGTAGGTTCATCGGCCAGGATGACTTTAGGCGAATTGATCAAGGCCCTGGCGATGGCTACCCGCTGTTGTTCTCCGCCGGACAATTCATGGGGCCGATGGTTTCTTCGGTGGGTCAGCTCCATCTGGTTCAAAAGGGTTTCAATAGAGGGGCCCTTTTTATTTTGATAAGACCCATCCAGCCAACGGGGGAGGGCAATATTCTCTTCGACGGTCAACATGGGAATTAAATTAAAGGACTGGAAGATGGTTCCGATTTCTCTTCTCCGCAGGAGGGTCCTCTCCTTTTCGGTCAGGAGGCAAATATTTCTATCCCCTACCCAGACTTCCCCGGTGGTCGGCTGGTCCAGGGCCCCGATCATATTTAACAAGGTGGTTTTTCCGCAGCCGCTTTTTCCGGAAAGGATGACCAGTTCCCCTGATTCAACAGACAGATCGATCCCTTGAAGGGCCCGAACCTCCCCGGCTTCGGTTGGGTAGGATTTGGAAACATCTTTAAGTTGGATTATAGGCATATTGATATTGTGACGGGTGATGGGTAAAAACCTGTGACGGGTGACGAGTGACGAGTGACGGGAAAAAATGACCCCGTGTCGGGTGAAGGGTTATAGATCTGGTGTTATAGCTGGAATTTTTCATTTTTTCTCTTCGATAGTCCTAATCGTTTTGGTTAAACCACCAATAATTTGATCGATAGTGGCTATCCTTATTCGTTAAGATGTCTTCAGGGAGCAAATGCCGACAGCGCATATAGCGTCCCTTACTCTCGCGAGCTTCACCTCGGGCAATCCGAAGATGGTAAGGCAATTCCTTTCCAAATCCACGCCCATAGCCTTCTTCTATGTTGGCACAAATTGAGTCTAAACTCCGGATTTGTTGCTTTACTAATTCCCTCCCCCGATAATCTCTTCCTAACATCTCAGAATCTGACCAAAATTCATCGAATAATTGATATGAGAGCTTGTAAATGCCAAAGGATTCCAGCCGGTCACTCAATAATGTCATCTTATCTCCTTTCTTCCCGATATCCATCTCTTGTCTCTGCATTATCCTCGTCACCCGTCACTCTTATCCGATCATCCACTCCCTGAAATCCTCCTTGGCCGGCTTGAGAAGTTCGATCTGCCAGATCCGATCCCCTTGTCCCAACTGTACCAGGACTTTACAGTCTGCCGGGGCATCGCTGTAGGTCAGACAGAGTTGGGCCAGTTTTTCCCAATCCTCCGGCCTGGTCAATCCCCCTGGAGCCAGAGCCAGGGGACCGGGATATCCGGCCACTCTGGCCCAGCCATCTTCAGGAAGAGCCCATTTTTCGATCAATTCATTTTCGATCTTGTTTCGGCCGATAATGATTTTGACCTCCGAATATAACCGAAAATGCCGACCGGCTTTCAGCAATTCCACTTCTCGGATTTGGGGTTCCCTGGTACAGGAAAACAATTCTTTCAAACGGATGGAAAAAATGGGATCTGTTAACAGACAGCCCCCGGCCGGAGCAGGATAATCGGTCAGTCCATATCCTTCGGCTAATTTCATCTGCCGCTTTCGAGACCGGCCGCTGATATCCAGGAGCCGGGAACGATCGACCAAACCTTCCTCTTCAGGCCTTGTCTCTTTTAACAGAAGGGCGCTTAGGGGGCGAAGGATGCGGTCAAGCAACCCGGATTCCTTTTCAACCGCCCGCAAGGATGGTCTGGTTTGGGAAAAGGGTCTTTGACCAAGGACTTCTCCGGTGAAGAGAAAACCGGCTTCCATCTCCTCCAGCATTTCCGCGGCCTTGCGGACCATGAGGGCGTGACAATCGATACAGGGGTTCATCCCTTTACCATAGCCGAATCGGGGAGATTTGAGCATTACCCAATGTTCCGGGGTTATATCCAAAACGGTTAAAGGAATCTTTAATTGCTCCGCGGCCCTCCGGGCCTTTTCAGCCCCGAAAAAGGGAGTGATAAAGGAAACCCCTTCCACCTTAATCCCCTGGTCTAAAATAAGCCGGGCGGCTAACATACTGTCCAGCCCCCCGGACAATAAACCTACTGCTTTAATAGAATGTTTCATGAATACCTGTTCGAAAATAAAGTTTCAAGTTTCAAGATGCAAGTTTCAAGCGGGAAAAACGTTAAACCTCGAACCTATTTTCATGCTTCGTGGTGCCTTGGGGCATGAGGGTTTCCTATGAAAAGACGCTAAGGCGTTCGTTGTTCGTTGTTATAAAATTTAATGACCCTGATGTTTTCGCCGAACACCGAACGCTGAACGGTTATCATTCCCTCACCGATACCAGATTACATCGGCAGCCTATGTGCATGATCCTTTGGTTGAGTTCGTCGTATTCTTTCAAAGAAAAGATACGACCTTCCATCTTCTGGCAATCCGGGCAGACCAAAGCGTCGCCTCTGGTCTCCCAACGAAGGCCGGTTAAAAAAGTCCTTTTGGCATCATAGATCACCCGGCGCCAGATGGCCCTTTTTTCGATCTCCAGATCTTTGGCCTCTTCTAAGGACATGGCGCCTTTATAGGGCAGGTGATAAAACCATTCCGGGTCTTGGGCCATTAACCCTTCCATCTCTTCCCGTGCTGCTTTCAAAAAATCCAAAAAGCTTTTGTTTCCTGCCGGTGAGTTTTCATCCTTTTTTTCATTCCCTTTTTTCCAAAATCGCATAGCACCCCCTTGAAATATTTTATTCTAATCCGATATCCCTTTTCTTGACAAGCCCTTTCTATCGTTTATAATATGATGATCCTGGTTAACTCCAAAATTTGGGACAAAAAACTTGAAGATTCAATTACGTCTCTTTGCTTCCCTGGCTGGATATCTGCCGGATCAAAACACCGGCGGCCCTTTTAATACATTGGAAATCGAAGAAGGGACGACCATCTGGGACATTTTGAACCGGTTAAGGGTTCCTTCTGAGATACCGAAAATCATTTTTTTAAATGGGATCCATGCCGATGAAACAACAGTCTTAAAAGAGGGAGATCGGTTGGGTATTTTCCCCCCTTTAGCCGGTGGATAAATAAAAACTGCCATTTTCCCTTCAACTTTTCTCCATTAGTGCCAAATAAGACATATTGACAAATTAAATTTTTTTCTCCTACTATTATGTGATTGAAGTTAGCACAATAAAGGCGTGATTCCCCAGTATCCATATTATTAATGAATTCGTAAAAACTCGTCATTCCCGCGCAGGCGGGAATCCAGGCGAGGCGTAACAAATTAATCCCGCCTTTGGAGGGACTGGATTCACGTTTTCATGGCATGACGAGAATGGGTTCTTCCTGACTTATTACGAACTTGTCACTATTAACCCTAATCCAAAAGGAGGTCTTTAATGGAGAAAATTTTAAGAATCAATATGGGGGCGGAAGGCGGCCCAAAGGTGAGTGAGGTACCAGTAGGCGAATATGCCGGAATGGGGGGCCGGGCCATGACTTCGGCCATTATCTCTAAAGAAGTACCCCCCACCTGTCATCCTCTGGGTTCGGACAATAAACTGGTAATTGCACCGGGCCTGTTAAGCGGAACCACAGCGGCCATGTCCGGCCGGCTCTCTGTTGGTTGCAAGAGCCCTTTAACCGGGGGGATCAAAGAAGCCAATGCCGGAGGGCAGCCCTCTCAGGTCTTGGCCCGCCTGGGTTATGCAGCCATCGTCCTGGAAGGAAAACCGAAGGATGATACCCTTTATAAGGTGGTTATCAACCCGGACGGTGTTAAGATTCAACCTGATAACAGCCTGAAGATGCTACCTAATTATGATCTGATCGAAAAGATGAAGGCCGAATACGGGGATCAAATCGCCTGTATTTCCATCGGTCCGGCCGGAGAAATGAAGCTGGCCGCCGCCTCTATTGCCTGTACGGATATGGAACTGAGACCTACCCGTCATGCCGGCCGTGGAGGGGTCGGCGCAGTAATGGGTTCCAAAGGGGTCAAGGTGATCGTCCTGGACGACACCGGCAAGACGATGCGAGCTCCCAAAGACCCTGAGAAATTCAAAGAAGCCTCAAAAATATGGGTCAAGGGTCTTCAAGAACATCCGGTCACCGGTCAGGGGCTCCCGGCTTACGGGACCAATGTCTTGACCAATGTCCTGAATGAAGCCGGCGGCTATCCTACCTACAACTTTAAGGAAGGCCGCTTTGCCGGTGCGGCCAAAATCAGCGGTGAAACCCAGGCCGAATTGGAAACGGCCCGGGGAGGGCTGGCCACCCACGGCTGCCATCGGGGTTGTGTTATCCGCTGTTCCGGGATTTTTAATGACAAGGACGGCCATTATGTTACCAAACAGCCGGAATATGAGACGGTTTGGGCCCATGGCGGGAATTGCGCCATTGATGATTTAGACGTGATTGCCCAGTTGGATTTTCTGGATGACAATTACGGTCTGGACACCATCGAAATGGGCGCCGCCATCGGCGTGGTCATGGAGGCCGGTTTACTTAAATTCGGCGACGGTCAGGGGGCCATCAATCTGATTAAAGAGGTGGGTCAGGGGACTTCCCTGGGCCGCATTTTAGGAAGCGGTGCGGCCGTTACCGGCAAGGTTTTCGGTGTGGAACGGGTGCCGGTAGTTAAAGGTCAGGCCATGCCGGCCTATGACCCACGTGCCGTGCAGGGTATCGGGGTGACCTATGCCACCAGTCCCATGGGAGCCGATCACACGGCCGGTTATGCCGTGGCCACTAATATCCTCAATGTGGGCGGTAAAGTAGATCCCCTCAAACCCGAAGGGCAGATCGAACTTTCCCGGAATCTACAGATCGCCACAGCAGCCGTGGATGCCACGGGCATGTGCCTCTTTATAGCCTTTGCCGTCCTGGATCAGCCGGAGACCTTCCAGGCCCTGATCGATATGATCAACGCCTTTTACGGATTGAATCTGACGGCCGATGATGTAACCGCCCTGGGAAAATCGATCCTCAAGAACGAGAGGGACTTCAACCTGAAGGCCGGCTTTACCCCTCAACAGGACCGGCTGCCTGATTTCTTTAAAAAAGAAGTGCTGGCTCCTCATAATGTCACCTTCCAGGTAAAAGACGAAGAATTGGATCAGGTTTTTAACTGGTAAGCAGGAGGAGGGAATTAAGGGATTGAGGAATTTCAAAATTCCTCAATCCTTATAAAATTCTGCCGGTATTAGCGAAAAATTGGGTTCTAATTTAAGTGCATAGGAATTTCCTTTTTGGACGCCGATCGACTCGGATCGGCAGAGAGCCGATCGTGCAGATTGCCAAGATTTTGAATATAAAGAATAATTATCTGCGGGTATCGGCGAAGATCTGCGTCCTAATTCAAGGGAATCAACCGGATCTCGAACAATTTCGGCCAGAGTTTTCCGGTGACGAAGAGCCGGTCTTTCTGAACATCATAGGCGATGCCGTTTAAAACATCCACTCCCGGCCTGCGGTCTTTTTCAGGCAATATTCCGCTCAGGTCAATCCATCCGGTTACCTGCCCGGATTCAGGTGCAATGCGTACGATGCGATCGGTCCCGTAAACATTGGCGTAAATCTCGCCTTTGATATATTCCAGTTCATTGAGAAAGCCTATGGGGTTGCCCTCATCGCGAACCCGGATACGCCTGACTTCCTTGAAGGTCTGAGGGTCCAGAAAATACAGGAAGGCCGTACCGTCACTCATAATCAAGTGTTTGGCATCCTGGGTAACGCCCCAGCCTTCCGTGGGGTAAGAGAATTTTTTCAGTAATCTAAAAGTCTGTCGGTCATAGATCAATCCGATTTTCGATTGCCAGGTCAGTTGAATGATTTTATCTTTCCAGAGGGTTACCCCTTCGCCAAATAAACGATCGGGCAATTTAACCAGACCCACAACTTTCCCGGTTTCCAGTTCCACTTTGCGCAAAGAGGACTTTCCTAAAAGTCCCGTCCCCTCATAAAGAAATCCCTGATCATACACCAGCCCCTGGGTAAAGGCCTTGGGATCGTGAGGAAATACCCGCACCACCTGGTAGCTGTAAACAGGTGTCTTATTTTCCAGGCCATTGGCTTGTTGATCAACAGCAAATAGAAATAATAATATCCCCCCAAAAAGTAAAAGACAAAAAAAAGAGGGCCTGACTTTTAAGCTTTCAACGTTAAGCTTCATGCTCATTACTCCGAACTCATAACTCCGAACTGATCGGTTTCTACTTTTCCTCATCGGAAAATCGCAGCCCCCGAATCAGGGGAATACAGGCCAAGGTGATGATTCCAAGAGCAATGATTCCTATTGAAAATGAAATCCGTTCCCCACTCCAGCCGATCAAGGCCGGCACAACCCCGCCCCCCAGGAAAAAGCCCAAAGGGACCGTTAAGGAGATGGCTACATTGCGACTTCCGGGCGGGCCGATCCGGCTGATGGCGGTAAACCCTGCCGGGAAAAAACAGACCGCCACCAGGGGCTGGAGGAAGATACAAGGGACCAGCCAGGATCCAGGGGCCGTTCCGAGCAAAACGGTGAAAATCCCGGTGGTCAGAAGAAAAATCAGCATGGTTTTCTTTATCCCCAGGCGATCCACAAACCAGCCGGATATCAGGGAAATGACTATTCCGGAAACCCGGGATAAGGCCACCAGGGTGTTGGCCCACCCCCGGCCGATTCCCCGTTCAGCGACCATATAAAGGGGGAGCATGCTATAAACCCCAAAGCTGGTCCCGATGCCCAGACCAAAAAGGACCATGACGATCCAAAAAGCAGGCTCTTTGATCAAATCCCGTACCACCCGAGGGGTAGGGGCCTGGCCGTAAAAATTTCCCCCCTGGCTGAACCAGAGAAAGGCCAGGCCTAAGAGCAAAGAAGCGATCCCTAACAAGGCCATGAGCCATCGCCAGGAACTCCACTGCAAAAAGGCTTCGGCAATAAAGGGGGCCATAACAAAACTGACATTAGGGGCCAGTTCGTGAATGGCAAAGGCCTTTCCCCAATCCTGGGGCCGTATCAGGGAGGTCAGGGTGGCCATCCCAGAGGGCAGATAGAGACCGGCAGCCATCCCTAAAATAAATAAAGTCAGTCGAATCGCCCATAGGCTTTGACTGACAGAAAGGCAAAGGAGACTAACCCCTAACCCCAAGGTGGAAAAAACAATGGTTTTCCTGTGGACCACCCGGGAAGAGAGGTGCCCTGAGACGAGGAGGGATAAGCTGTAACCCACGGTGGTCAGTAAGAAAAGGACTCCGGCCTCCTTGTGGCCCAGATGAAGTTCTTTTTCTATGGTAACCATCAAAGGAGCCAGGATGACCCGGGAGATAAAATTCAAAGAAAAGATGCCGGTTAAAAAAAATACCGGACCCAGCCTGGATAGAAGGGCGGCCGGAGAACTTTCCGGGGTGTTTTCTGCAGAAATATCGGCCCTTGTCGGATCGATGGTTGTGTTTGACATGATAAGCGGACCCTGACCAAAAATATTTGCAAAAAACTATAAACGTTAGGGCCTATTTATTCAAGCGGAATCCCAACCTCAGGTATTTATCTTGACATGCAAAGAGGAGTGATTAGTTTAAAGAAGTATGAAGAAATTAAAGGAGGAACCCTGATGGAACGTCCGGGGATTGTTACCAGGAGAGGAAATCCTCTCACCCTTTTGGGCCCTGAGCTGAAAGTGGGAGAGGCGGCACCTGATTTTGAAGTAATCGATAATAATCTTCTTACCGTCCGGTTTTCTTCTTTTCGTGGGAAGATCTGTCTGATTGCTTCCGTCCCGTCACTGGACACACCGGTCTGCGATATAGAAACCCGGAGGTTCAATACCGAAGCCGGCCGATTAAGTCCCGACATTCAGATCATGACCATCAGTATGGATTTGCCCTTCGCCCAGAAGCGCTGGTGCGGGGCGGCCGGGGTGGATAAGGTGATCACCCTCTCCGATCATAAGGATGCCTCTTTCGGAATGGCTTACGGAGTGTTAATTAAAGAGTTGCGCTTGCTGGCCAGGGCTGTCTTTGTTGTTGACCGGCAGGGGATTATCCGCCATATTCAGATCGTTAAAGAGCAGACGGAAGAACCCGATTATGAAAAGGTGCTCGGAATTGTCAAGGAGTTGACCCAATAAATGCAGAAGGGAGAAGAAATCATGAGCAAAACAGAACAGAATTTAAAAGATGCCTTTGCCGGCGAATCCCAAGCCAATCGTAAATATCTGGCCTTTGCCAAACAGGCCGAGCGGGAAGGATACCCCCAGGCCGCTAAACTATTCAGGGCCGTGGCCGAGGCCGAAACCGTCCACGCCCATGCCCATTTGCGTACCCTGGGCGGGATCAGGAAGACTGCCGAAAACCTGAAGGAAGCCCTGGCCGGCGAGATCCATGAGTTTAAAAAGATGTATCCGGCCATGATCGAGGCCGCCAAAGAGGAAGGTAATAAGGCGGCTGAACAAAGTTTTTCCTACGCCAATGCCGTAGAAGAGATCCATGCCGGTTTATATCAAAAAACCATGGATAATTTGGAAAATTTAAAACCGGCCGATTATTATGTCTGTTCGGTATGCGGCTATACCTGTGAAAATGAGCCTCCGGAAACCTGTCCGGTCTGCGGCTCCAAGGCCAAGGCCTTTATTAAAGTCGATTAAAAATAAAGTTACAAGATGCAAGATGCAAGTTTCAAGTAAAAAAACCTTTAACCTTATACCCTGAACCTTGGACCTTGAACCTTGCGCCTTTCTTTTAAAAGGAGGCTGTTTTGTCCAAAGCCGAAGAAATGTTTCAATGTCAATCGGTAAATTGCGGTTATATTTACGATCCGGATAAAGGCGATAGAAAAGGGAAAATACCTAAGGGGACCTGTTTTGCCGATCTGCCGGAAGATTGGAAATGTCCCATCTGCGGAGCCGGCAAAAAAAATTTCCGTCCTTTGGCCGGAGCGGGCTCGACGGCCCAGGAGGGATGTTAGGCACTCCGTATCTGCGAATTTATCTCTGACTTTATTATAACTCGAGCTCAACCACTTCTGAAATAGCGATTTCAAAAAATTAAACCCGTGCCTATAGCCCATCAGGACTCATGAGACAGCAAATCTTGATCTTCATTTCCCTTGCTCTAACTATTTATTTCGGTCTTCATACCCTGCTTTTCCTTCTCCTGGTAAAGTTTTTCAGCCTGAAAGACCGGTTGGCACGATTGGGATTGGCTGCCCTGCTCTTTCTTCTGGCCTCAAGTTTCATTGCGGCCTTTATCTGGAGCCGGTCTGACGGACAACCCTTCCTCCGCTGGTTCTACTATGGATCAGCCCTCTGGCTTGGCCTTCTGATCAATCTATTGCTCATCTTAGGGGCCGGGCTTTTGGTTTACATCCTCCTCAAATCCATTGCCCTGAAAATAGACCTTAAATTCTTTGGAGTGTGTCTGCTGGCCCTGACCGCCCTGTACACCCTCTACGGCCTTTTTCAGGCCACCCGAATCCAAACAACCTTCCTTTCCATCCCGATTAAAAATCGCCCACCGGAATGGCAGGGCAATAAAATCGCCCAGGTATCGGACGTCCATCTGGGTTTGATTAATGGAGAATATCTGGCCAGGAAGATAGCCGATCAGATCAATGATCAGAAGGTGGACCTGGTTTTTATAACCGGGGACTTATTCGATGGAACAGGGGATAACCTGCCGCTTTTAACTCTACCGTTCAACCGGATCAAGGCCCCCATCTTTTATATTACCGGCAATCATGAAACCTATCTGGGATTGGATAAGGTGTTGAAGGCCATAGAGAGGACGAAAATAAGATTATTGCGCGATGAAATTATCGATCTCGGCGGTATCCAGGTGATCGGGATTGATTACCCTCAAAGGAGGAAGAAAAAAAATCTGGAACCGATCCTGGAGAAGATCGATAAAACCAAGCCAGGCATCCTGCTTTTTCATGAACCTTCCAACATAGATTTAGCCCGGAAATATAATATTTCTCTGCAACTTTCAGGGCATACCCATAACGGCCAAATGTGGCCCATGAAAATATTTACCTATCTCATCTATAAGGGCTATGATCACGGCCTCCATCGGATGGGAGATTATTCCCTGTATACCACCAGCGGGGTCGGTACCTGGGGACCGCCGATGCGCATCGGAAGCACCCCGGAAATTGTGATTGTCACCGTCCAATAAAAATCAGTCCATCATCTTTTGATCTCGAATGAACTGGATCACATCCTTATTAAAAGTGTCCGGGTCCTCCATGAAGAACAAATGTCCCAAACCCTCATAGATCTTAAGCCGGGCCTGAGGGAGCCGTTCTTTTAATTCCTCGGCATCGACTACGGGCAGCAGCAGGTCGGCCCGGCCGTGCAGAATAAGGGTAGGAAGGGTAATTTGATGGATTTGGTCGCAGACCTTGAACCCTCCAATGGCCTGCCGGTGGCGGACAAAGGTTTCCAGAGGCGGGCGTTGGGCCAGGCTTTTATTGACGAACTCATTGATGATATGGGGTCGATGGGTCAAAGACTCCTTCGAAAAGAAGACCGGCAGGGAACGGCGCACATTTTCTTCATCGGAAAGCTCCTGCCGGGTGGCAAATAATTCCAAGACTTGGGGATCGGTCGTGGTCCCCGTGGCGGCATTACAGGTAGTACAACCCAGGATTAAACTCTTGACCAAATCCGGTCTTAAAAGGGTCACCTGCTGGGCGATCATGCCCCCCATGGAAATGCCTAGTAAATAGACCGGTCCCACCCCTAAGTGTTCGATCAGGGCGATCACATCCCCGGCCATATCACCAATGGTATAAGGGACGGCCACCCGGTCGCTATTCCCGGTGTCCCGATTGTCAAAAGTTACCACCTTGAAGTGTTCGCTCAGCACCGGGACCTGGCTGTACCACATGGACGCCGCCGAGGCAAACCCCCGGATCAGGAGCAAAGGTTCCCCCTGTCCTTCCAGGTAATAGGCAATTTTTATCCCATCTCTCTTAAGAAACACCTGAGCCTCCTTATCGCTAAACGGTAAAACTTGCCTTGTTCGCTCACATCAGGCCATTTTTTTATTACTCAATCCTCATTCGATTATTATTTTGTCGGATAGACCGGATCAGCAGAAAGCTCCGAATCAGCAACTAATAGATTCGATTGATTATAGCGCCCGCCCGACAAGCCACCAAAGGCCGCCTGGCCCACCAGAGATGCAAAGTCGAAATGTGCCCCTTCCGGATCGACTTCTCCCTCGACGCCTCGGCGCTGATGGCCTTGATGGGCAGGTAGTCTTCAATTAATCTTCGATCTTCGTTCACGGAATGATCTCTTTTTCCGCCCAGGCTACAACTACCTCTGCCTGCCGGAGGGCCTCCTGGTATTCTTCCTTCGACACAGGTTCACTCATGTTCGGATAACGGGACTCCCAGGCGAAACTCGTTAAAACTATAGCCTCATCCACATCAAAGGGAATTTGAATACCTCTTTGTGCTAAACCGGAAACCAATTCATCCAGATCGTGCGTATATCGAAAGGACAAGCCGTGGTATTGATAAACGGCTTTTAAAGCCTTCTCCGCCGCTTGCTGAGCGTGGAAACATAAGTCCTCGTAGAAGGCATCTTCCGGTAATGGCAGACGGGCAAAGGCCAAATCACTCCTGGCCCGGGCCAGCCAGTCCTGTGGTGAACCGGGAACAGACTTACCATCAGGCATGATAAATCTCCTTTCCCTGTCGGAGGGCCGGATAGAGGACCAGAGATGAGTTATCCCCATATTCCCGGATGTCGCTCTCGGTTACCACCACGACATCTTTAGGAAATCCGATCCCCCTTAGACTTCTATAAACGGCTTGGGCAGTGCGACGACGATGTATGCCATCAGACATTACGATCAGCAGGTCAAGGTCGCTGTCAGGCCCCATGGAGGAACGAGCGGCTGAGCCGAAAAGGATGATCCGCAGCGGGTGGACGGCCTCAACCGTGCGTTTCACTAAGTCATCCAAGAGATGCTGATTAAGATTGCTTTGAATTGAATCGGGATTATCAAAAGACGTCATATTGCCTCCCCTTTTTTGAGGTGGTTTGAACAGTCCGATCAACCAATGATTTCCACTTCCCCTTCGATCTCCACCGGGATATTAAAGGGCAGCTCGGCCAGGCCCACGGCCGACCGGGCATGATCCCCTCTTTCTTTTCCGTAGAGTTCGATAATCAAATCCGAGAAGCCGTTTATTACCGAAGGTAGTTGATTAAAACCCGGGGCGGCATTGACCATGCCGAAGACCCGCAACCAGGCGCTGATCCGTTCCAGGTCCCCCAGGGTGCGTTTCAGGTCCCCCAGGATGGCGAGGGCGGTCAGCCTGGCCGCCTGATAGCCTTCTTCCAAGGTAACCTCGGCCCCGACCTTTCCCAGGGGATTGGCCAGAGAACCGTCAGGGTTGAGGGGGGGATGGCCGGAAATAAAGGCGCGGTTGCCCCGCACCCTGACCCAGGAAAAGGGCAGTATTACCCCTGAAGGGGCCTTGACCGGTTCCGGCAGGACCAGCCCCAGTTCTTTTAGTTTGGCTTCTATACCCAAATCGTTTACCTGCTTTTCCGACATAAAACCTCCTTTGTAAATTTTTCCAAATGACCCGCTAAATTTCTTCTACCAAATCGTTAAAAAAGGTATAATTCAAGAATAACAGCTTCTAAAAACGGGAGGCCACTTTTTTGTCATTCCGGTGAAAACCGGAATCCAGGTTCAATGGTCTGGTTCCCGGCATCCGCCGGGACGGTGTCTGGACCCCGGTTTTCACCGGGGTGACGATGTCGAGGGCTTTTTATAACTTAACCAATCATAATAGGTCAGGCATCTTGCCTGATCACGGGTTTATGGAAAAATCCCTTTAGACGTATAGACTTTATCAAAAAATAAACTAAATGTCACTATCGGGAAAAAAAGAAAATGATATCCAAGTCTTTTGAAATCATAAGCGGAATTTTTTGTGTGGGCGGTCCTGATATTTCCCATCCCCAGGATGCCCTGGTCTATCTGGTCGAAGGTGAAACCCAGGCGGTTCTTATCGATGCCGGGGCCGGGAAGGGAAGCAATGTAATCTGGGAAAATATTCAACAATCAGGGGTTGACCCCGGGGAACTGACCCACCTGATCCTGACCCATGGCCACGTGGATCATATCGGAGGAGCCGAATTTTTTAAAGACAAAACAGGCTGCCGGATTGTCGCCCATGAGGCCGATCAGGGGGCTATCGAATCCGGTGATCCGGTCTTAACCGCTGCTTCCTGGTATGGGGTGACCTTGCCTCGTTTGAAGATAGATCAGGTTTTAAAGGAAAAGATCGAAGAACTGCCCTTGGGTCAGAAGGAAAAAATCATCTGCCTCCATACTCCCGGCCATACCCCGGGATCGATTTCTCCCTATATGGATCGCCAAGGGCAAAGGGTCCTTTTCGGTCAGGATATTCACGGTCCTTTTTCCAAAGACTTCGGCTCCAATTTGCGCGACTGGCATAATTCCATGGACGAACTCCTGGCCTTGAAGGCGGACATTCTGTGCGAAGGGCATTTTGGTATCTATCGGACCTCCCAAAAGATTAAGGCTTATATCGAACAATATATGAAGCAATACCGTTCGGCGTGAAGCGTTCGTCGTTCGGTGTGGTTTGAGAGTTTAACACGAAAATAGAGTTCGGAGTATAGAGTTCGGAGTAAACCATTTTCATGCTTCGAGGCGCTCCAGAGGGGCATGAGAGTTTAGTTCTAAAATAAATTTTTGGCACGGATTTCACGGATTACACGGTTAAAGCTATGGGGTATCCCTCGATCCCGTTAAGTCTGGATTGAGGGATGACCGACATCCGCCTTCGGCGGAAGCTGGTCTCAAGACAAGGGAACCCCCTTTTCTTGAGAAATGAAATGGGTTAATCCGTGTGTCAGGCTTTGTGCCTGACTCGTGCCTAAATAAGCCTTTGACTGTTCCATTTTCATGTTTCGTGGTGTCCCAATGGGTCATGAGGGTTTAATATGAAACCGGAGATACGCTATTTCCCGGACTTGGAAGCCTTAAGTCAGGAGGCGGCCCGTTTTGTGGTGCAAACGGCCAATAAGGGTGTTGCCGAGAAAGGGCTCTTCACCCTGGTCCTTTCCGGGGGGAGCACTCCCCGTCGTCTCTATGAACTCCTTTCACAGCCGCCTTTTGTGCAGGAAATTCCCTGGCCGCACATCCATTTCTTTTGGGGGGACGAACGGTGCGTCCCTCCTGATCATCCGGAGAGCAATTATGGCCTGGCCTCCCGGAGTCTGCTTTCCCGGATACCTGTCCCAGAGAAAAATATTCACCGGATTCCGGTTGAAAAAGGGCCGGGACCCTGGGCAGCCCGGGAATATGAAAAAGAAATCCGGAGTTTTTTTGATTCCCCATGGCCTTCTTTTGATCTTATTTTACTTGGCCTTGGGAAAGACGGGCACACAGCTTCCCTGTTTCCCGGCGATCCGGCACTAAAAGAAGAAGAACACCTGACCGCCTATGTGCCTAAACCGGGACTGGCGCCTGAATTCCCACGGATTACTTTGACATTGCCGTTAATCAATCAAGCAGAAGAGGTGCTTTTCCTGGTCTCAAGGGCAGAGAAAAAAGAGGTCCTTAGGGTTATCCTCCATGAACCCCCTGGCGGTCGTGATCTCTATCCGGCAGCCCGGATCCATCCCAAAGGAAAGATCTTATGGTTTGTTCGTTAACTCCTCAGGCCTACGGACGTCACAAAATATGAAAATGGGTTTCTTTATTCCGAAATCCGAAATCTAAAATCCAAAATCGATATTATGACCCCTAATCCTTTGCTGATACGCTTTGTTTCTCTCCTTTCGACAGAAGATCTTAATGGTCCGATTCTGGATCTGGCCTGCGGGGAGGGGCAAAATGGTCTTTTCCTGGCAGGGATGGGGCTTCCGGTTATCCTGGCCGATCGATCCCCTGAGGCCTTGGATAAGGCCAAAAAGGCGGTGGAAGGGAAGAACTTCGATGTGATTTTCCGGGAGATCGATCTGGAAACCGGTTTAAACCCTCTTGAAGAAGAACACTACCGGGCCATCCTGGTCTTTCGCTACCTCCACCGCCCTCTGATACCGTGTCTGAAAAAAGGTCTCAAAAAGGGGGGAATCCTGATCTATGAAACCTATACCAGCGAACAGCCCAGATTCGGCCGTCCTCTTAATCCCGACCATTTGCTGAAACCTAAGGAGTTATTCGACTGGTTCAGGGACTGGCCGATAATCCATTATTTTGAAGGGATTTTAGAAAATCCCCAAAGGGCCATGGCCCAGATCGTTTGCCGAAAACCCCTTTAAGGAAAATCAGGGTTGTATCCTATGAACTTGATATTCAAGTATATATTCTAATTGTTAATGTGCTTCGTCACCTTCTTTTAAACGAACAGGTAGGGAGCTTGAGGCTGGTCCAACGCCGTTTTGGTGTATTGGACTTTTCAGTTATCCGGAAATTCCGGATAGCTGAGCCGGCTTCCGGTTGAACTATCCGCGACATTACTCATTGTCATCCCCCGAGATTTGCCAGCGCCCTTTCTTCGTCGGGCCGACGTGACGAATCCTCCCGATCTTCCTCAACTTTGCAAGGTGGTACTTTATGCCGTCGGAGGTAATACCGATGCGGTCTGCCAGAGCCCCGCGGGTGATGGTCGGCTCCTCGCGCAGCAGGGCCATAATTTGTTTTTGGGTAGTTTCTTGGGTAGTTTTCCCCGAGCCCGCCAGGACGTTTCAGCCCCAGCCTAGCGGCGTTGATGTCTTCCAGCAGCAGGCTTGGGCCCCGTTTAGACATCGATGCTCTCCTTTTCAATCATTTCGAGGAGCGCTGGCTTGACCCCCCTTCGTGATACGACGGTTTGGCAAGACCGACCAGTGTTGGGGTACTTTACCAAACCAGGTTTGGGATGAATGTCTGTATTCCGGATAAGGCTTTAAGTCGGCAATCATGGATTGCCTCCCTTTTTTTTCTTTTCGGCTGGCTTGACCCCGTCATCCTCCGGCGCGTTCAGGGCGTAAAATTCATGCAGTTTGGCGGCAAGCAGTTTCTTGTCGGGCAGTTGGGTCTGGTATTCAGCGATGAGGGCGGGGGAAAGGGAACGGCTAAGGGCATATTCGACCACTTCGCTGTCTTTTGAGGCGCAGAGGAGCACGCCGATGGACGGGTTTTCGTGGGCTTTGCGATGGTCGCGGTCGAGGGCTTCGAGATAGAACTCCAGCTTGCCCAGATATTCCGGCTCGAAGCGACCCACTTTCAACTCGATGGCCACCAGGCAGTTAATGCCTCGATGAAAAAAGAGCAGATCGAGGGCGAAGTCCCGGCCGCCGACCTGGACCGGATATTCCGATCCGACAAAACAGAAGTCGCGACCGAGCTCCGTCAGAAATCGACTGAGATTGGCAAGCAGAGAGCGGTGAAGATCCGTTTCCGAATGGTTGGCCGGTAAATCCAGAAATTCAAAGAGATAGACGTCTTTAAAATGATCGTTTGAATATTCATCCAATTCTCTCAACGCCTTTGAGACTTTTGGCGGGTTGAGGACGGCCCTCTCGAAAAGCGCGCCATCGAGCTGACGGGCAACCTCCCGCACATCCCAATGGTTTTTCGTGGCCATTCGTAAATAAAACTCACGTTCTTCGGGCCGTTTGGCGCGAGTTAAAATATGCAGGTTGGACGACCAGGGTAATTCTCTCAACAGTGTTGAGAGTTTTGGCTCGCCGCGGTACGTCTCAAAGAACTGGCGCATGCGCCAGATATTTTGCGGTGAAAAACCGCGGATACCCGGCTGCCGCCGCTGGATATAGGCGGAAAGTTCTTGGACAGTGCCTTGGCCCCAGCCGTCATTCTCAATCTTCAGGCTGACGTATTCGCCCACCTGCCAGTAAAGGTCTATCAGGTGGGTATTGACAGACAGATAAGCGCGCCTACGGGCCTGTTCGATAAGGATCACGACTTCGTCAAAGGCTACCTGGATCGGCAAAGCCGCTGCCCGTTTTGCCGGGACCAACCCGGTCTTTGGCATGTCTTTCTTCGTCTTCACAAACTCCCTCCCTTCAGCAGATCATCCAATAACCCCTCGGCCTCCTGTTCGATAGCCAGGATGTCGGCACGAATCTCTTCGAGGGTGCGCAGCGGCTGGGGTTTATAGAAATGGCGGGTAAAGCTGATCTCATAACCGATTTTCGTGGGGGTCGCGCATGCCGTCCTTGCCGCCCATCAGTTCGAGATCCTTCTTCCAGCTTTTTCCATAGGGCGGATTGGAAAGCATGAAGTCAAACTCCTGGGCCGGAAAGGCATCGTTATAGAGGGTGGAATATTCCGCACCGCCATAAATATATTCCGCGTTCTCGCCTTCGCCCTTGAGCAGCATGTCGGCCTTGCAGACGGCGTAGGTTTCGGGGTTGATCTCCTGGCCATAGAGGCGGCTGTTGATCTGGAGACCGTGTTTTTCGGCAATCGCTGCCAGCGTCTCCTCCGCTATGGTCAACATGCCGCCTGTTCCGCAAGCACAGTCGTAAATGAGATACAAACCCGACTTAAGCTGAGTCTCTATGGGCAGAAAAACGAGATTCGCCATCAGACGCACGGCATCGCGTGGCGTCCAGTGCTCGCCGGCTTCCTCGTTGTTATCCTCGTTGAACTTGTGGACCAGTTACTCAAAAATCGTCCCCATGGCGTGGTTGTCGATGGCGGCCGGGGACAAATCAATTCAGGATCGAGAAACTTATCGATCAACGTCCTCAAGGCATCGGCTTTGGACAGGGTCGGGATCTGGTTACGAAATTTGAAATTTTCGAGGATGTCCAGAACATTGGGAGAAAAACCATTGAGATAGTCTTCGAAATCCTGAAGGAGTTGCTGCCGGCTGCCACGGGACTTCAGGTCCCGGAGAGTAAAACGCGAGGTATTGAAAAATGCCTGGCCCGCGGCGGCGGCAAGCGCCGTGCGCTGCTCGGTGATGCTCGCCTCATCAAGCATCTTTTTCGTGTCGAGCACCGCCTGTTTGGTTGGCTCCAGCACCGCATCCATGCGCCGGATGACGCACATCGGCAAGATAACATCCGGGTATTTACCCCGCTTAAAGAGGTCGCGCAACACATCGTCAGCGATCCCCCAGATAAATGAGACAATTTTGTTATGAGTAGTTTGATCCATTGTCACTTTCGATCCATTTCAGACTTATCCGACTCAGGTAGTATCAAGGGGTCTCAAAGGTCGAGTCTCGGTTTGACTTATTATCACTATCAATTGGAGTGGCCGTTGGTCCGAAAACAAATTATTCCGCCTCCTTCAGAATTAATTCCTTCTCAAGATGCACGTCGAGTTGGACCGTCCCGTCAGGGGCGTCGTAGAGCACTACCTCACCTTTGGGACTGCCATAGGCCGCAGCCGGGTCCCGTAGTAATCTCTTCCCGGCTTGGCCGGTTTTGCGCCTATTCGGCATTGGCTTTTCCCTGGCTCCCACCGTCATCCTCTTTGATTGCATGGTTTAACAGTTCGCTGCTTTTGGGATGAATAAAATTAAAACATATCCATCACTTAAAGTCAATTCAAAAGGAAATTAAATAACTTCCATTTTTCAGGGATTTGGCTCAGCCCCCAATAAGCACCAAAGAGGGCACCGGCTACCGCCCCGGCCCGATCCCGATCCAGATTTCCAATAGCCCCCGATTCCGGGGCCGGTTAGGTGGAAGAATAATCCAATGTTACGACATGTGACCTATTTGTAATAAATGGTTATTACCCGGGTAATGAGTGTAGTAAAGGGGTGGTGACACGTGTCACCAGTGTAGTATTGGGGTTATGACCTCGAATGGGCCACCGGAGGATTGAGGGAAACCAGGCAATTACGACAAACCTTTTTTAACCGCCCGTCAGCCTTTGGCTGACTTGATTTTTGGGGATCGGCAAAAGACGTCGCTGACGCTCAAGGATTACCGGGATATTTTGCCCTCGATAGCGGACAACCTTTCTGTCAATTTAAAAAGGATGCCCCTATGGCTTACCGCTTCGACTCTTCAAGGCCTCCGGATTAAGGCAATTGGGAGGCAGCTCTCCACGGAGACCGGCCAGAAGGTTTTCGGCGGCCATCATGGCCATCTTTTCCCGGGTCTTGACACTGGCGCTGCCGATATGGGGAGTAATAATGACATTGCTTAAGGTGAGCAGGGGATCATCCGGGGGGATCGGTTCGACGGCGGTTACGTCCAATCCGGCGGCAAATATCCGTCCGGATTTGAGGACCTCATAAAGGGCCGGTTGATCCACGATCCCTCCCCGGGCCGTGTTGATGAAGACGGCGGTTTTTTTCATAAGCTGAAATTCGTCCCGACCTATGAGTTTCTCGGTGGAGAGCGTCAAAGGGAGGTGAAGGCTGATAAAATCGGCAGAGGACAATAGGTCCTTCAGATCGGCTGCATACTCGGCCCCCAATTCCTTTTCCAGTGATTCGCTTTTTCTGTTCGGCCCATGATAGAGAATTTGCATGCCGAACCCCCGGGCCCTCCTGGCCATCTCAACCCCGATACGGCCCAGACCGATGATACCCAGGGTGGCCCCGTGAACATCCTGCCCCAGGAGAACCATGGGGCTCCAGGTCTTCCAGTGCCCTTGCAAGGTGTATTCGTGGGCCTCGACCACCCTCCTCGCCGAGGCCAGCAGCAGGGCAAAGGCCAGGTCGGCCGTGGTTTCCGTGAGCACGCCAGGTGTGTTGCCCACAACGATCCCCCGGGCTGTAGCCGTGGGAAGGTCGATGTTGTCGTAGCCTACGGCCATGTTGCTGACTACTTTCAGGCGGGGCGCCTTGTCCAGGACGGCGGTGTCTATCCGGTCGGTCAGCAGGGTCAGGAGACCATCCGCCGAACGGGCCTTCTCCTGCAGGGTCGGGTAGGGCGGTGGTAATTCCCCGTCCCAGACCTCCATCTCCGTGCTCTCAGCAATCAGGTCCAGGGTCTTACGGGCAATCCGGCGGGTTATAAATATTTTTGGTTTGGTCATATGAATCCTCGATTATTATAGGTTTGCTTCATGGACCGGCCTTTCGGTTCAGAGGGGTGTCAGCAGCCAGGCGGTTTCCTGAGTGTTTTTAAGAGCCGGATATTGATTTCATCCCAATGGTCTTCTCCCTTTTTCCCTTTGGGGGTTTCCAGAATAAAAGGGAGGCCGTCCAGGCGGGGATCGTTCAGAAGCCGTTCAAAGGTTTTTATGTTCACTTGGCCCTGTCCGATCTGCTCATGGCGGTCCACCCTGGAGCCCAATGGGGTCTTGGAGTCATTGATGTGGAGGCATTTGAGGCGGTCCAAACCGATCAGTCTTTGGAAAGAATCAAAAAAATCCTCATACCCCTCAAGGGAAACGATGTCGTAACCCCCGGCCAAAACATGGCAGGTGTCCAGACAGACCCCCAGCCTTTCCGGGTTACGGCTTCGGGCAATAATATCCCTTAATTGTTCCAGGCGGCAGCCTAACTGACTTCCGGCCCCGGACATAGTTTCCAGAAGGATTTTCGTGTCAGGAACCCCGGCCTTGGCCAGTGCCAGATCGATCCCTTTGGCGATCCGCTCGATCCCCTTCTTTTCCCCGGCTTCTCGATGACTTCCGGGATGGAGGATGAGCAATTCGATCCCCAAACGGGCGGCGCGCACCAGCTCCAGGGCCAGGGTCAGGATGGATTTATCCCTCAGATTTTTGTCGGGGGAGGCCGGATTTAAGAGGTAAGAGGCATGGGCCACCACCGGGGCGATGCCGGTCCGTTTCTGCTCTGTCCTGAAGCGCGCCACTTCCTCCAGGGATAAATCGGGTGCCTGCCACTGGACACTGGGTTTGACAAAGATCTGGAGGCATTCCCCTCCGACGCTCTCGAGGCGTTGAAAGGCCTTTTCCATGCCTCCGGCAACGGACATATGGGCGCCGACCCAATTCATGGAATTCTCCCGATTTCAGGCATCAAAAAAGGCAGCAAAGATATAATGGCCACTGACCCATACGGACCAGCACAGACTTTTTTATAAGTCCATGGTATAGGAAATTCCTTTTGGGACACAGATCAGCGCAGATTACTCTGATTGTGGATTGCGGATTTAAACCCATTCCAAAATCCAAAAATAATAGGGATCTGCGGGTATCGGCGAAAATCTGCGTCCTAATTCACTCAACTTTTATAAGCCATTCCGATCAGCGGATAAACGACCATTCCGGAGAGGACCGCAATGTCCTCTGCCGAGAGATATTGAGAGATGCTGGCATCAAAGAGGAGATTGCCGTCGGGGGGGAATTCATCATCTCCGGCCCACAGGATCAGACAGACCGGGATGTAGGGGAAGACATTGAAGAGAAGAGAAGCATCGCCTTCGCTGCCTTTAGCCCCGCCCATCTTTATCCCTAATTCGATCAAAAGTTCCGGCCGATCTCCAAAGGTTTTGACCAGGGGCTCCTTGGCCCTTTTGACAAAGGCCGAATAATAAAATTCCCCGGAAGGAATTTCCCGGAAAGTGATCCAGGTTTGGGCCAAAGGGGCGCCCTTGGCCTGGATCAGATAATGCATGATCAGTCCCTGTTCCTGCAAGGAAAATTCTTTGGCCCCTTTCGGGACGGCGATTTTTCCTCCCGGCCAGTTGATGGTAATCCTCCGGTTAAGGACAGGCAGTCCGATAGTCCCGCCGGTCGGATCTGGCAGGTATTCGGCCCCGCAGTTTAAGGCCAGGCTTCGAGGGTCTTTTTCCCTGAATTCCTCCAGAGCGATAGTCAGGGTGTTTTTATAATCATCTATTCTGGGCATTTGGGTTCCTTTTGCTCACAATAAGCGCAAAGGGTCTTATCCTTGAGATCGATCAGCCGAAACCCCCGGGCACAGATTTGGTCCCTGATCCGGTCGGCCTCGGCATATTCCTTGCGCTCCCTGGCCTTTTCCCGCTGGTCCAGCAGGTCCTGGACTTCGGCCGGCAGGGCCGGGTCCGGGAAATCCAATATCTGTAATACCGAATCGACTTTCTTGAGGACCTGGTCCAGTTCCATAAACTGGGCATGGGAGATCTTTTGGTCTATCAGCATCGGATTAATGGTCCTGACCAATTTAAAAAGGGCCGACAGGGCCGAAGAAATGTTCAGGTCGTCATCCATGGCTTCCTTAAAGCCGGCATTGAAATGATAAATGGCCTCGGTCACTTCAGGAATGTCGACCGTCCCGGTTTTACTGGTATACAGTTTGTGGATGAATTCATCCAATCGCCTCAAGGTCCGGCGGCCGGCCTCCAAGGCCTTTAGAGTAAAGCGGAGCGCTTTCCGGTAATGGGTGGCCAGCAGGAAGTAGCGCACCTCCCGGCCGGTGAAACCCTGATTCAGCAGGTCCCGCAGGGTAAGGATATTCCCTCCGGCGTAGGACATTTTTTTGCGGTCTACCATGACCAGTTCACTGTGCAGCCAGTAGTTGACGAATTTTTTTCCCGTGGCCGCCTCACTGATGGCGATCTCGTTTTCATGGTGGGGGAAAATCAAGTCCACGCCGCTGGTATGGATGTCAAAGGTCTCACCCAGATATTTTAAGGCCATGGCCGAGCATTCCACATGCCAGCCGGGGCGGACGTTTCCCCATTCGGTTACAAAATAAATGCCTTTCTTCAGTTCAGCCAGATTGGAGCGTTTGAGCAGGGTAAAATCCTGGGGGTTGTCCTTTTCGTATTCATCCAGGTCCACGGTCTTTCCCAACTGGATCTTTTTTAAATCCACCCGGGAAAGCTTGCCGTATCCCTTAAACCGGGAGATGTCGAAATACAGGGAATGCATTTTTTCATAGGCGAAGCCTTTTTTAAGCAGGTTCCGCCCCAACTCGATCATATCCTCCACATGTTCGCTGGCCTTGGGATAATAGGCGGCCCGTTTGATGCGCAGGGAGTCAATGTCCTTCAGGAACTCCTCGATATAGTTTTGGGTGAATTCGCTCAAGGGGATTCCTTTGGCCTCGGCACCCTGAATAGTCCGATCGTGCAGATCGGTAATATTCATGATATGCAGGACCTCAAAACCTTTAAATTCCAGGTAGCGGCGGAGCAGATCGGCAACTACAAACCGGCGGCCTACCCCTACATGGATCAGGTCATGGACTGTGGGGCCACAGGTGTAGATGGAAACCCGGCCTTCGGTCAGAGGCTGGAAGCTTTCCTTCTCACGGGTCAGGGTATTGTAGAAAACCAGGCCGTTTTTTTCCTTTTCGGTAAACAAAGTGGTGCTCAGATATCTTTCTCCGCTGTCCGGGCAGATGACCACCACCAGACCCTTTTTTAATTGCTGGACCTTTTTCAGGGCCACAGCCATGGCCGCACCGGAACTCATCCCAACCAGGAGCCCCTCTTCGCGGGCCATCTTCCGGGCCGTTTCAAAGGCCTCTTCATCCTCGATATTGACCACTTCATCCAGGATGCTCTTGTCGTAAATGCCCGGCTTGTACGATTCCTTCATATTTTTCAAACCCTGAATCTTGTGACCCAGAAAGGGCTCGACCCCGATAATTTTGATGGCCGGGTTGAGTTCCTTGAGCCGTTTGGTGATGCCCATCAGGGTGCCCGTCGTTCCCATAGTGGCCACTACCATGGTTACTTTGCCTTTGGTCTGCTGCCAGATCTCCGCGGCCGTGCCGTGATAATGGGCGGCAATGTTGTCTTCGTTATTGAATTGGTCCAGTAAAAAATATTTTTCCGGGTGCTCTCGGGCCATTTGATAGACCTTCTCAATAGAGCCGTCGGTACCCTGAAGGGCCGGGGTCAGCAAGAGCTTGGCCCCGTAAGCCTTGAGTATTTTCTGCCGTTCGATACTGGCCGATTCGGGCATGGCCAGGATCAGGGGATATCCTTTGACGGCCGCCACCATGGCCAGGCCGATGCCGGTATTGCCTGAAGTGGCTTCAATAATGGTCTTTTCCTTAGTCAAGGCTCCGCTTTTTTCTGCGGCTTCGATCATAGACAAGCCGATTCGATCTTTAACCGACCCCCCTGGGTTAAAGGATTCGATTTTGGCCCAGAGGCCAACTTTTTTATTGGGATTCAAGCGGTTCAATCGAACCAGGGGGGTGTTGCCGATCAGTTTTAATATGTCGCCATAGGCCTGTTGCATCATTTTATTCACTTCTTTCCGGTGCCTTTCTTTTTGTTGATTCTTTCATACAAGGCGATCTGCTCAGCCATGGATAATTTTTTAGGGGCCGGGGCACCCTTTTCGGTTCTCCGGCACAACCGGCAGCGGTCCTTTGAGCAGCCCTGACAAAAACGACAGTCCGGACAGGGGCGCCTTCTTCCCGAAAAACAAGGTTCACGGTTCAGGGTATAAGGTCTACGGCTTGAGGAATTATTCGTTTTTCCTTTGCACCCTGCACCTTGTACCTTGCACCTTGTACCCTGCACCTGTTTTTATTCCACCGTCACACTCTTGGCTAAATTTCGCGGCTGATCCACATCGGTACCCCGGAGGACGGCAATGTGATAGGCTAACAATTGCAGGGGGACGGCGTATAAAATCGGTGAAAGCCCCCAGCCGGCCTTTGGAAGCCGGAGCCAGTCCTGGACCTTGGATTCGGCCGCGGTCCCTTTCTTTTCATCGGTCAGGCCGATAATAATCCCGCCCCGGGCCCGTACTTCTTCTATGTTGCTGAAAACCTTTTCCAGGATTTCGTTTTGGGGGACCAAAAAAACCGTGGGCATCTTCTCGTCGATCAGGGCAATGGGGCCGTGCTTCATCTCACCGGCCGGGTATCCTTCGGCATGGATATAAGAGATCTCCTTCAATTTCAAGGCCCCTTCCAGGGCGATGGGATAATGGATGCCCCGTCCCAGGAATAAGAAATCCTGGGCCTGGAAATAACGCTGGGCAATGGCCTGGATCCGGGCTTCTTCTTCCAGGATCTGTTCTATCCCGTGGGGGATGCGCAGGAGTTCCTGGATCATGGCCAACCGATCTTTCCGGGCGATCCTCTTCAAGGTTTGTCCCAGATATAAGGTTAACAGATACAAGGCTACCAGTTGGGTGGTAAAGGCCTTGGTCGAGGCCACCCCGATTTCCGGCCCGGCATGGGTGTAGATAACACCGTCGGCCTCCCGGGCAATGCTGCTTCCGACGACATTGCAGATAGCCAGGACCCGGGCTTTTTTCTTTTTACCTTCCCGCAAGGCTGCCAGGGTGTCGGCTGTTTCTCCGGATTGTGAAATCAAAATAAGCAGGGTTCTGGGATTGATAATCGGATTCCGATAGCGGTATTCGGAAGCATAATCCACGGCTGTGGGGATACGGCAATATTGTTCCAAAAGGAACTTGCCGATCAGGGCCGCATGCCAGGAGGTCCCGCAGGCTACAATGCTGATCTGGTCGATTTCTTGTAATTCCCCGGCGGTCAGACCTATTTCCGGCAGAAGGGCCTCTCCTTTTTCCGGTGAAACCCGTCCCCGGAAGGTATCGATGATGGCCTGCGGTTGTTCAAAAATCTCTTTTTGCATAAAATGCTTATAACCGGCCTTCTCGGCCATCACCGGGCTCCAGGAGATCTTTTGAATCTCCTTTTTAACCTTTCCTTTTTTCAGGGACAGGACCCGGGGGAAAGGCTGCTCGATGACAGCCATTTCTCCGTCCTCGAGATAAATAACCTGGTTGGTATGGTGGAGGAAAGCCAGGACATCGGAGGCGATAAAAAACTCCCCCTCCCCGATCCCCAAAATCAGAGGGCATTCTTTCCGAACGGCCACGATACGATCCGGGTCCTGGGAGTCGAGTATGACCAGGGCATAAGACCCCCTGATCTTTTCCAGGGCCAGTTGAACGGCCTTAACCAGGTCATGGCCTTTTAAATATTTGTCTATCAGGTGAGCGACGATTTCCGAATCGGTTTCCGATAAAAAAGTCCGGCCCTCTTCCGACAATTGTTTTTTGAGGTCTAAATAATTTTCGATGATGCCATTATGGACCAGGGCAACCCGACCGACTACATGGGGGTGGGCATTGGTTTCCGAAGGCCGGCCGTGGGTGGCCCAGCGGGTATGACCGATCCCTATCCTGCCGGCTATTGGATTTTGGGAAAGCAACCGGCCCAACTCGCTTAATTTTCCCTGGCTGCGGCGCACATCGAAATGGTGATCCTGAATCAGGGCAATACCGGCCGAATCATACCCCCGGTATTCCAATCTTTTTAATCCCTCGAAAATGACCTCTACGGGATTTTGAGGGCCGAGATATCCGATTATGCCACACATAACTTTATTTCCTTTCTACCTCAAGACCTGATTTTTAATCCAAGAGAAGGGGGGGATAATCACCCCGTCCTTCACCGTTGAGTCCTCTATGACCGCATGGGACTGAATTGCACAACGGGAACCGATCCGGGTCTTTCCCATAAGGCGGGTGAAAGGACCGATGACCGTATCCGGACCAATCCTGACCGAATCATCAACCTGGGTGGTCAGCGGATCAATGATGGTCACGCCTTTTTGCATCCACTCCTTATTGATCCTTTGCCCTAACCAGTTAGCCGAACGGGCCAGTTCAGCCCGGTCATTGATACCCAGGACCTCCTCAGAGCGGGAATGATAGCACACGGCCACCGGTAATCGTTTTTCCCTGGCCAGTTGGACCAGATCGGTCAGGTAATATTCCTTCTGCCGGTTTTTCCGGGTCAGACTGGAAAGAGCGGAAAAAAGAAATTCCGCTTCAAAAGCATAAAGACCGGTATTGATTTCAAGGAGAAGGCGTTCCTCCGTGGTGGCGTCCTTTTCTTCCACAATCCTTACCAGGTGCCCCTGGGGGTCCCGTAAGATCCGGCCATAACCCTTAGGGTTTTCCACCTTCGTACTGATGAGGGTCAGAACAGCCTGGCCTCTTCCGTGAAGCTGTAACAGTTTTATCAAGGTCCCCTTTTCGATCAGAGGTACATCTCCGGAAAGGACCAGCACCGTGCCCTGAAAGGTTCCCAGGTCTTTTTGGGTGGTCTGAAGGGCATGGCCTGTCCCCAATTGGGGGGATTGGTTGATAAATTGCCCTTCCCATTTCCGGAAGGCTTCTTTTACCCGGTCTGCCTGATGGCCCACCACCAAGAGTTTCCTGGAAGGTTTCAACCCTTCGGCTGTGTCCAGCACATAGTGCAGCATCGGTTTTCCCAATAAAGGGTGCAGCACCTTGGGGAGATCGGATTTCATTCGGGTCCCCTTCCCGGCGGCCAGGATCACTACGGCTAACGGTTTTTTCATCATAGGCATTTGGAACAACTATATTATATTTCCTTATTTTTTACTGGCTAACGAAGAAAAAGGCAAGTCAAAAGACCGGGTCGTTTTAATTTCCTTGCCTGGTTTTCTTCAAAGTGTTATCCATTA
>CAZVHO010000022.1:0-14532 GCA_964627515.1 uncultured Thermodesulfobacteriota bacterium | reverse complement strand
GCATGAAGGCTTCTTATGAAACCGGAAACTTCCCGTTTAACCAATAAACGGATTTTACTCTTTTGGCTGCCTTTGGAATCCACCTGGCTTATGATGGCCCTGGAAAGTTCTCTCCTGAGCGCTATCATCGCCAGGATGGCGGCGCCTAAGTTCAACCTGGCTGCTTACGGGGTCGCCTTTTCCTTTATCCTGGTGGTCGAGGCACCGATTCTGATGATCATCAGTGCGGCTACCGCCCTGGTCAAGGACCGGGATTCCTTTATCAAAATGAAGCGTTTCACCTTTGCCCTGATCGGGATCATAACCCTGATCATGGGAATCGCCCTCCTGCCGTCTTTTTTTCAGTTCCTGACCCAAAAACTGATTGGGTTGCCGGAACATATCGCCGGAATGACTTACCGGGCCGTTCTTATCCTTACCCCCGTGCCCTGGGCCATTGGAATCCGCCGCTTCTACCAGGGAATCCTGATTCGTCATAACCAAACCCGCTACGTAGCCCTGGGAACCGCTATCCGGCTGGCCTCCATAATCATCACCGGCTTAGGTTTATTTCATTTCTCTAATCTAAACGGGGCGTCGGTCGGGGCCAGTATATTGGTCATCGCAGTTGTCCTGGAAGCGATTTCCAGCCGGTTCATGGCCGGTCCGATTGTCAAAGGCCTCCTCCTGGAATCGAAACCCCAGGAATCCATAAAAGACATCTTGACCTATCGGGCCATTCTTAAATTTTACCTCCCCCTGGCCTTAACCTCCCTGTTGGCCTTGGGCGTTCAGCCAGCGGTAACCTTTTTTGTTGGAAAAAGCCGAATGGCCATCGAGTCTTTGGCCGTGCTTCCGGTTATTCATGGACTGATATTTATTTTCATGAGCTGCGGCCTGTCTTTCCATGAGGTCAGCATTGCCTTGATGGGAAACTGTAACCGTAATTATAAAGAACTGCGTAATTTTGCTTTGATTTTGTGCCTAGTCACCGTGGGGTTGCTGGCCTGTTTCGGATTTACCCCCTTATCCCATTTCTGGTTCCGAATGGTGTCCGGATTGTCGATAGAATTGACTCAATTCGCTTTGACCCCTGTTAAACTACTGACCATTATGCCGGGAATATGGATGCTGCTCACCTTCCAGCGGTCGATCTTAGTCAGTGCCAGGAATACCGGACCGATCATCTGGGCTACCGGCCTGGAACTAATGATTGTCCTCGTCAGCCTTTTCGTTGCCATTCGCTATTTCGATGCCATTGGGGCCATTGCAGCGGCAATAGCCATAATTTTGGGACGGGCAGGCGGAACCCTTTGTCTCTTTCCGGCTTTTTTAAAAACCCTGAAAAGTTTCACCCGGAATCAAGAGCCGGCCTGACCACATACAGGGTAATTCGGGCAAATTATTATTACAAATACAGCTTATTTTCTTATAAAATACGACAAACACCCTATATGGGTTCCCCCAACATTTTGTTACCCTTTTAAATGGGGGACTGGCCAAAAATATTTGGAATTTGGTGTTTAAACCGGTTCTCGAATATTAATGGACGTAATCAATTTTTCGAAATGATGCTGGATACTTGATACTGGATACTGGTTGTTGGCTGCTGGATGTTTGATTTTATCAAGTATCGGTTGTTTGTTTTTATCCAGAATCCAGGATCGGCAGTTTAATCCAGGATCGTCCGGTCAGAGGCGGATGATCTCGCGTTTTCTAAAAGTTAGGGATAAATCCTCAGATGTACTTTGTAAGAATCTTAATGCGACTGACCATATTCTGGCGATTGATTATCGGTTATCTGATCATCTTCATTTTGGTGATGATGGTCGGGGTCTATGCTTTTATTCAACTCAGGCGGTTCAATACGGTAACCCAGTATATCTTAAATGTGGACAACCGGCTCCTGGAATACGATAAAAAACTGGTAGACTTAACCCTTTCCCAGCATCGATTTTTAAAAAAACATATCATCACCAAAGATCAAAACCTCTACACCCAGTTCCTTTCAGAGAAAGAGGCTTTCAACAATGATTTGAAAATGGCTCTGATTATTTCCGGTACTTCGATCCGACGAGAGGTTTTGAAAAGGGTTCAGGATTCCCATAATCAATACTATTCGCTGGCGGAAAAAGAGAATGGTTATATCCGGTCTAAAAGAAACTATTTAAAAAAAGGGTACGATAAAGAAAAAGAAAAGTTGGTGGATGGAATTCTGAAGGATTTGGAATTATTGGAAATTAAAGTCCAGCAAGAGGTCTATCAACGAATGAAGGAGCAGGGGGAGGCCGGAGATTCGGCCCGTAACGTTGCAGTGATCCTGGCCTCGATCGCCATGGTTTCGGTCATCGCCATCTCTTTTTTTATCACCAGGAGCATCACCAACCCCCTGGCCCAGTTGAGACTGAAGACCCGGGAGATTTCCGAAGGCATTTTTAAATCGGACTTAACGATATCCTCTTCCCCTGAGATTTCAGACCTGGCCCAGGCCTTTAATTTAATGATCCATAAACTCAGCACTTTGGATAAGATGAAATCCGATTTTTTTTCGACCATGTCTCATGAACTGCGAACCCCTCTGACTTCCATTAAAGAAGGAATTGCCCTTCTGCAAGAGGAGGCGGCCGGGCCGATTACGGAAAAGCAAAAAAGACTACTGGCCATTATTGCCCAGGAGAGCCGCCGACTCATAGATCTGGTCAATTCCTCATTGGACCTGTCCAAGATGGAGGCGGGTATGATGATCTATCGGATTGAACCGGGGGATCTCGTCCCTTTGATTGATAAGGTCATCCTTGAGATGGGTCCCTTGGTAGAAGCCAAAAAGATCCACTTTAAAAAAGAAATAAAGGGAACCCTGCCGATCGCCAAAATCGACCAGGAGAGGATCCTCCAGGCACTGCGTAATCTGGTCGGGAATGCCGTAAAATTTACCCCTGAAGGGGGACAGGTGGAGATTTCTGCCGGTGTGGTCGACCAGGGTATCGAGGTGGCTGTCAAGGATACCGGCCCAGGGATACCGGAAGATCATCTTTTAACTATCTTTAATAAATTCCAACAGGTCGCTCCAACAAAGGCTTACCAGATCAAAGGGTCCGGATTAGGTCTGGCGATTGTCAAACATATCATCATTTCACATGGCGGCAGGGTATGGGCGGAAAGCAAATTAGGACAGGGAAGCTCCTTTTATTTCTGGTTGCCGGCCTGATTGTATTTCTTTCGGGCGGTTGTGCCACCTTGGAAAGGATCTGGCAGCAGATAAATTCGGGGGAGCCTTCAACGGGCTTGCCGGTCCCCTCACCGGAAGTCAGCGGTGCGGCCGAGGGCCAAAAAAAGGAAAAGGCAGCCGCGGCCCATCTCTTAGAAGGGAAAAAATTTTTCGTTCAAGGAAATTATGAAAGGGCCCTTCGGGAACATCTAAGGGTTATTGCTCTGATGAATAATGATCCGCCGGTTGATGAGGCCTATTTTTTTATGGGTTTGATCCATGCCGATCAGGGAAATCCCAAAAAAGACTACGGTCAGTCGCTTTATTTTATGAACAGGCTGATTAAAGAATTTCCCGAGAGCCTTTTCAGCAGACCGGCAAAATCCTGGATCAGGGTTCTGCAGAATAATGAAAGATTAGTTAGAGAAAATGAGAAGCTGATCAAAAATAATGAAAAAGGGTTTAAGGATCAGGAGAAGATCCTTAAGGAAAATGAGAAATTGGTTAAAGACCATGAAAGACTGATCAAAGAGAATGAGAAATTGACCAGAATGTTGGAGGAATACAAGCAGGTCGATATCGATATCGAAGGGAAAAAGAGAGACAAAGGAAGGTGATAGAGGCTATGGCTTTGGGGAAGATCCTGGTGGTGGACGACGATAGAAACCTCCTGGAATTGGTCAAAATGAGGCTTGAATCGGCCGATTATGAGGTAACGGCAGCCTTATTGGAGGAAGAGGCCCTCGAAGCCCTCAAGGAGCAGGCTTTTGACCTGGCCATTGTTGACCTTCAACTGGCCCATCAGGACGGGATATCGCTGATGGAAGAATTTCACCGCCTTATCCCCGATATGCCGGTGATGATCCTTACGGCTTATGGAAGCATTGAAAGCGCCGTGGAGGCTATGAAGAAAGGGGCCTACAGTTATCTCACCAAACCTTTCGACCCCCAGGATTTGTTGTTTCAGATCAAAATAGCCCTGGAAAACCGTCGACTGACCTCTGAGGTGAAAAGGCTGGAAAACCTTTTGGAAGAACATTTCGGGTTCTCAAATATTATTGGCCGAAGCGAAAAGATGAGAAACCTTCTCGAAGAGGTTTCTCAAATTGCAAAAACCGAATCGACCGTCTACATCCATGGAGAAAGCGGTACCGGGAAAGAACTCATTGCCAGGGCTATTCATATGGCCAGCAACCGGAAAAATAAGGCGTTCGTAGCAATCAACTGCGCCGCCCTCCCGGAAGGACTATTGGAGAGCAGGCTCTTCGGCCATGAAAAAGGGGCCTTCACCGGGGCCATCAAGAGCACCAAAGGACTTTTTGCCCGGGCCCATGAGGGCACCATTTTTTTAGATGAGATCGGAGACATGCCCCTGGGAATTCAAGCCAAACTGTTGAGGGTCCTCCAAGAACGCAATTTTTATCCCGTGGGCAGCGAGAAATTGGTCGAAGTGGATGTCCGGGTGATTGTTGCCACGAACAAGGATCTGGAAGCTCTGGTGACACAAGGTCTTTTTCGGGAAGATCTCTTTTACAGGATCCATGTCATCCCCCTTTACCTGCCTCCTTTACGAGACAGGAAGGAAGATATCCCGCTTCTGGCTGAACATTTCCGGAAAAAGTTCGCCCAACAGATGAATAAAGAGGTCAAAGGACTGGCCCCGTTGGCCATGCAAAAAATGATGCTCTATGATTGGCCGGGGAATGTAAGAGAATTGGAGAATACCATCGAGTATGCCCTGGCCATGACCCAGCAAGACATCATCTCTGAAGATCTTATTCTTCAGCAGACCAAAGGTGTTGCCTCCTCAACGACCTTGCAACCCCTCAAAGAGGCCAGGAACGCCTATGAAAAAAGCTATCTGATCCACCTTCTCTCAATCTGTAAGGGAAATATAACCAAAGCCGCCAAACTGGCGGGAAAATATCGCGCCGACTTTTACGATCTCCTCAAGAAACATAATCTGAAAATAGAAGATTTTAAGAAATCAAGGTAAACCGTAGGGTTTAATCTACGCTCTCTCCTCTGATCTGTAGGTGAAAACCTTCAATCTATAAATTTCAAAACCGTTCTGTTGAAAATAATCAAATAGATTCAATAAGATATATAGATATAAACTATTGGCACATCCCTTGCTTATTTAAAGGTTAACCCAATTAATCAAGGGAGGTAGACCAAATGAAGATATTAATCGTCGATGATAATCAGGCAGTGGCCTCAGTTGTCCAGTTTATGTTGGAACTTGAAGGATTTGAAGTACGATTGGCTCTGAACGGGCCGGATGGGTTTTTGAATTATATCCAGTTCCGACCGGACCTGGTGATTACCGATATCCAGATGCCCGGAGAAAACGGCTTCGAACTGATGAACCACATCCGGGAACATGATCCCACCGTGAAGACGATCTATATGAGCGGCAACTTGAGTCAGTTCTATGCCCTTCTTGAGGACGAAAAAAGCAAGTACCATATTGATTTTCTGGATAAACCGTTTTCCAGGGATGAATTGATCGGACGTGTCTCGGCGTTTTTAAGTTAAAAGGGACCAATAATGATGAAACGGAAAAGGTTGAAAAAGTACGGATGGGCTTGGTGCCTGGTTCTGGGGTTGCTGGTCGTTCTTATGAATTCAACTATGGTTTCTGCCGGTATTGGAATGCACTATGCGGCTGTTACCGTTTCTGAAAAAGATCAGATCAAGATCCTGTCTTTTTTGGAACGAAAAATCGGAGATCAACAACTCATGGAGAAAGCACGGGAAAAACTGCTTTCCCTGGACGAAAAGCAAACACGGCTGATCGTTTCCCTTTCCGAACGCATCTCGGAAGACCGGACGGCCAGAGCCGATGTCGCTTATCTGATTATTGCGGCTTTGATCGCCCTTTCCTGATGGAGTTTATGAGAATCTGATTAGAGGAGGAAAAAAATGAAAAAGCTCATAAAGATTTTGCATATCAATCCAAGTTGGCAAGTAATTTACATCATTATTCGTGAGGGGGCCCTTATTAAATCCAACCTCCCTCTGGAAGACGCTCTGCTGATGCTTAAAAACGAAAAATTTGATTTGATCATCTCGGAACCGCAGAAGATAGCCATATTGGATCATCAAACAGTAACGGAAAAGGAAATCCCGGAGGGTTTGCCCTTCTGGGGGAATAGTCCTAAAATTTCCGGAGGCGTTAGTGAGCTTCCAACCGGGAGATGTTGATTGTCCAAGAGACTGCGATGAAGAAACCCGGCTGGTTAAAAAATAGAAAGACTGCCGGTCCCCCAAAAAATTCTTTGGGGGACTGGGTCAAAGGTTCGACCCATCTGTTCTACCACCTGTTTATCATTGCCTTAAGTGTTTCTATTGTATTGTCCATGCCCTTGTGGGTGAGTTTTATCGCAGGGAAGCTGCTGATCTATTGGTCTTTCATCGGAAACGAAAAAATGTTTCTGGCCTCTGTGGAAATTGTCCTGGCGGTCCTTCTCATCCTTTTTTCCAATTTCATTGGAATGAGCTGGAGGAATAAGAAACTGGCTGCTATGGCTCGAAGGGCCGGGCTGGTTTTGGTCACACCGGCCAGGGGAATCTTGACGCGCAGAAGGATCAGAAGATTAAAGGAGAGGCAGGGATTCGCCAGAGATATAATGGTCCTCCGTTTAACAGGCTTCAGGACTTTTGTTGAATCTCAAGGAGAATTGGCCCAAGTAATTCAGCAGTGCCGGGAAGCCAAGATCATGCTCCTAAATCCTAACAGTGCAGGCGCCTGTCCAGGGACAGAGCCAAAGAATGTCCTGGATCCCGGGATGAGCCCTGAAGGGTTCGGGGAACAGATCCGGAAGAGTATCGATTATCTCAAGGAACTCAAGGCCGCAAAAAAAAACATCCGGCTGAAACTCTACGACGATACTCCTTTTGTTAAGCTCACGATCCTGGGCGACTATCTCTGGTTTCAGCATTATCAGATAGGCCTGGATGTCGAGACCATACCAAAATATGTTTTCAAACATGGCCAGAATCCAGGGAGCCTCTACGTTCCTTTTTATCAGTTCTTCCAGGACAGGTGGAACTGCCCGGATATTCCGGAATATGACTGGGATACGGATGAACTGATATACCGGGATGGGGGTGGAAATGAGTTCCGCAGGGAAAAGCTAAACCAGAAAGAGGGACCTCCCGATTTCGGTCGAAGTCTTACTTTGACTCTGAGAAATGATCCTAACCCGGACCACAACCTTTCCCTCTCCTCACAGGCCCTGGAGGACCATAGGGGTGACGAGGATCTCATTACCGAGGTCTTCCGGAACCTGAATAAGGAAATTCATTCACGGAGGAATTAATGATTCGGGTAATCGGGAAGAGAAAGACCAAGAATAAAGGGGAAAAAAATAAGTTTTTTTGTGGACTTAATAAATAAATAATGATAAAATTATAAACTTAAAAAGATCGGATCAGTAATTTTTTAAACAATAATTCAGGCTGTTAACCATCAACGGATCTGAATTTTAATGGATTTTCCCCTTATACCATCAGGCTCCCTGAGCATCCCCTTTAGGGGTAGAGGGGACCGAGTGAGGCCGTTCCTCCAAGAGGATTCCTCGCCCTCTTGGCCATCCCCCCCAATCATTCTTACCCAAAAATTTATCCCTGCCTGGAATAATATCTTTATTGACGTTGAATATCCGGAGGTTTCGGATCTCATTGACCAGTCAAGCGATTTTCCTGAATGGGCCGATACACCCCCTGGCAAGGCCATTTCCCTTTACCAAAAAATGGCTGGAAATCAACGGCGGATGAACTATACTGTGGACCTTTATGCCTGATATTTTTCCCTTCGTTCTTCCCGGAAGGTCCAATGGGGTCCCCTTAAGCTGATTCCGAACAGGTCCAAGTTCAGCCTCTCCCGGAATGTAAAAAAATTATGAGGAAGTAAGTATGGCCCGGTCATTTCTTAATAAAGCGAAATTTTTAACTCCCTGGCAGTTGATAGGAATGATTGTTATATTTTCTGAGGCCGCGACAGCTTTTTTAAACACAGTCCAGAGCCTCACCCGACTGTCCTGGACGACATCAAACCGCCTAAAGGCATTGAAACCATCTTGCTGGTGGAAGACGAAAAAATGGTCCGGACCTTGGCTACCACGATCCTCCAGAGATATGGCTACCGGGTATTAGAGGCCGTCAATGGGGAAGAAGGTCTTAGTCTTGTCCGGCAGGAGGTCAACCATCCGATTCATCTTGTTCTGACGGATGTGGTCATGCCGGGGATAAGCGGCAGGCAGATGGTCGAACAGATATGGTCCTGGAGACCTGACATCAAGGTGCTTTATATGTCCGGATATACCGAAGAGGCCATTGACCATCATGGCTTTTTTGAGACCAAGGCGGCTTTTTTGCAGAAACCCTTCACTCCCGAGGCCTTAGCCAGGAAGGTGCGGGAAGTGTTGGACACAGGCGAAGACGACGGGTCTATAAAAATTTAGGGTTTGGTTTTGACGTCCAACAACCCAAGGGATCGCTGGAAGACCGCCTGGGCTAAATGATAGTCCCATCCGGCTTCGACCTGAGTGGCCTGGGCCCGGGCCAGGGCCGTCTGGGCATCCAATAGATCGGTGATGGTTCCGGCCCCAACTTCATAACGTTCCCTGGCCATCCGCAAACTCTCCTCAGCATCCTGAATCAACATCTTTGTGGTTTGAACCGCTTCATAGGTTTCTTTAAGTCTGGAATGGGCGTTCAAGACCTCTTGTTTTACCCTTAACAGGAGCCGCTGGGCTTCGGCCTCTTCTTTAAAGACCTCGGCCTTGGCCCTGGCCAGGCGGTGTTTTCGGGAAAAACCGGTAAAAAGAGGCCATTCGATGATAATCCCGGCTAACCACTCTTCATCCTTGGGGAGGAAGTTTGAGTCCCGCCAGCCGTAACTGCCTTCGGCCCGCACCTTAGGGCCAAAAGTGCTCCTGGCGGCTTCCACTCCACCTTGTTGGGCTTCGATGCGTTTCAGGGCGGCCTTGATTTCCGGTCGGTTATGAACCGCCTGGCCCAGGGCTTTTAAAAGGTCTATCGAATCCGGAGAACCTATCTCCCCTGTTTCGGTGTCGACTTCGAGAGACCCTTCCGCAGATAATCCCATGGCCGTATTCAAATTGCCCCTGGAAACGCGGACCAGGCTTTGAGCTCTGACCAGGTCCAGCTCGGCATTGGAGGTCTCCACCTGGACCCGGAGTACATCAGCCCGGGAGACCGCTCCGGCGGCCTTTCGTTCTTTGGCCAACCGGACATGGTCCCTGGCCCGGTTCAGATTTTTTCCGGCCACGTTAAGGGTTTCCATGGCCGCGGCCAATCCATAAAACCCCTGATAAACACTGAGTATCAGATCCTGAACGATCCTGGCCTTTTCTTCCTCAGCCACCCCTTGCCTGGCTAAAGCCGATTGATATTCGGCTTGCCGCCGACCGCTGTCAAACAAGGTATATCGGGCATTGAGTCCGGCCATCCAGTCATCGGTGGGGCCGATAATCGTTGGCAGGGTCCGGCCGGGTATGGAAAGACCGCTCGGCAGAAAGGCATGGCCTTGCCAGCGTTTATAGGCGGTCTGCAAACCCAGCTCCGGATAGTAGGGTGCCCGGGTCTCGCCCACGGTCTCCCTGGTCGAGATCACCCCTTCCTGGGCGATCCGGTTGGAGGGGTTTTTATCCAGAGCAATCCGGATACAATCGGCCAGGGTCAGGGGGTGGTCAGGGGCTGGATCAGTCTCTCCGGCGTAGGCCGCCCAGGCCCACAAGAAGGCCATCCCCACGGCGATTATTATAGACAGGTTTCGTTTCAACATCTGCGTCTCCCTCACGTGTTAAACCTCATGCCCAGCAGGACGCCACGAAGCATGAAAATAGGTACAAGGTTCAAGGTACAAGGTGCAGGGTTTAAGGTCTTAAAACTTGTATCTTGTATCTTGCAACTGAAAACTTAATTTTCGAACCAATCCCTCATGCCCCAAGAATTGTTTTTTATTCCGAAATCCGAAATCAACACTGTATCAAACCAGGGTTTTGCGAAATCGCTTTGAAGCCAGCCAGAGGATCATAGAACCCATGATGGCTAAAACCAGCATGTGGGGCCAAAGGATAAAAAGGCCCACCCCTTTTAAAAAAATTCCCCGGATGATCACTAAAAAATAGCGCAAAGGGTTGAAATAAGTGAGCCACTGGACAACTTCCGGCATATTGGCAATAGGGAAGACAAATCCGGAAAGCAAGACCGCCGGGAATTGGAAAAAGAAGGCGCTCATCATGGCCTGCTGCTGGGTCCGGCTGATGGTGGAAATGAGAAGCCCTATCCCCAGGGTAGTCATCACATACAGCCCGGTGGAAAGTAAAAGAAGCAAGAGATTTCCCCGGATGGGCACTTCAAACCAGAAAACGCCGACCAGGGTAATCAGAATCACATCAATAAAACTGATCAGGGCGAAGGGCACCGTCTTTCCTAAAATAAACTCCCGGGGGGTAATGGGAGTGACCATGATCTGTTCCATAGTCCCGATCTCTTTTTCCCGAACCACGGCCATGCTGGTCAACAAAAGGGTAATGAGCATGACCAGCAAGGCGATCACTCCGGGCACATAAAAATTCCGGCTCTCCAGGTTTTCATTAAACCAGGCCCGGGTCAAAAGTTCCACCCGGCCAAAGGACGGGCTGCTGCCGAAAAGGCGGGTGGAACGGTTGGCCTGAATTTCCAGGGCATACCGGGCAATAATTTTATTGCTGTAATTGAGGACTATGGCCGCAGTGTTGGAATCGGTTCCGTCCACAATGAGTTGGATCGGGGCTTTTTCTCCGAAGTTCAGAGCTTGACTAAAGCCCTTGTTGATGCGCACCAGGGCTTGCACCCGGCCACGATCCAGCAGGTCTTGGATCTGCATTTCCTGATGTACGAATTCTTTAACCTCGAAATATCCGGATTTGACCAGGCGGGCCACCACCTCCCGACTATGGGTGCTGTTATCCCGATCATAAACAGCCGTGGCCACCTGCTTGACATCGGTCGTTACCGCATAGCCGAAAATGATCACCTGAAAGATAGGCATGACGAAAACAATACCCCTGGCTCTGGGATCGCGAAAAATCTGGATAAATTCCTTGATCAGGATCTGTTTGATGCGCTCAAGCATGATTAATCCAGTTTCTTTTTAAATTTCTTGTTGGCCAGGATGAACATCAACAGGGCAAAAAAACCCAGAAACAGGCCTTCCACGGCCAAAACCCTGGGTCCCACGCCTTTTAAATAGATCCCTTTTAACAGGGTTACGAAATACTTGGCCGGGACAAGGTAGGTGATCCATTGCAACACCTCGGGCATACTGCGGATCGGGTAGGCAAAACCCGAGAGCAGAAAGGCCGGCAAAAAGGTGGCCACCATGGCCAACTGGCTGGCCAACAGTTGACTCTTGGTGACGATGCTGATCAGAAGACCGAGAGACAAGGTCCCGATTAAAAAAACCGCCGCCTGACCGAAAATCAAAGCCGGATTTCCCCGGAGCGGCACATGAAAGAGAAACTCTCCCATCAAAACAGCCAGAAGGACGTCAAAGAGGCCGATAACAAAATAGGGAAACAGTTTTCCGAGGATCAGTTCCTGGGGCTTGACCGGCGTGGATATCAATTGTTCCATGGTCCCCTGTTCCCACTCCCGGGCTACCGTTAAAGAAGTCAACAAGGCGGCAATCACCATCATAATCACGGCAATCAACCCCGGAATAATATAGTTTTTGGATTCCAGATCGGCATTAAACCAGACCCGGGGTTGAAAATCGATAGGGTTTATAACCTTTTCTCCCCCCCTTCGCCGGATCTCTTTCAGGGCCATATCCTGAGAGTAGGCGAGGGCGATTCCTTCGGCATAACCCATGGCGATAGTGGCCGTATTGGAATCGCTTCCATCAACGATCAATTGGACGGGGGATGATCTGCCGGAAACCAGCCGGCAGGAAAAGTCCGGCGGGATAATCAGGGAAACCAGTGCCCGTCGGGAGTCAATGGCTTCTTCCACCTCCCCGTATTTATCCACAAAACCTTGGAGGGAAAAATAACGGGAACCCACAAAACGGCTGATAAACTCCCGGCTGACCTGGGATCGGTTCTGATCCCAGATGACCAGAGGCACCTTATCGACATCCAGGGTCAGGGCATAGCCGAAGAGGATCAGCATGATCATGGGAATGGCGATGCCCATGCCCAGACTTCTGGGATCACGGAAAATGTGGATGAACTCTTTGCGGGCCATGGCCCAGGTGCGCATCAGTTTCATTTCCGCACCTCTATTTGAGGGGCTTCGGCCCGGTCCCGGGCCTCGATCAAGGAGACAAAGACATCTTCCAGGGAAGGACGGATTTTTTCAAGACTCGACACCTCAAACCCCTGGGTCATCAGGGTTTGACGAATGGTATCTAAAACCGTTTCCGCCTTTTCGACCACCAGGTGAAGCCCCTTGCCGAATAAAGCCGCTTCCTTGACACCGGGTATATGTTCCAGAACGAATAGTGCTTCCTGCGGACGTCCGCACAGACATTCCAGGACATCCTCCGGCATCTGTTCGCTCTTCAGGACTTCAGGACTCCCCAGGGCGATCAGCTCTCCCCGGTAGATCAAACCGATGCGGTCGCAGTATTCGGCTTCATCCATGTAATGGGTAGTTACAAAAACCGTTACCCCCTTTCCGGAAAGTTCATAGATCAAATCCCAAAACCGCCGGCGGCTGATGGGGTCCACCCCGGAGGTAGGTTCATCCAGAAAAATGATGGGCGGTTCGTGGAGGATGGCACACCCCAGGGCCAGACGCTGTTTCCAGCCTCCGGAAAGCAGGGCCGTCCGGGAATGCCGATGGTCCAAGAGATCGGCCATCCGAAGCACCCATTCTTTCCGTTCCTTCTTCTTCATCTCGGAAATATTATAGATACCACTGTAGAAATTGATGTTTTCCTCCACCGTCAGGTCTTCATAGAGGGAAAATTTCTGGCTCATATAACCGATATGGGCTTTGATTTTTTCAGCCTCCCGTTGAATATCAAATCCCCCGACCGTTCCGCTCCCCTTGGTGGGCGTAAGGAGACCGCAGAGGATACGAATGGTCGTTGATTTTCCGGCCCCGTTAGGGCCAAGGAATCCAAAAATTTCCCCCTTTTCCACCTCAAAGCTGACTCGATTAACGGCCATGAAATTTCCAAAACGCTTTTCCAGATCCCTGACAACAACGGCCTTCCCATTGCTAACCGATCCCATGGCCCGACCCTTCTCTTTTTTCAGCCACCACAGATATAAAGACATCTTCCAGGGTGGGTTCGACTTGCCGGATCTCCAAACCCGGCCATCCGGCTTCGGCCAAAATTTTTTGAACCTGGGGGATATCTTGATCCGGCTCCCGGGTACTCAGGTGGATGCGGTCTCCAAAAAGACCGACCGAATTACTTGGATAGTGCTGCCGTAACAAAGCCGTGCCCTTGCGGGGCAGGGGAGAGCGGATTTCCAGGATCGTATCGGGCATCAGTTTTTTAAGTTCCTCCGGAGTGCCGCAAGCCAAAAGCCGGCCTTGATGAATAAGCCCCACCCGATGGCACCTTTCGGCTTCATCCAGATAAGCGGTGGAGACAAAGATAGTGACCTTCTCCTGAAGCAATTGATAGAGGATGCGCCAGAAATCACGACGGGATACCGGGTCCACGCCATTGGTCGGCTCATCGAGAAAAAGTACCCTGGGGGTATGAATCAGGGCACAGGTCAGTCCTAATTTTTGTTTCATTCCACCGGAGAGATTCCCGGCCAACCGTTTTTTGAAGGGGGTCAGATTACTGAAATCCAGCAGACGGTCGATCTTTTCTTTCCGTTCTTTTTTGGGAACTCCGTAAATGTCGGCATAAAACTGGATGTTTTCCATGACCGTCAGGTCCGGGTAAAGGCCGAATCGCTGGCTCATATAGCCGATTTCTTCTTTGATGGCCTCGGCCTCTTTTACGGTTTGGCGGCCGACGATCCATGCCTCTCCGGAGGTGGGTTCCATGATGGCCGTAAGTAACCTCATGGTCGTGGTCTTGCCTGCCCCGTCCGGCCCCACCAGCCCGAAGATCTCGCCCTCGGCGATGGAAAAGTTCAGGCGGTCCACAGCGGTCAGGCCGCTGAAAGATTTGGTTAGATTATGGGTTTTTATGGCATCCATACGAAAAAAAAGCTCGAGGCTCAAAGCTCAAAGCTGAAAGCTCAAAATTTGTTCGAAAATGAAGTTTCAAGTTGCAAGATGCATGTTTCAAACGTGAAAAACCGTAACACTTTAGTTGTTTGAAAAGAGAGTTTTTTTCACCGCAAAGGCGCGAAGAA